>JAUVEN010000115.1 GCA_030594815.1 Gammaproteobacteria bacterium
ACATTGTTTCTTTATGGTGATTTTAAACCGCTGGATGTAGAAATGGCATCCATCAGTCTATTGGTTTATAGCGGAGGCTTAATGGGCTTCATATTGGTTAAGGTCCTGGCTCCGGGCTATTTTGCTCGTCAGGATACGAAAACGCCGGTAAAAGTGGGACTCATTGCGATGTTTGCCAATATGGTTCTGAACATACTTTTTGTTGTACCTATGCTGAAATTAGGCTGGCCGGCGCCTCATGCAGGGCTCGCATTGGCAACAACTCTTTCTGCTTTTCTCAATGCCGGCTTGTTGTATTTGGGCTTGAAAAAAATTGGTGTGTATACCCCTCAAAGAGGATGGTCAAAGTTAATCTTTCAGACAATTTTAGCCGCGAGTGTGATGGGTGGAATCATTTATACTATTTCGGGTGAGCTTTCGTTTTGGATAGACGCCACGGCCAGTCAGAGAATTTTGCAATTGAGCTGGATAATTCCATTAGGTGCAATCAGTTACTTCGCAGTATTGTGGATGACTGGTGTGCGCTTTTCGCAATTAATGCGACCAGGTCAAATTTGAAAATTAGGCTTATGTTCTTGAATTTTCCCCTCCCTTTTAAGGGGACGAGCCCATGGATGGGCGAAGGTAGAACAATGCAGGAGCAATTGTCGAGGGCTAGGGTGGGGTGATTTAAATATATCCCCTCCCCCTAATCCCCTCCCTGAGGGAGGGGGGATAAAAGCAGATAAAAGTAAGATTAAGTTATCCCTTTGTTTTTGATATACTTTCGCTCTTTTTTGAATCATTGAACGAGTATTATGGAACTAATTCGCGGCTTACAGAATATTCGTCCAAAACATCATGGTTGTGTGGCAACTATTGGCAATTTTGATGGGGTGCATCTAGGCCATCAGGCAGTATTAGGTCAGCTGGCAGAAAAAGCGGCAGAACTCGGTTTGCCCACAGTGTTAATTACCTTTGAGCCGCAACCAATGGAATATTTTGTTCCAGACAAAGTACCTGCGCGATTAACGCGTTTTCGTGAAAAGATTCTGGCATTGCAACGTTATTCAGTTGATCGGGTCTGCTGTTTATCGTTTAACGATAAATTAGCAAATTTATCTGCCCAAGCCTTTATAGAAGAGATACTGGTAGCGAAGTTAGGTGTAAAATATCTCGTTGTTGGAGATGATTTTCGTTTTGGTCAAAACCGTGAAGGCACGTTTGATATGCTGGTCGAAGCAGGTAAAAATCATGGCTTTCACGTTGTTAGCATGCACACCTTTGAGATTGACGGCATACGTGTAAGTAGCACCCGCATTCGCACAGCGTTAGAAAAAGGTGACATGGCGAATGCTGAAAAATTACTTGGTCGAAGTTATCGAATGAGTGGCCGAGTTGCTCATGGTGAGAAACTGGGAAGAGAATTAGGTTTTCCTACTGCCAACATACATTTGCATCGACATGCTTCACCGATACAAGGTATTTTTGTTGTTGAAGTGTTTGGTCTCGATGTATTTGAACAGTACAAACAACCTATGCAAGGTGTAGCTAGTGTTGGAACAAGACCAACAGTAAATGAAACAAAAGCATTACTTGAAGTATTTTTATTCGATTTTGATCAGGATATTTATGGACGACACATTCAAGTGAGCTTTTTAAAGAAAATACGAGATGAAGAAAAATTTGATTCACTTGAAGCATTAATAGAAAAGATACAAAACGATGTAGAACAGGCGCAGGCATATTTTGCTGCATAGAACAGCCTGTCATTGCGAGCAAAGCGTGGCAATCTCATGATGAGTAGCACTTTACCAGAGATTGCCGCAGTCACTTTGTTCCTCGATGCCAGAACGTGTGTAACACGTTAGGGTAATACTGACGAAACGCGCAGCAGTTCATTGAATGCAATGACGGCTGATAATTAGATAATTTAAACTAAAGAAAAATAATCGTGGCTGACTATAAAGATACATTAAATTTACCGAAAACAAATTTCCCGATGAAAGGAAATCTTGCGCAACGTGAACCCGGTTTTTTGAAAAACTGGTACGAGATGGATTTATACGGAAAGATTCGTACTCTTTCAAAAGAAGAAAACCGTCCCTCGTTCATTTTGCATGATGGCCCTCCTTATGCAAATGGCGATATTCATATTGGTCACGCGGTTAACAAAGTTTTAAAAGATATTATTATTAAATCGAAAACCTTAAGTGGTTTTGATGCGCCTTATATTCCTGGCTGGGATTGTCATGGTTTACCTATTGAACTCATGGTTGAGAAAAAGAAAGGTAAAGCCGGCGTTAAAATTTCACATAGTGAATTTCGTGACGCTTGCCGTGTCTATGCAGCAAAACAAGTTGATGGTCAGCGTGAAGACTTTAAACGACTAGGTATCTTAGGTGAGTGGAAAAATCCATACCTCACTATGGATTATAAGTTTGAAGCAGGTATTGTTCGTTCACTGGGTAAAATCATTAAAAATGGTCACCTGCATAAAGGTTCAAAACCCGTGCATTGGTGTGTTGACTGTGGTTCATCGTTAGCTGAAGCTGAAGTTGAATATGAAGATAAAACCTCACCTGCCATCGATGTGCGTTTTGAAATATTAAACGAAGAAGCACTCATGGCACGTTGCAGTAGCACAAAAAGTCTAGCTGGCGATGCACAGGAAAGTGCGAGTGTCGCAGGAGGCAGGACGCTGGGAGCGACCGAAGGTCCAATCTCTATTGTGATCTGGACGACAACACCCTGGACGTTACCTGCTAATCAAGCAGTCGCTGTTAATCCTGAATTTGAATATGCCGTTGTTCAATGCGATGGCGTAGGTTCTCATGTACCTGAGCGTTTAATCATCGCACAAGATTTATTAAGTGATGTCATGGCGCGTTATGATGTCGGTGATTATAGAGTTGTAGCATATTGCAAAGGTTCTGATCTTGAAGAATTAAAAGTTATGCATCCGTTTTATGACCGTGAAGTGCCTATTATTCTTGGTGACCACGTTACTTTAGATGCCGGTACTGGTGCGGTACATACTGCACCCGGACACGGTCAAGAAGATTATGTTGTTGGTCAAAAATATAATTTAAAAGTGGATAATCCAGTTGATACTAACGGTAAGTTTCTTGAAGGCACTCCTTTGTTTGCAGGGCAGCATGTTTTCAAAGCAAACGACAGTGTGCTTGATGTTTTAAAAGCAAAAAGTAAGTTAGTGCATGAAGAAAAAATCCTGCATAGCTATCCACATTGCTGGCGTCACAAGAGCCCTATTATTTTCCGTGCAACACCGCAGTGGTTTATCAGCATGGAACAAAATAATTTACGCAAAGATTGCATTGCAGCAATTAAAGAAACCAAGTGGATGCCGAGTTGGGGTGAAGCACGCATCATCGGTATGGTTGAGAACAGTCCTGACTGGTGTATTTCACGCCAACGTAGTTGGGGTGTGCCGATTCCACTATTCGTAAATAAGAAAACAGGAAAGTTACATCCTGATACTGATGAGTTATTAGAAAAAGTGGCAAGTCAGATTGAAGATAAAGGTGTAAATGCCTGGTTTGAATCAGATATTACATCTTACCTTGCTGACGAGGCTGATCAATACGAAAAAGCGCAAGACATTCTTGATGTCTGGTTTGATTCAGGTGTGTCGCACAATGTTGTTTTACATGAACGTGAAGCAATTAAAGAATATCCGGTTGCAGATCTATATCTTGAAGGCTCAGATCAACATCGTGGCTGGTTCCAGTCATCATTAAAAACATCAATAGCGATGTTTGCTAAACCACCTTATAAGTCTGTGTTGACTCATGGTTTTGCGGTTGATGCAAAAGGACAGAAAATGTCCAAGTCAAAAGGTAATGTGGTTGCACCACAAAAAATCATCAAGAACTTAGGTGCAGATATTTTACGTTTGTGGATTGCCTCGACAGATTACAGTAGTGAAATGACAGTGTCAGATGAAATTGTTAAACGTACTGCGGATGCTTATCGTCGTATTCGTAATACTATGCGTTTTCTTTTGTCGAATCTGGATGGTTTTGATCCAGCTAAAGATATGTTGCCAGCCGATCAAATGTTGTCATTAGATAAGTGGGCGGTAGAAACTACGAAACAGCAGCAAACTAAAATTGTTGAGACTTATGGAACGTATGAATTCCATCAAATATATCAGCAGATCCATAATTTCTGTGCAGGTGAGATGGGTAGCTTCTATCTTGATATTATTAAAGATCGTCAATACACCACTCAAGAAAACAGTATTGCCCGACGTTCATGTCAAACAGCTATTTATCATATTTTGGAATCGATGGTGCGTTGGTTAGCGCCTATTTGTAGTTTTACCGCAGATGAACTCTGGGCCTTTATGCCTGGGGATCGTAATGACTCTGTTTTACTTAATAGATGGTATGAAGTACCAACTATGTACAGTGACGATAAAGCTGCAGAGCAAGCAATAAATTTCTGGAAGCAAGTTACCGAAGTACGCGAAAGTGTAAATAAAGAGCTCGAAGCATTACGTGTTGCGGGTGAGATAGGTTCTGGTCTTGCTGCAGATATTGAAGTGTATTGCGGTCGTGAAATTTTTGATCTGCTAAATACTTTAGAAGATGAATTACGTTTTGTATTTATAACATCAGATGCAAAATTATATCTTGCAGGCGAACCACCAGTAGAAGCCAAACATTATAAGTTATCAACTGATGATGAAATCTGGATTGCCGTTTCAGCTTCGGCGCATGAGAAATGCACTCGCTGCTGGCATCATCGTGAAGATGTCGGTAAGGATAAAAAACATCCTGAACTATGTGGGCGTTGTATTGAGAATGTCGATGGTGAAGGTGAAGAACGTTTACATGCTTAATAACTGCAGGTCAGACTTCAGTCTGACGCAGAATTAATTTGTAACACGTGACCATATTAATAGCAGATAGCTTTGTCAGACTAAAGATCTGACCTACGGAAAATTGGAAAATATTTAAATGTTAAAATGGATATGGCTCGCTATTGTTGTTGTGATTTTAGATCAAGTCACTAAATATATTGCCAGCACCTCTTTAGAAATGTTTCAGCCAGTAGCCGTCATGCCAATGTTTAACTGGACGTTAATGCATAACACCGGAGCTGCATTTAGTTTTTTACATGATGCTGGTGGCTGGCAGCGTTGGTTTTTTGCTGTCATTGCAGTGGTAGTAAGTGTTGTCATTGTCTTGTGGATTAAACGTTTAGAACAACATGAAAAATGGCAAGCTATCGCATTGGCTTTAATTTTAGGTGGTGCGATTGGTAATGTGATTGATCGCGTCTGGTTAGGTTATGTTGTCGATTTTATCCAGGTTTATTATCAACAATGGTACTGGCCTGCATTTAATGTCGCAGACTCGGCTATTAGCATTGGTGTGGCTATGATTATCATTGATAGCATTCGTGAATATCGAGCTGAACGAAAAAATAACAAACCAGAATAACTTTTATTTATGTAGGTCAGAATTTATTCTGACGCTGAGTTAATTCGTTTTCACAACCATTACCTTTAACGGTTGGTTTTGTCCGAATGAATTCGGACCTACAAAAAACACGTACAGGATTTAGAAAATGGGTGATGTAGAAGTTTTAACAATTGGGGCAGGTTGCGAAGTAACCATGCATTTCACTTTAGCTCTGGAAGACGGCACGATTGCAGATGCTTCCGTTGATGGTGAACCGATGATCTTTCATATGGGTGATGGCACCATGATTGAAGGGTTAGAAATGGTTTTGTACGGATTAAAGGCTGGTGAGAAGCAAAGTCTTTCTATCGAACCTCGTGACACTTTTGGTTTCCCTGATGATGAAAATGTTCATACATTATCTCGCTCAGAATTTTCAGATGATTTGAAAATTGAAGAAGGCATGATTGTAGGTTTTAGTACGCCTTCGGGTGATGAAATTCCCGGTGCCATTATAGAAATTAAGGATGATGAAGTAAAAGTTGATTTTAATCATCCGCTTGCAGGTCATGAAGTTGTCTTTAGTGTTGAGATTGTTGATATTAAACCAGCATAGTAATTAATTCAGGCCAGTTAAGAAATTGTAGGTGCGAATTTATTCGCACGCAGAGGTAAAAAACCACAAAGGTTAATATTGATACCGCATTCGAATGAATTCGAACCTACGAAAATAGCATAATATCTTATATGAATGGCATTAGGCATAGTAATAGTTAGTTAGCTTGTCATTGCGAGCAACGCGCGGCAATCTCCATAAAAGTGGTTGTGATCATGAGCTTGCAACAGTTATTATCATTCCTCGATGCCAGAACGTGTGGAACACGTTAGGGTAATACTGAACGAAACGCGCGGCGGTTCATTAAGTGCAATAACTCGAGTTTTTGAATTACCCGGAGTTCAAGTAGTGCCAAATTCTAAAAACATAAATAAACAAGTCATACTCGCCAATCCCCGCGGCTTTTGCGCCGGTGTTGATCGAGCCATAGATATTGTTGAACGTGCATTAGAACTCTTTGGTGCACCAATATACGTTCGACATGAAGTTGTACATAACAAATTTGTTGTTGATGAATTACGCAACAAGGGTGCGGTGTTTGTCGAAGAGCTCAATGAAATTCCTGATGATGCAACTGTTATTTTTAGTGCTCACGGTGTTTCCCAGGCCGTGCGAGCAGAGGCTAAAGAACGGGGGTTAAAAGTTTTTGATGC
The DNA here is from genome assembly GCA_030594815.1 of Gammaproteobacteria bacterium. Taxonomy (GTDB): domain Bacteria; phylum Pseudomonadota; class Gammaproteobacteria; order UBA6429; family Thiohalophilaceae; genus JAGLTQ01. Next base: position 6,681 of record JAUVEN010000115.1, read on the forward strand.
AACCTGTCCTTTAGTAACTAAAGTTCATATGGAAGTTACTCGATTTAGCAAGGCAGGGCATGAATGTATTTTGATTGGTCACGTCGGCCACCCCGAAGTGGAAGGTACTATGGGACAGTTTGATGAAAGTCAGGGTGGTCACATGTATCTGGTTGAAGATGTTGATGATGTAAATGATTTAGTTATCAATAATCCGGATCATCTTTCTTATGTTACTCAAACAACGTTATCCATGGATGATACTGCAAACGTTATTAATGCTTTACGTCAACGTTTCCCAAATATTCACGGCCCTAAAAAAGATGATATTTGTTATGCCACACAAAATCGTCAGGATGCTGTTAAAAAATTAGCAGAAGAAAGTGATCTTGTGTTAGTTGTTGGTTCACCCAATAGTTCAAACTCAAATCGTTTAAAAGAAGTAGCAGAGCGTATTGGTACAGAAGCTTATTTAATTGATAATGAAACCGAGATTAATCAAGACTGGTTAAAAAACAAAAAGAGTATTGGGCTAACCGCTGGTGCGTCAGCGCCAGCAGAGTTAGTTGAAAATGTGATTGCGAAATTACGCGAGTGGGGCGTTTCTGAAATAGCTAATCAAGATGGTAAAGAAGAAAATATCATTTTTTCTTTACCGAAGGATTTGCGATAATATGTTCTTAAAAAGAAACGTAATGACATCCATAAAAAACGCCCGATAAGGGCGTTTATATTTTAGGCGGTTTAACTTTTATAAAAAATTTATTAGCTGCCCCAACACTTCTGTGAATTATCTGAAGTATCGGATTTTGTAGCAAGTTTGCGCCCGACATT
>JAUVEN010000025.1 GCA_030594815.1 Gammaproteobacteria bacterium
GAAGTAAAACGTATTGCAGAAGTTGCTTTTGATATCGCACGTAAACGTGACAGCCGTGTTTGTTCAGTTGATAAAGCAAACGTTTTAGAAGTAACAGAAATGTGGCGTGATGTTGTAAACGAATTGCATGAAGATAATAAAGATATTGAATTATCACATATGTACGTTGATAACGCTGCAATGCAATTAGTACGTGCACCAAAACAGTTTGACGTAATGGTAACAACAAATATGTTTGGTGACATTCTTTCTGATTGTGCGGCGATGTTAACAGGTTCAATCGGCATGTTGCCTTCAGCTTCATTAAATGCAAAAGGCCAGGGCATGTATGAACCGATTCATGGTTCTGCGCCTGATATAGCAGGGCAAAACGTAGCAAACCCATTAGCAACGATTTTATCTGTTGCAATGATGTTGCGTTATTCACTTGATGAAACTGCAATGGCAGACAGAATAGAAAAAGCAGTGGATAAAGTTTTAGATCAAGGTTTACGTACTGCAGATATTTATTCAGACGGCATGAAACAAGTTAGCACTTCAGAAATGGGTGATGCTGTCGTGGCAGCGTTGTAGTTTTAAAACCTCAACGCAAAGTCGCAAAGGACGCAAAGGTACGCAGAGTTTTTAACTCAATAGTTTCTAGTTTAATTTTCTCCGTATACTGAAGTCTAAGATGGTTTAATTATTTTTCTTCGCGTTTCTTGGCGTTCTTTGCGCCTTTGCGTTGAAATATTTTGAATTTAATATATTTTAAGAGGCAAGTAAGATGAAAAGGGTTGGTTTTGTAGGTTGGCGCGGAATGGTTGGTTCTGTTCTTATGCAACGCATGCGTGAAGAAAATGATTTTAATGATATCGAACCTGTTTTTTTTACCACATCTCAAGCAGGACAAGCTGGTCCTAATGTGGGTAAAGATGTCCCTGCATTAAAAGATGCCAATGATATTAATGAACTTAAAGCAATGGACGTTATTGTTACTGCTCAGGGCGGTGATTACACCAACGCAGTTTACAAAGATTTACGCAGTGCAGGTTGGAGCGGGTATTGGATTGATGCGGCATCGTCTTTACGTATGGTTGATGAAAGTATTATTGTTTTAGATCCGGTTAATAAAGATGTGATCAAAAGTGCTTTGGTAAATGGAACAAAAACATTTGTTGGTGGTAACTGTACTGTTAGTTTAATGCTGATGGCAGTGGGTGGTTTATTCGAAAAAGATTTAGTTGAATGGATTACACCAATGACGTATCAAGCAGCTTCAGGTGCGGGTGCAAAAAACATGCGTGAGTTGATTCGCCAAATGGGTGCGATTAACGATAACGTTAAAAGCATGAATGAAGATCCTGCTACCGCAATTTTGGATATTGATAAAAGCGTAACAGATTTTATTCGTAGTGATGCTTATCCAACAGAACAATGGCCTGCGCCTTTAGCGGCAAGTTTAATTCCCTGGATCGATGTACCGCGTGATACAGGCCAAACGAAAGAAGAATGGAAAGCGCAGGTGGAAACGAATAAGATATTAGGTCGTTCTAACAACCCTGTGCCGATTGATGGCTTATGTGTTCGTATCGGTGCAATGCGTTGTCATTCACAAGCACTTACTATCAAAATGAAACAGAGTGTACCGATGGATGAAATTCATGACATTTTAGCCAGCCATAATGATTGGGTAAAAGTCGTTGCCAACGAACCTGAAGTGACTATTAAAGAGCTGACTCCAGCTGCAGTGACAGGTACATTAACGGTACCTGTAGGACGCATGCGTAAGCTTTCTATGGGCGATGATTACTTGTCAGCGTTTACCGTTGGCGATCAATTATTATGGGGCGCAGCAGAACCTCTACGTCGTATGTTGCGGATTATTTTAGAAAGTTAAAGAAAGTTGGGCCACGAAGAACACGAAGGGCACGAAGAATTTTTAATAAATGTTTTCTTTGTTTTCTTTGTTTTCTTGGTGTCCTTTGTGGCAATAATATTTTTTGTTTTGGTGTGATAAATGATTAAAGAAGTAGATATAGCAATAGTTGGAGCAACCACTCAAGTTGCAGAAACCTTACTTGAAGTTTTGGAAGAACGAAAATTTCCGGTTGGACAAATTTATTTACTCGATACGGAATCATCTTCGGGTACACGTTTAGAATTTGATGGTTACGCTTTAAAAATTGGTGATGTTCATTCTTTTGAATTTTCACAAGTACAAATTGCTTTTTTTGTTTCTACTGAAGCAGTATCAAAAGAGTTTGTAGAAAAAGCAGCAAGCCAGGGTTGTATCGTTATTGATCGCACACCTGCTTTTAGAATGGATAAAGATGTTCCGCTTATTATTCCTGAAGTGAATGAAGATGCACTGGAGGGAGTTCATAAGCGAAAAATAATTTCATCACCAAGCTGCACCAGTATTCAAATGTTATTGGCGTTAAAACCAATTTACGATGCCGTGGGTATTAAGCGCATTAATGTTTCAACTTATCAGTCTGTTTCAGGTTCAGGTAAAAATGCTGCTGAAGAATTAGCTTCACAAACAGCAGCCTTGTTAAATTTTCGTGATGTAAAATGTAAAACTTATCCAAAACAAATTGCATTTAATGTTTTACCGCAAGTCGGCGAGCTTCTTGATAACGGTTATACCGATGAAGAAATGAAGTTGCTTCATGAAACACAAAAAGTTTTAAATGATGAGTCAATTTCGGTAAACGCGACTGCTGTCCGTGTACCTGTTTTTATTGGGCATGCGGCATCTGTTCATCTTGAAACAAAAGAAAAAATTTCTGCTGAAAAGGTTCAAGACTTATTGCGACAAACAGACGGGATTGAACTGTTAAATGATCAGCAGGCAGGTGGTTGGCCAACACCCGTAACTGAAGCTGCGGGTAATGATTTTGTCCATGTTGGTCGAGTGCGTGAAGACATTTCGGGTAAAAACGGAATAAACTTGTGGCTAGTGACCGATAATATGCGTAAAGGGGCAGCAACAAATGCTGTTCAAATAGCAGAAGTTTTGGTAAAACTTTACATATAAGCTATAGTTACTGCATACTTATAAAGAATTTTCGAGCTATATTTAGGTAAGTTGTTGAAAAATAAGAAAATACACCTAAATGTGGCTGTTGCGTTGAGGGACGCTAAATGAAGTGGAGAGTTGTTATGCTGCGTAAGCTAGCCGTTTTTATTGTATCAGCTGGTCTAACGATGTCGCCTTTGTCGGTTCAGGCATTGGGATTTGGTGGAATTAAGTTAAAGTCATCTTTGAATGAAAAATTAAATGCAGAAGTTAGTCTGTTATCTGCGACTGCAAACGATGTTCAAAGCCTGACAATCAATCTTGCGACAGAAGAAGCATTTTTGCGTTCTGGTATAGACCGTACTGCACTTCTTAATAAACTCAAGTTTAAAGTTAAGCAAAATAATGATGGTGAATACTATATACATGTAACAACATCAGAAAGCGTACGTGAACCCTTTATGAATTTCCTCTTGGAAATGAACTGGAAAAATGGTCGTATGCTTCGTGAATACACCATGTTAATTGACCCTCCTGGTCGTGCCCCAAGACAAATTGCTGAACCTGCACCTGTCATTGCTGAAACAATATCTCCAGAACCTGAAGTTGAATTTGAAGAGCCTGTTGCAGAAGTTGAAGAACCAACTCCATTTGTAGAGCCTGTTGCTGTAATTGAAACTACTCCTGTAGTAGACGTTGAGCCATCTGCAGCAATAGAAGAAGAACCAGTGGCTGTTATTGAAGATGAGCCAGTAGCAGAAGAAGAACTCATTGCTGTAGAAGAAGAGGTAGCTGTTGAAGAGGAACCTGTTGCTGAAGCAGTTGAAACAGAACTTGCTGTAGAAGTTGAAGTTGAAGAGGCTTTCGCAGGCGATGATATATGGCCTCGTATCCCATTAGCAGCTTATGGGGCTGATGATACAGCTGCTCCTGAAGAAGAGCCTATGGTTACTGAAGTGGCTGAAGAAGATGCTGAACCAGGTGATTTGGATTACGGAATCACCAAAGCAAACGATAATCTTTGGAATATTGCTGAAAAACTTCGTCAAGGTGATAACAGCGTCAGTGTTTACCAGGTCATGATGGCATTATTAAAAAGTAACCCGGATGCCTTTATTGATAATAACGTTCATCGTTTAAAAGTAGGTCACGTATTACGTATTGATGATCCTACCGTTTTAACGTCCATCTCACGTAAAGAAGCCGCGAACTCTTTCATTGAACAAACGGATAGCTGGAACAGTTATCGCCAGCAAGTCGCTGAAGCTGCGGGTGTTCAACCCATTATGGCTGGCGAAGCAATGGCTGAAAGTGGAGCCGCTCCAACTGAGACGACGGGTGAATTAACTTTATCCTCACCTGATGGAAAAAGCTTAACTGCTGGTGGTGGTTCAAATGAAGAAACATTAAGTAATGATTTAGCGACAATGCAGGAACAGTTGCGTCAGGCTAAATCGGATTCAGGCACAATGCGTACACGCAATGTCGAATTAAATAATAAGTTGCAATCACTTGAAGATGAACTTAACCGTTTACAACGTTCACTCTCTGTTAAAGATGATGAATTAGCAGCATTACAACGACAGCTTTCCAGTTTAAATCAACAACCTGCGGTGGAAGCTCCACCTGTTGCAGCGGAAGAACCAGCAAAACCAGAAGTAACTGAACCGGTTGTTGCGGAAGAACCGGCAAAGCCAGAAGTAACTGAACTTGTTGTTGCCGAAGAACCTGCAAAACCAGAAGTTGTAGAGCCGGTTGCTGAAGTTAAGCCTGAAGAGCCATCTGCTCCTGCTGCGGAACAGGGAATTATGGATACCGTTATGGCTGTTGTTGCTTCGGTTGTAGCAACGGCTTCTGGAATCGTAACTGGATTAAATTTAGGTAGTGACACCTTGATGTTTATTGGTGCTCCTATCCTATTAGTCTTACTAATCATTGTCGTTATCGTTATTAAGCGTCGTCGACAAGGTGATAACTTCCAGGAAAGTATTCTTACTGGCGCCGCAACTGCCTCGGCTGCTGATGCAGGTGGTGTAGCAAGTGGTGATTCAACAACGTTCTCAGAAGAGTCTTCATTTTTGAGTGACTTTGCAATGAGTGGTGCAAGTGCAATTGAAGCTGACGACAGTGAGGTTGATCCACTGACTGAAGCGGATGTATTTATGGCATATGGCCGTTATGAAGCAGCTGAAGAACGTTTAAATGAAGCTGTTCAGAACGAACCAGATCGTATGGAGCTTCGTGCTAAGTTACTTGAGTTGCATCATGCCACTCAAAATAAAGATGCCTTTGAAGCCGCTGCAGAAGATTTCTATGCCAGTCTGGGTGGGGCAGATAATCCTTTATGGGACAAAGTAGTTAGTATGGGTTCAGAGATAGCGCCTGCGAATCCTTTATTTAATCAAGGCGGTGGTGCAGCAGATATTCTTGCTAGCTCTGAAGTACCGCCCATTGATGATCCGGGTATGGGTATGACAGATAGTCAGGTTATGGATATTGGTTTAGAAACAGGTGTATTTGCGGCTGCAGATTTAGGCACTGCAACAGAAGCATCTGGTGATGATATGGACTTTAATCTTGATCTTGGTGATTTGGGCGAAAGCACAGCTGCCGAACCTGATATGGATTTCAATCTTGATATTGGTGGTGATGCCTCAGCAGAAGAGCCAGCAGCAGATATGGACTTTAATCTTGATATGGGTGCTGGTGATGCTTCTGCAGAAGAGCCTGCAGCCGATATGGATTTCAATCTTGATATGGGGACAACAGAGTCTGCCGATGCAGGTGGTTTAGATTTTGACCTTGATATTGGTGGTGGAGAAACTGCAGATGCAGGTTTAGATTTTGATACAGGTGGCTCTGATGAAGGTTCATTAGATTTAAATCTTGATGCTTCCGATACTGCCGATGCTGATCTTGGTGGTGGAGATGAAGTAGGAACAAAATTAGATCTCGCGAAAGCCTATATTGATATGGGTGATCCAGAAGGCGCACGCAGTATTCTGGATGAGGTAATGGATGAGGGAAGCAGTACACAAAAAGAAGAAGCGCAATCGTTATTGGGACAAATTGCGTAAAGCTCTACTTTAAGTTGATTAGGTGATATAGGTTCTACCTTTAGAGCTTGCAACTTATATTTAAAGCCACACCCTTACTGGTGTGGCTTTCTTGTTTCTACATTTAGGATATAAATAAAGTGCATCTAATATGAGAATAAGACGATGAGAACCGCAATATGAGAATTGCTTTAGGCATAGAATATGATGGTCGCGCATTTTGTGGATGGCAGTTTCAGGACCATTCACCATCAGTGCAAGAGGCTGTTGAAAAGGCATTAAGCAAAGTTGCCAATCACTTCGTGCGTGTGGTTTGTGCCGGCCGTACGGACACGGGTGTACATGCTACCGAGCAAATTATTCATTTTGATACTGAGGTAACACGTGAGGCTTACCAATGGGTGAAAGGGGTTAATGCTAATTTACCGGATGGTGTGACAATCTTGTGGGCTCAGGAAATGAGTGATGAATTTCATGCGCGCTTTAAAGCCTTTCGTCGAGCCTATCGTTATGTCATTTTTTCGCGAAATGTCAGGCCGTCCTATTTAAATGGACTAGTCACATGGGATTATCGTGAGCTTGATGAAGAGCGTATGCAACAAGCGGCTAAGCACCTAATAGGTGAGCATGATTTCTCTTCCTATCGAGCGTTAGGTTGCCAGGCAAAGTCACCTGTTCGCACACTTTATCAATTTGATATTACACGCCAGGGAAATTTTATTTTTCTCGATATTGAAGCCAATGCTTTTTTACACCACATGGTGCGAAATATGGCGGGTGTACTTATGACAATTGGTGCTGGTGAGCAGGAACCAATTTGGGCGAAAACAGTCCTAGAGCTGGAGGATCGTACTTTAGGTGGGATCACGGCTGCCCCTCATGGCCTCTATCTGGTTCGGGTGGATTATCCAAAAGAGTTTGTTATACCTAAAATAGTCAATTTACCGTCATTTGCATAATGGTCAGGATTCAGAATCGTAAATTATTGTTTTATAAGAAATATTATTAAATTATTTTTTATAAAAACTAATATTACATTTTAAAATGCCAACAATATGATTGCTTTTAACTTTTGCCGTTTCTGTGGTTTTTCTAATACTTTTTTGTTTTTTGTTTCGTGGACGTTTTCCACGTCAAGTTAAATTTGTTCAGCCAGGAACAATCCCTGGAAGTATGTTATTTGGTTTTGGTTGGGCGGTAACAGGTGCTTGCCCAAGTCTTGTTTTTGTTCAGCTTGGTTAGGGAAGAGCGTCTGCAATAATGACATTATTTGGTATTTATTTAGGGGTGGTACTTTACCGTAAAATGCATGCTAAATATTTCTTGTGGGATGTTGGTTCATGTAACAGCGCATAAGTTATACAAAACACTAATTTAAAAAGGGGGGGGTATAGTAGTGAAGCCCCTTTTTTATTTGTAAATCATGTCAACCGATCTTTTAGATGGACGTTATTAGTAGTGTAGGGATTATTATTTCATATGAATAATAATAACGAAAAATATTATATATATTAACTATTTAGGAGTTCGACATGAATTTTAAGAAAATATTCACAACTGGCTTATATATGAGCCTGGCGGTGGCTTCAGCAACTATTTACGCTGAAGACGAGCTACAAACCCAAACGAGAACGATGGATATGTTACAACAGGGAAGTGCATACGCAGATAAAGAAGGTCGAAATTATTCTTATAGTGAAATGAATCAAGCTCAGGAGCAAAGCAAAAACCAGTATCGTTATGGTGAAGGCAATGATACTGGTCAAGGTACTAAAACAAGAACGCGTAGCCGTGATGGTTCAGGCTCAGGTAGTCAAAAAGGTTCGGGCGGTGGTTCTCGTAGGGGTGGTGGTGGAGGTCGTTAACGTTTAATCCATTAGAACAATAAAAGACAACAACAATTATATTGCTGTTGTCTTTTTTTTGATGAAATAATAAATTACGAGGGATTACCAAATTTTTCGTAGCTCCATTTCATAATTAATGGAGGTAATATAGTTGTAAGTGCGATAACAATAACCATGCCTGCATAAATTTCATTATTAAATATATTACTGACTCGTCCCAGTTCAGCAAAAATTAATCCAACCTCACCACGGGGTACCATGGCAAGCCCAACCATCATGCGCATTTTCCATGATTCTTTTATAAATAAAGCACCTGAAAATTTTCCAATGACAGCAACAGTAAAGAACAAGAGAGAAAAGCTCCATATAAAAGGCGATGACCAGTCAATCTCTCTCAGGTTTAAAGATAACCCCACCATAACAAAAAAGATGGGAGTAAATAATTGAATAATAGGGCGCATTTCATCTTCAATTCGATTGGAGAAAACTTTATTTGCTCTTAAGGCGATACCAAAAGGTAAAAAGAAACGTCGTGAAAGGGCGAGTCCTGCAGCAAATCCACCCAGTAATTCGGGTGCCCCAACTTCATGAGCTAACCAGGCAAAGAATAAAACAAGTGAAACCATTGTTGTTGGTATCAGCCCCGGGATTTCACTGACGGAATCATAACGATTAATGAGGAGTGATATCAATTTTGCAGCGATGGGGGCTAAAATAAAGAAGGTAGCAACAAAAATTAATACTTTGCTGGCATTGATCATATTGATGCCACCACCTATGGAAAATTCATAAAGCAGGGCTAGCAATACAACACCAAGAATATCATCGAGTACAGCAGCACCTAAAACTATTTGCCCTTCTTTTTCCTGCTGGCGTTTTAAATCTGATAATACTCTGATGGTAATGCCGATACTGGTCGCAGTTAAAGTACCGCCAATAAAAAGCGAAACGAGCATGGATAAATTGAACGCCCAATAGCCTAAGCTAAACCCCAGGGCAAAGGGAACAACAAGCCCGCCTAAAGCGACAATAATAGATTTTCTACCGGTATTGGCAAGGCGGCGAATATCGGTTTCCAAACCAACCTGAAATAAGAGCAGAATGATTCCTATTTCGGCAAGTAACTTGAGAACCTCATTAGGTTCCATCCAGCCAAATAAACTTGGACCAAGTATGACCCCGGCCATTAACTCACCAATTACTGATGGTAGGTTTAATCGAACAGCAATTTCTGCCATGAGCCGGGCAGCTAATAATATAGTAAGAAGGTAGAGAAAAAATGTATGTGTCTCCACTCTTATGGCTCCCAATTGTTAAGGTGATGGTTTATTTTAAACTCTATGTATATTCATCATATTACATAAAGTTATGCTGATGCACGCCCCCTTTCATGCTCTGAACCGCGACCTAATAAATGCGCAATATCATGTCCAATTACTAAGAGGGTAGGTGTCAGGATCAATGTAATGAGAGTTGCAAACATTAATCCATAAGCCATCGCCATAGTGAGAGGCATTATCAAACCATCTTTACCGCCGATACCATATGCTGTTGGTAGTAAGCCTGCTACCGTTGTTAATGTGGTTAATAAAACAGGACGAAGTCTGTTTTTAGCCGCAGATACAATAGTTTGCACAAGGTTTGATTCAGGTTTGTACGCTAATCCCCGGTTAACCTCGGTAACCATTATAATGGTGCCATTAACGACTACCCCGACTAAACCCAGTGTCCCCATTGTTGAGAAAAAGGATAATGGCATATCATGAAAATAAAATGCCCAAATAACACCAATGATGGCAAATGGAATAACCGACATAACAATAAAAGATTGACCAAATGAATTAAGTAATAAAGCAACAACCAGGTAAATAGAGACAAGTGCTACGATGCCAGCAGTTAAGAAACCACCAAATATTTTATTTTGCTCGCGTGCTTCACCTGCGAATGCAACTTTTAATTCAGGGTGTTTTAGCCAGGTACTATTAAATTTATCAAATATTTTTTTCTGAATTATTTTAGGGCTGGTTAATACAGGATCTAAATCAGCACTAATTGTTTCAGTTCTGACATCATTTACATGTTTGAACTCCAGTGGGCCTTTGCCATGAGATAGTGATAACAAATCACTTAAGTTCATTACTTGTCCGCGATTATTTTTAACAGGTATCTTGAATAACATATCTTGATTGTTGCGGTATTTAGGATCAACAATAACGCGGTATTCAATTGTTTCTTCAACACTTGTTGTCGAGCTAACAAGCATACCATCGTAAGTCACACGTAAGGCATCTGCGATGTCTTTAACCTTTAATCCAACTTCCGCTAATTTTTTATAATCAATATTAACGATAAGTTGATCTTTACCTGGTTTGTTATCCGTTTCGACATCAACCACACCAGGTAATGAACTTAAAAAGTTTTTTATTTCTGTGGCAGTTTTTTCTCTTAACTCATCATTATTTGTACTAATACGAATTTCTGCCGGTTTACCTATGGCGGGGCCTACGCGTTTTTTCTCAAAAATTAAAATTTCATCTTTGTTGGTTAGGACAGATTTTCTTAGTGCTTTAATAATGTCATCTGCCGTTCTTGAACGGCTGGCTTCACCGGTTAGGAAAACACTTATTAATCCCCAATGACTATGATCACCACGGTTTTGCGTTAAAGTCGTAGATAACGTGCCAACACGAGTGGAGTAGGATTCGAGTTCATTCCTGGGTATTTTTTCAATATGTTTTTCAAGTTCTTTTAAGCGTGTTTCTGTTGCTTCAAGTGATGCACCGCGTTGCATTTCCAGCTTTAAATAAAAACGTTCAACACCATCTTGTGGAAAAATCTGGAATTTCATTGAGCTCTTAACAAGAAATATACTTGATGAAAGTATTAACAGCATCATTAACAAAACGAGGTAACGACGGTGAAGTAAATTTTCGAGTAAATTTTGATAGAAGTTTTCAGTTTTTAATATCCACTCGGGTTTACTTTTTGTTTTTAAATTTTTCCCCGACGTCAAATGATGGGGAAGTAAAAAGAAACATTCAAATAAGCTAACTATGAGTGCAACTATTACTACAGCAGGAATAGCCCAGGCAAATTTACCCGGCATACCACCAATGTAAAACATAGGGCTAAAAGCAAGTATCGTCGTTATACTTGCAACCATAACAGGACGCCACATTGCTCTTGCGCCTTTTAGCGCTGCTTCTTTGGGAGACAATCCCTTTTCCTGATAGAGGGTGATTTTTTCAGCAACCACAATGGCATCATCAACAAGTAAACCTAATACCAGAACAAAACCCGCCAGTGAAATTGCATTAATGCTGATGCCAAAATAGGGAAGTATGATGAAGCTCCCCAGAAGTGCAAAAGGTACACTCATTGCTGTCCAGAAAGCAGCTTGACGACTTAACGCCAGCATAAGAATAATTGTTACCAGGGTAAAACCAAGTATGGCATTACCACCAAGAACCTGGAGTCGTAAGCGTGTTTTTTTAGATTGATCATTTGAATAAGAGAACCCTACACCTTCAGGTAAGGCTTTATTAGTCATGTGTTCTTTTACTCGTTCCAGCGTTTTTATAATGTCCGCATCTTTGTTTTTACGAATAACCAGGTTCATACCTGGCTTGCCTTCATTGCGAACAATAAAGTTTTCATCTTTTTCACGTAGAATGACATTTGCTATATCTTTTATTTTGACAACTTGTCCTGATATATTTGCACGTAAAATTACATTTTCAACTTCCTCTGCATTCTTGAATTTATTTAAACTGATGACTGTTTGTTCATTCATGTAAGATTCAAGCGTACCACCCGTTGTACGTAAATTACGTGACTGAATTGCCGCAAGGACTTCAGATAAACTTATACGCAATTTTTGAGCCTTAATTGGATCAATTTCAATATGGATCTCTCGATCAAAATAGCCGATTTTATCTACACCGGAAACACCCGATAACGATTCAATGGAGCGTTCAAGAATTGGAAGAATGCTTCTTAATTTACTGTGTTCGCCAAATAAATTTATTGAAATAATGGGAGTGTCTGCAGTTGAAATAACATCAACAATTGGAAGTTCATCAAGATCCAGTGGTAAGTCTTGTGTTTGATCGATTGCCTGTTGAATATCATTGACGATAACCGTTAATTCCATAGGATTGGCGTCTTCGTCAGCCTGAATAATAATAGATGAAAAATTTTCTCTTGATGTTGATATAACTTCATAAAGACCAGTAACTTCACGAAGTTCTTCTTCAAGTTTAGTCGTTACATTTAGTTCCACATCTTCAGCAGATGCACCTCGGTATATTGTATTTACTGTTATTTTATTAAGTTCAACAGCGGGGAAGCCTTCTTTCTGAATAGTAGTCATTCGATTGAGGCCAAATATTATTACAGACAAGAACAAAAGTTTAACTAACATCGAGCGTTGCAGAAAATATTCAATAAGACTATTCATAATTATTTATCTCCCGCAGAGGTGTTGATGTTCAGATTGGCATTTGTGCTGTAAACTTCAAGGGTACGATCAAGCAACTCACCAATTTTTAATTGCAGAGTCAGTTGTTGAGTAAATAACCGTTCACGATTTAACCTGCTTTCTAAATGTGAAGTTTGATCTCTTAATAATTCAAACAGATCTAATTTACCTATTCGGAATAAGCGTTGCTCCTTGTTTAGTTTCTTTTCGCCCAGGCTGATTTTTCGGTCTGTTGATTTTATTGCAACTTTTAATTGTGAGGATTGTATTTCTAAATTCGCAAGTGCTGCTTGAGCATCAATTAAACGTTGCTTGGTATCCGATTCGACTTGACGTTTTTTAGCAAGTTGAGACTGATAGTTTCCACTGGCCTGACGGTTGCCTAATGTGTATTTATATTCCAACATAACAGAATAGTCATCTTTAACGAAACTTGAATCATGTGCATCACTTAAGCTGTCATCAATGCCATGGCGGGTATAGCCAATGCTTAAATTCAGATCGGATGATCTGGCATCATCTTTAGCATCTAAAAGCAGGTCTTGTTGTTTTTGTAGTGTATCCAGAATATCTTTTAGACGTGATGAGCGGGCCAAATAATTTTTTTCTCTTAACGTGTTCTGTGCTAATAAAATTGAGTTCTTAGGATTTACAGGACTCAGGTTATTGTCAGAATCATTTGAATTCATTTGATGCTGAATCTGACGTGTCAGGCCGATATAACGTCCTTTTGCCTGTTGTAAACGTGAAAAATAATCTTCACGAGTTTCTTGTGCTCTCAATAACTCGTAAGGTTCGATTACCTGACGCTTTACCTTGGTACGTGTTAGCTTTTCTTGTTGAATGGATTGTTGGTGTACTTCTCTGGATATAGTAAGTTCACGAGAGGCTAAATACCAATCAACATAAAGAGAAGCAAGCTGGGTTATGTAACTTTCAAGGTTTTCCTGGCTGCTTAATGTTGAAAGTTTGTAATTAAGTTCACTTGTTTTAATGTTGAGACTATCTTGTATGCCTCCCGCATTTTTTAATAATGGTTGAGTTAATCTTACTGTGAAACTAGGTTGGTAATACTGCGTTCCAGCAGCACTCGGTGTATTGCGGTCAGTATAAAGATTATTATAATCTAGGGATAAGCGGGTACCCGTGTCAGAAAATAGTCGGTTGTATGATAAGTTTAGATTATTATTTTTACTTATGTCTGGCTCAGAACCAAAAATCTTATCCGGCTCTGTCTGAGACATGCTTAAACTTGAACCAATTACACCATCATTGATTCCGAGACTTGCATCTCGTAAGCCAGAGGCAATATCTTTTTCGGATAATATTTTTTGCACCCCCGGGTTGTTTTTTAAAATAGAGCGAACAAAGTTGTCCAGTCCCAGCTCTTGTGCAGCGCCTCTATGACTATATGCTAACAGGACAAGACTAACTCCAGCATAATACAAAATATTATGTGTTTTATGCTGACCAAAGATTGAAGTAATCATGGTTGTTCCTCGATTATTTATAGGGTGTAAATTATCTAAACTATTTTGCTTCAATATTATTTAATAACAGTACTTTGTATCTGGTATGCAGAGTGGCACGCAACACAATTGTTCATCAGCGTTGATAGTTGTTGTAGTGCATGTTTTGGATCACCCAACTGTTCTGCATCAAGCGCTAAGGCATCAAATTTTGAATGAGTATCAAAGCCTAGTTTTTTAAATGCTAGGGGGAGTTTACCCATTAACGAGCCAGGTACAGCTTGTTGAGCCGCTAAGCCAACTTCACGCGCGGCTTTAGCTGCTGCAACCATATCTTCGGCAGTCACTGCTTGTGTTATTTTTTGAACGCTGGCAAGGAACATACGCATTTCACCTAATACTAAATCACGTTCTGCAGGCTCTAATACCAGGGCTTCTCGACCATCAGTCGCAGGTACGACTGAACCAACGATCATAAATTTATAGCCCATTGCAACAATAGCTAAGATAAGAACTCCTGACACCGTCCAACATAATTTACATGATTTCATTTTAAACTCCAATTAAAGGTATATTTTTGTTTTTAAATTCTTTTAGCAATAAAATAGGCCGCAGTTGCAAAGCTTGTCCAGATAACTGAACGTAATGTCATTGCTATTACTGTGCGCATTTCATAGGCGCCATCCATAAATATGTGAATCCCAAACGCTGCAAAGACTAAAAGAGTTGTTACAGCAATCATGATTGCAAGTTTTGCTGTCCAGTCTTTTTGCAGTAAAAACCCTAAGCCTGCCAGGATATAAAAAAAGCCAGCGATAAAATTAAACCACACAACAAAATTAAGATAATTACCAGCAGCAACTCGGGCTGGGCCGTCGAAGAAAATGACTGCTCCACCAGATTTAATGGTTAATGCTCCAAAAGCAAATGCGATAAATATAATTGGCCAGAGCCATAGTGGACGTTTAGTTGAGCTCATTTATTAGGCCTCTCATTAATATTTAATTTTCTTTTAATACAGGTTGTAGGAAATCCCAGATAATTTCTGCTTCTTTTTCTAAAGAGAAATTAAATTCATAAACTGACCAACGAATAAGCAGTCCTTGTATCAGTGCCGCGATGTATCGTGCTGTTTGGTCGGTATCGAGATCTTTACGAAACAGCTCATTCTCTTTGCCTTGCTGTAACAGCTGAGTTACACGTTTGATATAGCCATTCATCATCTCCTGCAGTAATGCCTTTAATTTAGGAGATTCCAGATGAAGCAGATCTGAAAAGAGGACCTTTGGTACAGCTCTATGCTTGTTAATAAACGTAAGCTGATTTTTCAAAAGTTTTCGTAATTGTTCATCAGGCGGATCATTTGGATTTGCACCTGAAAGAATGGCTTTGGATAGGTTCTCAGCAATCCAGCTAATCACGGCAGCAAAAATATCATCTCGTGTCTTGAAATGACGGAAGATAGTAGGTTGAGCTATACCCACTTTATCAGCGATTGCTTGAGTGCTAACACTCTTAATACCTAGTTCTGCGGTCAGATCCATCGTTGCCTGAACGATTTCTTTTCTGCGTTGTTCCTGTGGTTTGCCCATACCAGCCCCAAATATAATATTTGTGAGTAATCAATTGCTTTCAAGCTTGAGTGATCGTGATTAACTTGTCAAGCAAAGGCCTTATCTTGGAGCTTCTGCTTAATTAATTACTATGACCGTTGAAAATGCTGACTTTTATGACATAAATGACATCTCTGTCATAGTTGGTGTGACATAAATGACATAATAAATAACTAGTAGATATAAAAAGTTTATAGATTACAATGAGTTATGTTTTGGTATGCACTTTGCAACTGTATATTGCAGTCAACTAGAGGAGTTTAAAATGAGTAAGTTTTTCATCTTAATGCTATTTGCATTGAATTTGGTCAGTTTTAATCATGCAATGGCGTCATCACATCTGGATCAAACCATCATTTTTAATGATGCAGAAAAGCCTGACGATGGTAAAGGTGAAGGTGAAGATGAAGAAAAAAATCCTGAAGATGACTGCGAATAAATATTATAAAAATTCTAATTAAAAACCCATAAAGTAAACCAGGAGTTATTTAAATATGAAAAAGACGAACATGATGGTTAACGCCGCATTAGTGCTTGCAGTTGGTTTTTCATCAACGGCATGTGCAGCAAGTAACCTTAAAGTTAAGATTAATAAAAAGATTGCATCTGTTACTGTAATGCATAAAGGTAAGTCGGTTACAATTAAACGTGATCAAAACCAAAAAGCAACAGTCATTGCTGCATTCGCTAAAACTTCACGTAAATGTCCTCCATTCTGTATTCAGCCTTTAACTTTAGCTCCTGGTGTTGAAACTGTAGGTGAGGTTGAAGTAATTGGTTATCTGAACCGTTTACATAACAAGGGTGACAAATCAATTTTAGTGATTGATTCACGTACAACTAACTGGGTGAAGAAGGGTACGATTCCCGGTTCAGTGAGCATTCCCTGGACTAAGCTTAATCCTGCTAAAGGCGCTGATCCACTTTCAATGAGTGACATCATGGCTAAATTTGGTGCTTCAGAACAAGAAGGTATCTGGAACTTCAGCAAAGTTAAAACTTTAGTTATGTTCTGTAATGGCATGTGGTGTGGACAATCTCCTAACAACATTAAACAGTTGTTAAAAATGGGCTATCCAGCACACAAGATCAAATGGTACCGTGGTGGTATGCAGAACTGGGCAAACCTTGGTTTAACGACTGTTAAATAATCGTTTACCTTAAGTACGTAATAAAAGCGCGAGAATTTATTTCTCGCGCTTTTTTTTGCCTGTACGTTTTTAATTTAGTCACATATGATGTGGGTAGATACGGATAAGATTAATTTGATGAAGAACATAACTAAATTATTAACATACCTGCTATTCATATTAATAAGTCCGTTTCTTGCGGCTAATGAAGACTCAAGACAGTTTGTAGAATTACCGGAGATGATGCAAAAACATATGATGGCAAACATGCGTGATCATTTAAAAACAATAAATGAAATTCTATTTAATTTATCAAATAACCAGATGGACAAAGCAGCGAGTATTGCGGAACAACGAATTGGCATGTCATCGTTAGATAAGCATGGTGCTAGTCACATGGGAAAATTTATGCCTGAGGCAATGCGTCAGGCAGGTACCAATATGCATAAGGCAGCAAGTCGTTTTGCTTTAAAAGCAGAAGAGGGTGATTTATTGCCTGCCTATAAATCATTGGCAGAGGTAACAGCGACCTGCGTTGCATGTCATTCATCTTATCGTATTAAATAAAGCAATATGAGAAACAGGAAATACCTTATTGTTTTTAATCCGCAAACAGGTAAAAAGGGATTACGCTCTCTTGATAAACTTATATCCCTATTAGGTAAAAAAGACTTTGCCTACGATATTCATCATACAGAAGCAGACACACAGCTCACCGAACAAAAAATCAGTGGAAAACTTAATAATTATAGTGATGTTATCTCTATAGGTGGTGATGGCACATTAAACATGTTGAGTAATGTATTAGCCTTTAAAAATATTCCTCTTGGGATCATTCCTTGTGGCACCGGTAATGATTTTGCCAGACATGTTTATAATAAATGTGATGATGTTATTGGTACTGTAACAGGTGATAAAACAATAAATATTGATCTAGGATGGTGTAATGATCGGTATTTTATGAATGTGTTAGGTATCGGATATGATGCAATGATTGCTGAAAAAACTAAAAATAAAAATAAAATTTTATTTCGTTCATTTTTTTATTTATGGAATGCTTTGAAATATTTGCCTTTTTATAAAGAAAAAGATATCCAGATTCAATCTGATTATTTTTCTAAAAATGCCCCAACTTTTATGGCTGCGTTTGGTAACGGGACTTTTTTTGGCAACGGTATGAATATTACACCTAAAGCAGATATTACCGATGGCCAATTGGATTGTTGCTGGATAGGACAACTTGGTTTTTTAAAAAAATGTTCTTGTTTAATAAAATTATTTTCAGGAGAACATTTGTCTGCTGGTAATATTGAATACGTACAAGGTAAAGAATTTAAAGTTTTATCTGAAAATCATCCTATTGAAGCTGATGGTGAATTTATAGGTTATACACCAGCAACGATAGGTATTAAAGAAAAAATATTATGTTTAAAAGTACCTTAATATGCTTGGAATTTTGTAAGTTTATCTTTAAATAACATTCATTTTAGGCAAAAATAGGGAGAATTCATTATTTTTGAAAATAAAAGATTATGTTTGTAATTGTTATTACTCCTCATATTTGTAAGTATATATACCATTATTATAATTAACATTTTTAAGTCAAATATAGAGTGCTGCTGATGCTACATACTGTTGCGATTACTAATGAACGAGTACGAATACTTTTTGCAAAAGCACCTGCAAGTATTACTACAGCTATTTTTGCAGCAGTTATTATTGCTCTTTTATTTAAGGGGGAAATTCCTTCATCTGTACTTTTGTTATGGCTTGGTTTTATGTTCCTCATTAATATGGTTCGCGGCTGGATTATAATTGATTATAAAAAGCATAAAGATAATATTCCTGAACACTCAATTTTTGAGAAACGTTACTTTTTGTTAGCAAGTCTGGTGGGGGGGAATTGGGCATTTATAATATTTCTGGGGTTAAATCTTCCAGATTTTGAATACCGTCTTTACAGTCTTTTATTGTTAGTAGCAATCATTTCAATATCTATTCCTGCTTTTTCATCCAGCATTAAAACATTATATTTTTATACTGCTCCATCATTAATCGTATCTATTCCGTTGCTTTTAATGCGTGGTGGCGATGATGCACTATTAGCAGCGGCAGTAATTGTTTTTTCTGCAATGGCATTACGATCAGGTAAGGATTTTTATAATACCTTACTTGATTCTTTTACTGCACGTTTTCAGGCTCAGGAAATGGCTGAAAACATGAGGCAATTACATCATGATAAGTCAAAAACTGAACAACGTTTATTGCTGCATCGTGAGCAGTCGCCAGTAGGTATCATTGAATGGAATACAGATTTTGAATTTCTTGAATGGAATCCGGCTGCAGAAAAAATATTTGGTTTTAGTGAAGACGAAGTACAAGGCCACCATATTACAGAACGAATTTTACCTGAAAGTGCTCGTCTCGCCACTAATAAAATATGGGCAGATTTATTAGCCAATAAAGGTGGCTTCTATAGTCTCAACGAAAATCTGACTAAAGATGGACGTATTATTATGTGTGAATGGCACAATACGCCATTAATTGATCAGGATGGGAAGGTAATAGGTGTGACCTCTTTAGTGGAAGATGTTACCACGAGACAGAGAGATGAAGAAAATTTACGTCATTCCCAAAAAATGGATGCGATAGGTAAACTGACGGGCGGTATCGCACATGATTTTAACAACATGTTAGGTGTAATTCTTGGTTATTCTCGACTTCTTAAAAAGAGTGCCGTTGGAGATAACCCCAAGCTAATCAAGTATAGCGATCAAATTATTACTGCCGGGGAGCGTGCAAAAAAACTGACCACAAAGTTACTGGAGTTTTCACGTAAGGCACCTTCTTCTGCTGAAACAACTCGTATTAATAAATTACTTGAGGGCATGCGGGATATGTTACAGAAGACGCTGACTCCTCGAATTAAACTGGAAATGAATCTGCAAGAAAATCTCTGGCCTGTATGGTTGGATAAGACACGACTTGAAGATGCTATTCTTAATATGAGTATTAATGCGATGCATGCCATGCCGGATGGTGGCATCTTAACCCTGACTAGTCAGAACATACAACTTATAAATAAAGATATCCATAACATGGATATTAATGCAGGTGACTATGTGTTGTTGTCATTAGATGACACCGGTATTGGTATGAGCAGGGAAGTTCAGGACAGAATATTTGAGCCCTTTTTTACCACGAAAGGCACAGAGGGAACGGGCTTAGGTTTGAGTCAGGTTTATGGTTTCTTGCAGCAGTCGCAATGTGGAATTCATATCGAATCAGAGCAGGGACATGGGACTCGAATAACCATTTATATTCCTCGTTATCATGAGAGTGAAAAAGAAAAGTTAGAAGAATCTTCGGCTGAGTCAATAGACGTACCTCCAGGTGAAGAGATTATTCTGGTGGTTGATGATGAAGTTATATTATTAGAACTTGCTGAGGAAATTTTAACGACTTCTGGCTATACAGTGCTTTGTGCTGAAAATGCTGATCAGGCACTGGAAATACTTCAAAGCAATTCTGTAGATTTGATGTTTAGCGATGTCATTATGCCAGGTAAGGATGGTTATCAATTAGCAACTGAAGTAGAGAAACTTTACCCTAAAATAAAAATTCAGATGGTCAGTGGATTTAGTGATAACCTCAATTTGAGTTTAACGAATGACAAGTTGCATCAGCAGCTGCTACATAAACCTTATACCTCAGAACAAATATTGTTGCGGGTAAGAGAATTGCTTGATGAGGGAAAAGTAGAAAATGATTAATAGGTCATTATTTACAGCTGTCCCGTTTACTTAAGAAAAAGTTACCGAAGACTAAGTAGTGTAGCGGTTTATGGTAATACGGAAATGTCACGGACATGAAACTGGTCTGGCTTTATCAATATACTCGCTTTAGAGTTAGCAGGACTGCAGTGATTAAATATAATTAATATCCACTCCAAATACGCGGTGAATAAAACAGTCCTAAAATAGCGCCGCTAACAAGCC
Source organism: Gammaproteobacteria bacterium (assembly GCA_030594815.1). Lineage (GTDB taxonomy): Bacteria > Pseudomonadota > Gammaproteobacteria > UBA6429 > Thiohalophilaceae > JAGLTQ01. The sequence continues at coordinate 20,598 of JAUVEN010000025.1, forward strand.
CAACGGTATGTGCCATATTTGCAATATTACCGACTAAACCCATCCAGCAAATAACAAACCAGATTAACATCATGATCGCGATGTTCTGTTCCAACCCTAAACCTGCACGAGGATTAAATTTCCCCTGTACCCATATATACGCAAGTAATCCATAAACAACGCCCGACATACCACCAAAACTGGGGCCACTCCAAAAATATTGCGCAAGATTAGATAATAAAGAGGTAACAACGACGAGCATAGCCATCCGTTTTATATTTTGCCTTTGTTCTATCGCACTACCGAGTTGATAAAGCCAAATCATATTAAAAACGATATGAATAATACCAAAATGAATAATAATCGGTGTAAATAGGCGCCATAGTTGTCCTTCTGAAATTTCAGATAGGCCCTGACGGTATTCAGATATAAATAAAAAGTGGAGGAATTGATAATCGCTGCCAAATTTGGAAAGCACAGCAACGCTTACACTAAGTGCAATTAATGTCGCCGTTAGTCGGGTATAACGTGCCCACAGTTTTAATTGTGCAAAACCATTCATATTATTATCTCATGTTATTTCACAGGTCCTTTATATAGTGTATTGTAAGTTATTGTCCTGTTTTTATAAAAGAAAAAAATGATTAAAGGCTACCTTAAAAATCTACTTGTTATCACTGTATTAATTGTTGTGGGGATATCGTTGCAACTTTCAGGATTACTTGATGCTGAGAAGATGCTTTTAGTTGCAAGAGAATATGCTGATCATTGGTGGTTGGTTGTTGTTTTAATTTTATTGCAAACGGTCATGTTTACTTTTGCTCTGGCCGGTTCAATTTTTCTTTGGATTGTGGCTCCGCTGTATCCTCCGTTAATGTCCACCTTTATACTTGCAGCAGGTGCAACGCTTGGTGGTATTACGGCATACATTTTTTCACAGCGTCTTACCGATGAGTGGGTTAAACGAATTGAATGTTCGCATGCTTATAAATTGTTACACCATCAGGATAATTTTTTCGCATTGTTCGCCTTAAGAGTATTTCCTGCATTCCCTCATTCTTTTGTTAATTACAGTTCCGGTATTTTAAATGTTAAGCTAAGTCACTTTATCCCTGCAGCCTTCTTAGGTGTTGGACTAAAATCTTATATTTATTCTAAAGTGATTTATAACGCAACATCAAACGCATCAATAGAAGACCTACTGCATATCTCAACATATGGTCCATTAATTTTACTTTCAGCAATTACATTTATTGGTGTTTTTGTAAAATATAAACTAACTAAAAAGCATGAAGAGTAATTTGATTTTTTAATAAATCAAATTTACGGAGCCCAGGGCATCATTTGCCGCATACCGTTCATTGCTGGTGCGACATTGCGAGTCATAATATTAATATCCTGTCTCATTCCGGCCACACTCACGCTTAATAAACTCATATCCTGACGCATGCTGGTCATATCATGTGACATTCTTGTCATTGCTTTTTCCATAACATTAACGGTATAAAACATATGTATAAATCCAGCAAATGCAAGAATGATTGCTGGATAAGCAATGATTTTTGTTCGGGTTATGCTATGAGAATATTGCTGGCTTTCAGCTTTAATACGTTTGTCTTGTAGTTTCTCCATTTCTTCATATTCTTTACGCATCTCTTCGCTTGTACGAATAATAGTACTGGAGAGTTGATCAAATGAAGAATCACTTTGCACACTTTTTTTACCGGAATCCTGGTGGATCTTGTTAAAGGTACTTTCCAATCCTTTATAGAGTTCTGCTAATTTATCTTCCTGAACACTCATGCGCGCTTCGTTCTGTTGTTGCAGGGCTACTAGGCCATCTTTCAATTCCATAATTGCTTGTGTGCTTTTATCTTTAACGGGGGAACTTTTCTTTTCAGGTGTATTTTTATCACTCATATTACTTCTCCAAAAAACAGATGCTTTAAATGGGAGTTACTTGATTTATTACTTAAGTAGAAAAATAAATAGTGAGGATTGTGATTTTTTGTTATGTCGTATTTATCTAAGTACTTCTGTAAGTTCGAACATATTATAATGCCTTTGCTTACATTTTGAGCATGAATAACTTCACAAAATCCAAGTTATATTAAAAATGTTTTCTTTGTTACGATGACTGTAAGGGATGGGTAATTTAATATTTCTGTAAGTACAAAAAAACAAAGGGGCTTATAAGCCCCTTTGTTATTTATACAAGATTACTTTTTAAAGTAACGGTACGATAAGTAACGCAACAATATTCATAATCTTAATCAGTGGGTTAACTGCTGGACCTGCTGTATCTTTGTACGGGTCACCTACAGTATCACCGGTTACTGCTGCTTTATGTGCATCAGAACCTTTACCACCATGGTGACCGTCTTCGATATACTTTTTCGCATTATCCCATGCACCACCACCGGTCGTCATAGAGATTGCAACGAACAGACCAGTAACGATAGTACCAATCAGAACACCACCTAAAGCTTCAGCACCTAAAGTCAGACCAACAATAATTGGCACTGCAACAGGTAATAAAGAAGGAATCATCATTTCTTTAATTGCTGCTTTAGTTAATAAGTCTACCGCTTTAGTGTAATCAGGCTTTTCAGAGTAATCCATAATACCTGGCTTCTCTCTAAACTGACGACGTACTTCCTCTACGATATCGCCCGCTGCACGACCTACTGCTTCCATCGCCATAGCGCCGAATAAGTAAGGAATCAGACCACCGATAAACAGACCGATAATAACCAAGTGGTTAGATAGATCAAAAGATACCGCTTGGCCGTTAGCAGCCAATGTATGCGTGTAATCAGCAAATAGAACAAGTGTTGCAAGACCTGCTGAACCAATTGCATAACCTTTAGTCACTGCTTTTGTTGTGTTACCAACAGCATCTAGAGCATCTGTCGTTTTACGAACATCTTCAGGAAGCTCAGCCATTTCAGCGATACCACCTGCGTTATCGGTAATAGGACCGTATGCATCTAATGCTACGATAATACCTGTCATTGATAACATAGACGTCGCAGCAATCGCGATACCGTATAAACCCGCAAAATGATAAGCGCCATAAATGGATGCGCAAATAGAAAGCACAGGTAATGCTGTAGATTTCATTGAAACACCTAAACCAGCAATAACGTTTGTACCGTCACCTGTGGTTGATGCTTTTGCAATGTTTTTAACAGGCGCATATTCAGTAGCCGTGTAGTACTCAGTGATTACGATCATCGCAATAGTAAGTACTAAACCAATCAATGCTGCATAGTAAAATTCAGTTGCACCAACAACGTTACCATTTGCTAGTGTTAATGCGACATCCCCCATCATATTCTGTGTTACAAAATAAAATGCAACAGCAGAAAAGACTGCAGAAATAATCGTACCCTTATAAAGAGCATTCATAATTTTTGCACCATCAGACGTTTTCACGAAGAAGGTACCGAGGATAGAACCGATAATTGAAACACCACCGAGAACTAATGGGTAAGTTACCGCTAATTCACCAATTTGGCTCATTACCAGACCACCCAATAACATGGTTGCAATGAGAGTTACTGCATATGTTTCAAATAAATCAGCAGCCATACCAGCACAATCACCTACGTTATCAGCGATAGTTGCTGGGTTACGTGGGTCATCCTCAGGAATACCGGCTTCAACTTTACCTACAATATCAGCACCTACGTCAGCACCCTTAGTGAAGATACCGCCGCCTAAACGTGCAAAGATAGAAATAAGTGAGCCACCAAATGCGAGGCCAACTAATGCGTGTAGTGCATCTTCTTGAGAAACATCCATCATAACGGTTAAGACTGAGTAGTAACCCGCAACACCTAAAAGACCAAGGCCAACCACTAACATACCTGTGATAGCGCCGCCTTTAAATGCAACTTGTAAAGCTGGGTTAATACCATCTTTAGCTGCTTCTGCAGTACGTGAGTTAGAACGAACAGATACGTGCATGCCAATGTAACCAGCAAGACCGGAAAGGATTGCGCCAATGGCAAAACCAACAGCACTATACCAGCCAAGAGCAAAGCCCATCGCGAAAAATAAAACAATACCTACCATACCAATGGTTGTGTACTGGCGAGCCAGGTAAGCAATGGCGCCTTCTTGAATTGCGGTAGCGATTTCCACCATTTTATCATTCCCCATGGGTTTTGATAAAATGCTGAAAATTGAAATTACGCCATAAGCGATGCCGATGAGGGCACAGACTATAGCAATGAGTAGACCAGTTGACATGATGCTTTCTCCCGTAAATTATACTAAATTTTTAGTAATATAAATTCTTGTGCACAGAGACTAAACCCTTTTAGTGACGGGCGTTATCATGTGTTTTTATCGGTCTATCTCCACAATTAATATCCTTAAAAGTAATATTGATATACTCATTATTAAGCATTGATATAGATCAAAAAAAGGGGATTTTTCCTGAAATTAGATGGGATGGTTTAACGTTAGCGGATTTCCCTAAGTTACTGTAAAATAAGATGCTTAGTTACATTTTCAGGATATTTCAATGCATACACGTATTAAAATTTGTGGCATTAAACATCGAGATGATGCACTAAAAGCAGTTGAATATGGTGCAGATGCGATTGGGCTTATTTTTGTTGAAAAAAGTCCGCGATATGTCAGTTTGACAGAAGCGCGTTTTATTGCCGAGTCAATACCGCCCTTTGTTACCTTGGTGGGCTTATTTATGAATGCTTCTGTAGAAGCTGTATGTGAAGCAATAAAAGTGGTGCCGATTAATTTATTGCAATTTCACGGTGATGAACCAGCAGAATTTTGCGATCAGTTTGAAATGCCTTATATCAAAGTATTAAGGGTGCGAGAGAATGTGAATGTGGTGGCTTTCGCACAAGAGTATCCCAATGCAGCGGGTATTTTATTAGATACATACAGCAAAGCAGGAGGTGGTTCCGGTCAAACATTCGACTGGAGCTTGATTCCGGAAGATATTCCGTTACCGCTCATTTTAGCCGGTGGGCTTAATCCGGATAATGTTGCATCGGCTGTTGAAACAGTAAAACCCTATGCAGTCGATGTAAGCAGCGGTGTTGAATCAGAGCCCGCAATTAAAGATCACAAAAAAATTGAACAATTTATTAAAGAGGTGCAGCGCGTTGGCTGAATCAGAAACAGAAGTAAATTATCATCAGCCAGATGAAAAAGGTCATTTTGGTGTTTATGGTGGTCTTTTTGTTGCCGAGACATTAATGGGGCCGCTAACTGAGCTACGGCTTGCCTATGAAAAATTCATGCAAGATAAGGATTTTCTGGCAGAACTTGATTGGGAATTACAGAATTACGTTGGCCGTCCTTCACCGTTGTATTTTGCTGAACGCTGGTCAAAAGAACTCGGTGGCGCAAAGATCTATCTCAAACGAGAAGACTTAAATCACACCGGTGCACATAAAGTAAACAATACTGTTGGCCAGGCTTTACTGGCTAAACGCATGGGCAAAACCCGCATCATTGCAGAAACGGGCGCAGGCCAACATGGCGTGGCAACAGCAACGGTTGCTGCACGTTTAGGAATAGAATGTGTGGTTTATATGGGCGCCGTTGATATCAAGCGTCAGGCTGCGAATGTTTACCGCATGAAATTACTCGGTGCTGAAGTCGTGCCGGTGACATCAGGTTCGGCGACCTTAAAAGATGCACTCAATGAAGCGATGCGTGACTGGGTCACAAATATTGATGATACCTTTTATATAATAGGTACGGTGGCAGGACCACATCCCTATCCTGCAATGGTACGCGATTTTCAGACCATTATTGGTCGTGAAGCACGGGAACAAATTCAGCAACACGAAGGCCGTTTACCCGATGCGTTAATCGCTTGTGTGGGTGGTGGTTCAAATGCAATTGGTCTTTTTCACCCGTTTCTTGATGATAAAAATGTCGCCATCTACGGTGTAGAAGCGGCAGGAGATGGCATTGAAACAGGTAAACATGCTGCGCCGCTATGTGCAGGTAAACCGGGTGTTTTACACGGTAACCGGACGTATTTAGTGGAAGATGAGAATGGCCAGATTATCGAAACACACTCTATTTCAGCCGGTTTGGATTATCCTGGTGTCGGGCCTGAACATGCCTGGTTAAAAGACATAGGTCGGGCAAAATATGTGGCGATTGATGATAAAGAAGCTTTACAGGCTTTTCATGATTTAACCAAAATTGAAGGCATTATACCCGCATTAGAATCCAGCCACGCCTTGGCGTATGCCACTAAGTTAGCTCCAACCATGGATAAAGACAAAATCATTATTGTGAACCTTTCTGGCCGTGGCGATAAAGATATTCACACGGTAGCGGAGATTGAGGGGATCAAGGTATGAGCAGAATTAAGGCAAGGTTTGAGCTTCGGGCAAAAGAAGGTCGTAAACTCTTAATTCCGTATTTTACCGCGGGCGATCCAAAACCTGAGAATGCCGTGCCGATGATGCATGCCATGGTTGAAGCTGGAGCAGATTTAATTGAACTGGGAGTCCCATTTTCAGATCCGATGGCTGAAGGTCCAGTGATTCAAAGAGCGATGGAACGCGCATTGGAATACAATGTGAGTCTTCATGATGTGATGGCAATGGTGGCTGAGTTTCGTCAAAAAGACTCAGAAACTCCTGTAATATTAATGGGTTACCTTAATCCGGTGGAAGTGATGGGCTATGCTGAATTTGCTCAAGCGGCAAGTAAAGCCGGTGTTGATGGCCTTTTGACAGTGGATATTCCACCAGAAGAAGCAACAGATTATGTAGCTGCTCTGAAAGCAGAAGGAATTGACCGTATTTTCCTGATTGCCCCCACGACATCAGAAGATAGAATTAAAGCAATTAATGATGCTAGCGGCGGTTTTTTGTACTATGTTTCATTAAAAGGTGTGACTGGCGCAGGCCATTTAGACGTAAAAGCAGTACAGGATCGCGTTTCGATGATACGTACATTGACAGAGTTACCTGTCGGAGTAGGCTTCGGAATCAAAGATGCAGAATCAGCGGCCAGTATCGCCAGTGCAGCAGATGCTGTTATTGTTGGTAGCGCGATTGTAAAACGTATTGAGGAAAATCTCGATTCAGCCGATAATGCTAACAAAGCAGTCTGCGAGTTATTGTCTGAAATGCGAGCAGCATTAGATAAATAGAAGAGCTCAATAATTAATATTCCCCCTCCCTGAGGGAGGGGGCTTAGGGGGCGGGGATTTGTTATATCACCCCACCCTAACCCTCCCCTTGAAGGGGAGGGAATACATAAAAAATAAGATAGGGTTTTATATGAATTGGTTTAGCAAATTACTACCAGAACGTATCAGAATTGATGGCGAGTCACGTAAAAGTGTCCCGGAAGGTTTATGGACAAAGTGTAGTGCCTGTGGCGCCGTATTATATCGCGCAGAAATGGAACGAAATCTGGATGTATGTCCTAAGTGTGATCAACATGCACGAGTGGGTGCGCGCTGGCGTTTAGAAAAGTTCCTTGATGAAGAAGGGCGTGTTGAGATTGCTGAAAACCTGAAACCGGTTGATGTGCTCAAATTTAAAGATATAAAAAAATATAAAGACCGTATCATCCAGGCACAAAAAGCCACGGCAGAAAATGATGCTCTCATTGCAATGAAAGGTACAGTCAAAGGTATTCCTGTTGTTGCCGCAGCATTTGAATTTAAATTCATGGGTGGCTCTATGGGCTCAGTTGTTGGCGAACGTTTTGTTCGTGCCGTGAATGTTTGTTTAAAAGAAAATTTACCGCTGGTTTGTTATTCAGCCAGTGGTGGAGCGCGTATGCAGGAAGCCTTGTTCTCGTTAATGCAAATGGCTAAAACCAGTGCTGCGTTAGCGCGCATGCGTAAACAATCTTTACCTTTCATCTCTATTCTGACCGATCCAACCATGGGTGGTGTATCAGCGAGTTTAGCCATGTTGGGAGATATCAATATTGCAGAGCCAAATGCTTTAATAGGTTTTGCTGGTCCCCGAGTAATAGAACAAACGGTTCGCGAAATACTTCCGGATGGTTTCCAGCGTAGTGAGTTCTTATTAGAACATGGCGCGGTTGATATGATTGTTGACCGTCGTGATATGCGGGATAAGGTAGCTTCTTTATTAAGCATCATGATGCAACAACCTGCTGCGTAAAGAATAAAGGTATTTCTACGCAAAGGTCGCTAAGGCGCAAAGGGCGCAGAGTTTTTATATGTTCCTTTCCTTGATGAAAGTGCTTCTTTCTTCGTGTACGTGGTGTTCTTCGTGGCTAAGATTATTTATATTTTAAAAGGGTGGTTTAAAAAGCCACCCTTTTTATTTTTGAGTTTGAAATAATGCGGTTTTCGTCTCTTCAAGAATGGTTAAACTGGCAAGAAGCTTTACATCCTTCAACCATTGAACTTGGTCTTGAGCGCGTTACTAAAGTTTTTAAACGTCTGCATCCAACATTACCTTCTATCCCCGTTATTACTGTGGCTGGTACCAATGGCAAAGGTTCAAGCGTTGCTTTGTTAGAATCTATTTATCAAAATGCGGGTTACCAATCTGGTGCTTATACCTCTCCCCATTTACTGCGATATAACGAACGAATTCATTTGAATGGTGAAGAAGTCTCAGATGAAAAAATTTGTGAAGCATTTGAACGAATTGATCAGGCTCGGTTAGAAAATAACGAAGAGATTTCTTTAACCTATTTTGAGTTTGGCACTTTAGCGGCTTTAGATATTTTTTATCGGGCAAAACCCAATGTAATAATCTTAGAAGTAGGGTTAGGCGGGCGACTTGATGTAGTAAACATTATTGATGCTCATGTTGCGCTTATCACTTCAATTGGCATTGATCATACTGGCTGGTTAGGTCACGACAGAGAAACCATCGCTGTAGAAAAAGCTGGCATCATGCGAGAAAATCATCCTGTTATTTTCAGCAGCGACGATATGCCTAATAGTATTAAAGATGTTGCAAATGAGAAGGGTGCAATACTTTACCACCGAGGCCGGGATTTTGATTGGCAGTCAGGACCAGGTGAGACGGCAGCAACAAGTTCATGGAATTGGAAATCAGCTAACAAGCAACGAACTACGCTACCGATGCCAAATATACGCGGACGACATCAAATTGATAATGCTGCTGGCGTGTTAATGGCTGTTGAATGCATGGCGAAAGATTTACCTGTAAATCAACAGCAGATAAAAGCCGCATTGCTGTCATATTCTGTTGCCGGGCGTTTTGAATTTCGACCGGGTAATCCTTCACATATACTTGATGTGGCGCATAATGCAGACAGCATTGCATGCTTATCAGGAAAATGATCATGATAAGCTCGTTGAAACTTTAAAATTGTTACCGTATCGTTCCGCCTTTCGAGACTTTCGTACCTTATTGAACGCAGCTGTGGTCATGTCTAGTTCTGTGGAACAGGCAAAATCACTTTTAGCTAAAATTGCGAATAATTCAGCTTATTATCAGGCAGCAAGATTATTGCTTGTGTGTGCTAAAGAAGGAGCTGAACTCGC
>JAUVEN010000051.1 GCA_030594815.1 Gammaproteobacteria bacterium
TCATTGCCTGACTTCTATAAAACCCGTTTGCTCAATTTAAAAGACAGTCGTATTAGCAAACAAGGCATTGTAATTATAAAAGCACAACGTTACCGAACACAGGAAAAAAATCGACTAGAAGCATTGCAACGATTACAGGAACTGATAAAAAGTGTGACTGCTGTAAAAAAGAAACGTATCTCAACAAAACCAAGCAAAGCTTCAAAAACACGACGGATGGATGATAAAAAAAGGAAGGGCAGAGATAAGCAATTACGTCGAAAAGTTAAAGATACGGATTAATTTTTATTAGCAGTACATTTTTTATTCGCACCAGGGAATCTTACGGTGAAAGTTGAACCTTTGCCTGGTTCACTTTCTACCTCGATAAAACCATTCATAAGCGTAATGTAATGTTTGCTTATGGTAAGTCCTAAACCAGTTCCACCATATAATCGAGTTGTTGTAATATCTGCCTGATTTCTGGCCTGGATAATTATTTTTACATTTATCTCTGAAGCTAAACTGTAATAATAAGTTAATGCCGCAATAATGAAAATGAGAGAAAAGCTATTAGCAAAGTATAATAAATTACTTACCCCTGTTTCAAGAGGAGTTACTGCAATATGAGTATTCGCATAATGCTTTATCCCTAAATAGAACGTTGCAACAATAACTACCAATATTATCTTTTGTATATTTGTTGTACTAGGGTTTTAAAAAAAAAGAGGTATAAAAGTAAAATGTAAAACCATGCCTAAAAAGAAGGAATAATTATTGGCCAGATAAAACCGGTAGTTAGTTTGTTCAATATTTTCCGTTTTTAATAGGTTCTTGAGCATATGAAATAAACTATATCTTTATTTTAACATTTTGTAATGCAGATTTAAGTTAATAAATGTGTCGATATTGTTTCTGTTTATTTCAATAATTATTTTGTAGAGAGATAAAGAGCTTCAACTTTTTCTCGAGCCCAGGGCGTCTTTCTTAAAAACTTAAGACAAGAGTTAATACTCGGATCATTTGTGAAACATTTGATTTTGATACGACGTCCCAATTCTTCCCAGCCATATCTTTCTTCGAGCCGGGTGACAATGACTTTAAGTGTGATACCGTGTAGTGGATCTTGCTTACGTATTTTTTCGTTTTGTTCTGTCACGTTAATGATTTCCAGCACTTAATATAAATGAATGATGTTTGTGATTTATTTTGAGTTGTTGTTTAGTTGTACATTCGCCACAAATTATCTTCTTGCTCTAATAGTAGCAGTTAGCTTCATTTTTACCGTTAATATCCTGTTTTATAGAGCAATTTTCCCTAAATATTCCCGTAATTATGCCGATACTATCTGTATTATTAAAATAATAGCTGTTTTTCTGAATTAACATTATATATTAGGAGTCATTAATGGCTGACAATAAGTTTCGTTTGATTACCCGTAGTGATTTTGATGGTCTTGTCTGTGCCGTATTACTGAAACATCTGGATTTGATTGATGATATTAAGTTTGTTCATCCAAAAGACATGCAAGATGGAAAAATTGAGGTAACGGATAACGATATTACGACAAACCTGCCTTATGTGGCAGGTGTCCACCTGGCCTTTGACCATCATTTATCTGAAACCATCCGAAACGAGAAGGTTGATAACCATATTATTGACCCGGATGCCCCTTCAGCAGCACGCGTCGTATGGCAACATTATGGTGAACATAAAGCTTTCCCGGCAGAATGGGATGAGATGATGGAAGCCGTCGATCGTGGTGATTCTGCTCAGTTTACGATGGAACAGGTACTGGAGCCACAAGGCTGGGATTTACTAAATTTCCTCATGGATGCTCGTACCGGCCTGGGTCGTTTCCGTGAATTCAGAATTTCTAATTACAACCTGATGATGGATCTTATTGATTACTGCAAAAATCATTCAATTGATGAAATTATGGCCCTGCCAGATGTGGTGGAGCGTATTGAGCTTTATAGAGAGCAAAATGTTTTATTCAGAGATCAATTGGAGCGATGTGCAACCATACACAAAAATCTCATTGTTCTGGATTTACGTGAAGAAGAGGTTATTCATGCCGGTAATCGCTTTGTTATTTATGCACAGTATCCTCAATGTAATATCTCGATACATCAAATGTGGGGCTTCCAAAAACAAAACACGGTCTTTGCCACGGGCAAGTCAATTTTTGATCGCTCTTCAAAGACAAACGTGGGTGAACTCATGCTCAAATATGGTGGTGGTGGACATCAGGCTGCCGGCACCTGCCAAATCGATCATGACAAAGCTGATGAAACATTAAAAGAACTCGTTACTCAAATCACTAAAGACGGATAACAATTAACCAGCCAGTTAGAAATGTTAATATTAACAAGCCGTAAAGAGATTTTTACGGCTTTTTATTAAAAAATAAAACCACGTCCTTAGGGCGTGGAGCGGGTTCACGGCTCTTGCCTGTAAATAAGAAATCATGTTATCTGTACAGGTTTAATTAGTAGGATGGATCAAGGAACAACGTGACGGATCCATCATTCTTAGCATTTTGTTAGTTCCGTCACGTTATTCCTTGAACTCACCTACAGAGGATGAGCGGTTTTATACACCCTTATAGGGTGAGATCAAAACCACGTTCTTAGAACGTGGATTTTTACTTTTGTCTTTTACGAAGATATACCTTTATATAAACAGCTTCCTGCCGATAATAATAGAAATGATATTTAATCCCCCAAGCACCAAAGTTATGGATAGTATTTAGTTTAATGAGTGATTTAAAAGACAATACTCTTGAGTCTGATCGTAGTGGAGCGCTTTATTTTGGCTTCAGCACTATTCTTGTATTGGTACTTATGCTGAGTACTGCTTCATATTTATTTGTAGGCTACCTACAACAAGATATCGAATCTGTTGTTAAAAAAAATCTTCTTAAGATCCAACTTGCAACAGAAATGCGAGTTGCAGGTCGTGAGCGGACACTGAATTTGTACCATATGTTATTTGAAAAGGATGTTTTTGAGCGAGATGAAATAGCAAAAGAAATTACACATCTACGCTATGAAGTTAATCAGGCTAAAGTACAACTTGAAGCGCTTATTGACGATGAGGACCGCGCTGTTTTTGATTCAGCAATTGCGAGTATAACTGACGTTGTACCACATCAATTAAAAGTTATTGAACTTGCCATGAATGAAGAGGATGAAGCGGCCAGGGAAATATTAAACAACGAGGTTCTCACAATACAAGGTGATGTTTTTAAGTCACTAGATAATTTATATGCTTTTCAAAAAAAATTAGCAGATGTAACAGCCAATGAAGCGTTAGCCAAACAAAAAAATATAAGATTGATTATATTACTTGCAACATTTGTTATAACAATCATAAGTGTTCTTGTTGCAGTGTATGCAATTCGTTCGGAACAAAAAGATCGTCGACATCTTAGATTGTTAAATGAAACGCTTGAAGCTCGAGTTAATGAACGAACTCAACAAGTAAAAGAAGAGCAGAGAAAAGTAAGTATTATCCTGGAGACAGTTAAAGATGCCATTGTCACAAGTGATTCTAAAGGGATTATTGAAACCTTTAACAAAGCAGCAGAATCTATTTTTGGATATTCCGCAGAAGATATCATCGGGAAGAATGTTGATGTCTTAATTCCTGGCAGTACTGGTGCTCATCATGCCCAATATATGGATGACTATATTCAAGGTGAAAGAGCTCGTGAACCAAACATTCCTTCCATTCAAAAAGGAATAAGACGTAACGGTGAAATATTCCCGGTCGAAATATCCCTTAGTACCCTAAAACATAATAATGAATTAAAAATAACTGCATTAATGCGAGACTCAACTGAGCGTGTAAAGCAAGATGAAGAAATACAACGTCTTGCAATGACCGATGCACTGACTGGCCTTGCAAATCGAAACCAATTTAATATGCGTTTAACAGATGCAATAAATATGGTTAAACGAAACAAGAAACATTTTTCACTTGTGCTTATTGACCTTGATAATTTTAAAAATATAAATGACACCTATGGGCATCCATTTGGTGATTCATATTTACAGCATGTGGCTAAATTACTTGTCGCATCATGCAGGGAAGTTGATACGGTCTCGCGTTTTGGTGGAGATGAATTTGCAATTATACTACATGAAGTCGAACCATCTGGTTCAATAACAGTACCGGTACAACGAATATTAGAAAATGCAGCATCGCCAGTTATTATTGATGGTATTGAAGTAACAGTTGGTCTTAGTATTGGCTCAAGTTGTTACGGTGTTGATTCTACCGAAATAGAAAGCTTAATGAAAAAAGCGGATGAAGCACTTTATTTAGCCAAAAGAGAAAAGGGCAGTGCTTTTGTTAAATATACGAAAAGTAATTAACCTGAGTTCTGGATAAGAAGAGCTCGTCATTCCCGCATGCTTTTCACCCTTCGGGTATAAACGAGCGGGAATTCATGCACCAAGCTTTGGATTCCGGCCAAAATACTGCCGGTATGACTAATGCCGCTCAGTTAAGAGTATAAAATCAGTTCCCTCCCCTTCAAGGGGACGAGCCCATGGACGGGCGAAGGTAGAATAATGCAGGAGCAATTATCGAGGGTTAGGGTGGGGTGGAGTAAAACCAAATCCTTAACTGAACGGCATTAGCCGGTATGACGGTGTTTTTGTATTCAGGTGGCGAATCAATATAGGTTCCCTTATCCCTGCTTCAGGTTAACTAGTTAAATTATCATTATAAACGTGTGAATAGAAAGGCTATTATTAGATAGTCTGGAATAGACTTTCACAGGTATACTCACTTCATGCAATTCCTTGTTTTCGCCTCCGTTTTTCTGCTCGTCATGATATTAATGAATGTCTATATTTGGCGTCGTTTCCTGCGTTTGCTGTCATATGATAGTGCGGGTTATTTATTAGCAGTACCCATTGTATTGATGCTCGGAGATATATTTTTTATTGTCGATATTGCAACCAATATAATTCCAGATTCACCCGCACTGTATTTCATATCAAGTAGTTTTATCGGTTTTACCTTTATGCTTTTTGTGGTCGCGGTAATATATGATTTGACCATTACTGTCTCTAAACGAGTACCCGTAGATCACTCTCGTCGTCGAACCTTAAAACTTATTTTTGATGTGACAATGCTAGTGGCTGCATTTGCATACTTGTTTAGAGGGTTTAGTCAGGGAGTACAGTTCCCTGAACTTAATAAAATTAAAGTTAAGATTAAAGACTTCCCTATCGATAATTTTAATCTGGTTCAACTTACTGATGTTCATGTAGGACGAACTATCAAACGCGAATTCATAGAACAACTCGTTAAAGCTACCAATGCTTTAAAACCAGACATGGTTGTGATAACAGGAGACCTGATAGATTTACCGGTCAGTAAAATTGAATATGATCTTTATCCTTTAAAAGATTTAAATGCACCTGTTTATTTTATATTAGGTAATCATGAATATTTTCATGGTGTCGGTGAGGCGGTTGAATATATTAAAACGCTAGGTATAACGCCATTATTGAATGAACATGCCGTAATAGGTGAGGGGAATAAACAATTTAATCTTGTAGGCCTTACCGATGTGATTGGTACACGTACAGGATTCTTTCCGCCAGATGCAGAAGCTGCATATTTAGGCGCTGATCAAAATAAATCATGTATTGTATTGGCGCATCAGCCCAGAATGATTAATGAAATGGACAACTATCGATGCGACTTGATGTTAAGTGGACATACTCATGGTGGTCAGATTTTCCCTTTCGGTTTGTTAGTGATGGCAGCACAACCCTATCTTGCAGGTTTATATGAACATGCAAAAGGTCGTCAGATTTTTGTTAGTCGTGGAACTGGCTACTGGGGACCACCATTACGGTTTTTAGCTCCCAGTGAAATTAGTCAGATTTTTATTCAATCAGCCTGATTGATACAATTTATTTTATTCGAAGGTTATTGCTAACATGTTAGATTATATTCTTTTTGACGAAATACCCTACCAGCTATTTCTTGACTGGTTAAAAGGTAAGGGCATTGTTTATGAAGTACAAAGAGATCAAGACAATTATATAATAAAAGTCTCGGAAGATTTAGATGAAGACTTGCTAGATGATATTGATGAAAAATATGATGAACTCATGGATATGAATCAAGAGATCATAAATGAAGCAGAAAAAGAAAGTAACGATGGTTACAACATGGCAGGCATTGTCGTCACTCTTAAAGATGGCACGATTTCATATGCAGATATTGATTCAAAATTATTAAGCCGCGTTATTAGTGTTATCACACCAGAAGAACTAGGCGAAATGGTCTGCGCAATTGCAGATGCAGTGGAAAACCCTCAACCCAAAACTTATTGTCAGCGCATGCGTGAAAAATCTTAAATTACCTATTCTCTATTCTTTTAGGCGCTGCCCTTATGCCATTCGAGCCAGGCTGGCAATTAAAGCAAGTAATATTCAGTTTGAAATACGTGAAGTATTCTTAAAAGATAAACCAAAAGAAATGCTTTCTATTTCACCTAAGGCCACCGTGCCTGTACTTGAGTTAGCTGATGGAACAGTAATCGATGAAAGTAGGGACATCATGTTTTGGGCATTAACACAATACGACCCTGAAAACTGGTTATTAACCAATAATGAAAAGCAAGAAGACGTTGATCGACTAATCGACCTTAATGATGGTGAGTTTAAACAAGCACTCGATCATTATAAATATGCCGACCGTTATCCAGAACAAACAATGGAATCCTATCGTCAACAAGGTGAAGTGTTTCTGCAACAGCTTGAAGAGAAATTAACTAAAAATAATTACTTAATGGGCCCGGATATTTCACTAATAGATATGGCCATCTTTCCCTTTATTCGACAATTTGCTTATGTCGATAAAGACTGGTTTGACCAAACACACTATACAAAATTACAAAAATGGCTGGTACACTTATTGAATACAAAGCTCTTTCATCACGTAATGAGAAAATATCCTCGTTGGCATAATGGGGATGAGCCACAAATATTTGACTAATTTTTTCTATGACTGCATATAAATGTAGCGAGATCATATATACTTAACACACGCGTGAGCAGTGCAAGGCAGCGTAATCATCTTTAATTTTCCCCCAACCTTAAGATGATTGACATAAATAACGTCTTATTTTGGTTAAAAGGAAGTAATGCCATGAATACTCTTTTCATATCACAGTATATGAAAAATTTCTTATCGGTTTCGTACACGTTGATCCAACATGATGTTGGGTAAGGCTCCCTATGAGAATCCTCGTGATTCAGTTGATGAGTTTGGTAGAAACAAGCTTCACTATGCTGCAAATAACGGCATCGCTATGACCGTTAAAAAGTTAATAGATGAAGGTATTGATATTGATGCGCAGGACAATAATGGTTGGACAGCCCTTCATTTCGCGTCACAAAATAATCATTTCGACACCATAGATTTACTCCTGGAAAACAACGCAAATCCAAATATTTATGATAAACAGGGTAATGGACCGCTCTGGACTGCCGCGATGCATGCAAATGGAAAATGTGATGGGGTGATTTCACTATTAAAGGCTCAGGCAGATCCAAATCATAAAAATCATCATGGGCGTACACCACACTACATTGCCAACTTTTTAAAAAATGGATTAGTAGAGGTTTTTAAGCCGTGTATCAAGTGACAGCATAAAACAAAATATCAGATAGCATGATCCTTTCTTAATTTACTCCTATACTTAGTAGTGGATGGGTACTTTTAAGGCGTAAACTGATGATAAATCAGCTTGAATTTGTTCCTTAATGGCATTACATAATATTTAGAGCAGGTAATTATACGGAGATAAGCTATGGGTAAAATAAAATTTATTCGAGTCATTGGTGCTTTCAGTTTAACAATGATGATGAGTTCTTGTTTCTATGATCCGTATTATTATGGTGCACCTCCATACTATGCTGGTGGTGCTTATTATCCTTATGGTTATTACTATTATCCTAATGTAGGGATTTACTTCCAATACTCTACAGGATTCTACTTCTATATTAATGATGGGGTTTGGATACGTAGCAAAATTTTACCACCGCGTTTTCGTCTTAATGTACATGATCGCGTCATTGTACGGACTAAAAGCGATAAACCGTATCTACAAAATAAAACACACGTAGAAAAATATCGTCCACGTATAAACCTTAAACCAACACCAAACGCTGATCGGTATGAACGTGAGTCTCTCCGCAGAACGTACCAGGAACAGAAATTAAGGAAGCCTAAGCCGTACAATAAAAAACCGCCGGCAGAAGAAAAAAAGGAAAAAAGAGACAAGGATAACAGGCGTAGATAAAAAAATAAAAAGGGCTCAAACCCTGACGAATCCCCGCGAAATTAATAAAAAAACTGATCAAAAACAACAACTTAGTAAAATATACATTAATACTAGATTAAAAGTTGTCTTTGCGAGGGAATAAAATGACCGAAGCAATCTCATGATACAGATGAATAAACTTGAGATTGCCGCGTTAACACTTAAAAACACTTGTTTTTAAGTGTTTCCTCACCCCAAGGGTACTTGTCACTTTGTTCGGGCGCGCAATGACCGGTAACTCTAAAATTCGTGGGGATCCCTCAGGCTCAAACCCTTTTTATTACATCTTATATATTGTTCTCGCTTTGTTTATCCACCATAGATGCATAACGTATACTTTCGAGAAAATCGTGGAGTTTGGGGGCGGTTTTTTCAGGAGAATGAACAAGTTGTGGTGTTTCTTCTTCAACAGGAATGTTGCTTTGTTGAAGCCCTGTCTGCAAGTTTGAAAGAGTTTCCTGTTGCAACAATTTTATGAGCAGGTTAACGGTTTCCTGAGTCAGGTTACTTGTTGCTGAATTGGTTGTTGAAACTGTATTTTCGGCTGCAGATTTTTGTCCGTACTGATCCTGGTAAAAACTGTACAGAGTCATTAATAGGTTTCTTAACGTTTGCTCGGATAAATGATCCATTTTCAATGCATCGTGAATAACGTGTGGTAAATCAACAGCATAGTGATTAAAACGTTTGGCATAGGCGCTGTTTATTTCCAGTACCATATCTTTTAGTTTCTGATTTTCAAGCTGTTCATCATTAATATTACTGATCACTTTTTCTTTTAATTGTTCAGTTTGATTTGGTGCAGCTTGTTCTGTTATCTGTTTTTTATTGTTATCTAATGTTGCGGTCTTTGTCGAAAAGTCAGACTGTTGTTTGGGGGGAGATTTTTCTTCAGAACGATGATGTTTATTCGCTGCTAATTGTTCAAAGACTGAAATCAGTCGGCGGGCTAATTGGCTAAAGCTAAATGCTGCGGGTGAGTCTGGGTATTCAAGCACCACCGGGTTTTGTAAACAGATTGAGGCAGGGAGCATTTCATCAGACATGACACAGCCGAAGTAATTAATCTGGCAGCCAATATGTTTTTCTATTGGTGTAAAAAACCGTTTGAAAATTTTACGTGCATAAGCTTCATCACTGACATTATTAACCATGATTAGGTATTTTTTTTGATTGCCTCGTTTTTGTAAAACACGTATTAAAGAAAATGCAGCAGAAAGTGAGGTGGGATCAGGAGTAATTACAATTACGACGTAGTTACTAATTTTGGTGTAATAACGGACACTATCACTAATACCTGCGGTATTATCGATAATCAGGTAGTCATATGCTGCTTGTAGTTCCAGCATAGATTTTTGCAGATGTAATTGTTGCTCTTTGGTGAGAGAAATGAAGCTTGTCAGCCCGGTGGCACCAGGAATGACATTGAGTCCAGCCACGTGAAGGGTAATGTTATCTAATGTTTTTTCGCCAGAAAGCACATCTTGCAGAGTGAAATCCGGGAGAAGGTTGAGCATTATATTGATATTTTCCAGCTTGGCATCGGCATCAAAGAGGCAAACCTTGTAGCCTTTTTGTGCAAGCTGGACAGCGAGGTTAACGGCAGTGCAGGTTTTACCCACGCCACTATTTCCGCTGCTTATTGATATTATTTTAGCTTTTGTGTTCACGGTAATGATTCGCAAAAATCCAATTTTTTTGAAAGCACACTATGTACTTATACTAGCACTAATTTCGCCTATTTAATTTGGATTATACATATTAGCCCTCATTACCTCTTACCTTTTTGTTCGCTAATATTGGTTAATTATCGTTATTTAATGGCAAAGATAGGGGGATAGGTGTGGTATATAGACTTTTAAATAATAACCCATGAAATTAGTAAGAACTTATGTTAACTTAAAATCAAATTTTAGTAAGTAGTATAAATATTATGGGGAATCCAACATCTAAAATACTTGAAGAAGCTGAGCGTACTAAACTCCCCTCGTTACCTCATGTTTTAATCAAGTTATTAACGGCGAGTCATAAGGACTCCGCCTGTTTCGATACGCTTGCAGAAATTATCACTAAAGATGCTATTTTATCAGCCAAAATCCTGGCTGTAGCCAATTCTCCTATTTACAAAAAATCCTCTGAACTGAGTTCGCTAAAGCAGGTTCTCTTATATCTTGGTTTGGATATGATTAAATCTATTGCCATTACGGCATCCGTACAGCAATTTTTTTCAAGTTACAGTAAAGAAAAAAGCCTTTTTCTGAAAAACTTCTGGGAACATTCTTTATATACGGCTATTGTAGCTAAATCACTGGCAAAGCTGACGTCCTATAATAATCCTGAAGAGGCATATCAGGCAGGCTTATTTCATGACATTGGCAAATTGATTTTTGAGAATTATTCGGAACATGACTATAGCATATTAGTTAATGCTAATATTTCTGTGGATGAATTATTAAAGTCTGAACAGGAAAAATACATCACTACCCATGATGAAATAGGTGCACAGTTATTAGAAATATGGGGACTGCCCGATGTGATTAGCGAAGCCATAAAATATCACCATGCTTCAAACATTGATATTCTTGAAGCCCATCAGTTGGTTAAAATTATTAACCTCTCTAGCTATATCATAGCGAACGATAAGTTAAATTCCGATGAGTTGAATGATTATGCTAAAACTTTATTTAACCTGTCAGATTCAGTTTTGATAGATATATTAAGCAATGCAAAAGCCGAAGTTAAAAAAGTCGCTGCTTCCATGGAAATTGATATAGGTAACATTGAACCAGAGCAGGGCAATTCAGAAGAAAAACAAATACAACTGGCACAGGAAATTAGAAATATATCTCTGACTCAGGGTTCTATGCAGCTGTTAACAGAAGATGTTGAAGGCATCGATTACAGCGCCATACAAAAAAGTATCATGATTCTTTTTGGTTTAGATAAGTGTTGTTTATTTTTATACGATGAAGAGAACAATACGCTAACGCTTGACCACACAACTTCACAGATGAATAAGAATATTCTCGAAGGTATTGAAATCAGAGGTGATTCGTCCAGCTTAATAGCAGCAACGATTAACTCAGGTGAAACAAAAACATTTTTTGTTAATGACAGAGAATTTAGACCACCAGTTATTGATAAACAAATAATCAGTGCGTTAAAAACAGAAGGTATTTTATGCCTGCCGCTAATTAAATTAGGGAGGGGTATTGGGGTTATTGTTCTGGGCGTTAACCAAAATCAATATCAACATCTGATGGATAAAATCTCATTGCTGGAAATGTATTCCTCAGAAATAGCAAGTCGGGTTTTTGCCGCAAGAAGTGGCCAGGAAATCAAAAATAATTTTATTGATAATAGTCAACTACAAATAAAAAACAGGGCACGTGAAATTATTCATGAAGTTAACAACCCATTAGCAGTTATTAGAAATTATTTAAAGATACTTGCGGGTCGATTAAAAGAAGATGATCCTGCGCAGAATGATTTAAGCGTGATTAATGAAGAAATAGACAGAGTTGGAAGTATTATTCTTAAATGCGATGAAGACTTTAATACTGTAGAGAATATAAGGGAACTACAGAAAGTTGATATTAATGAATTAATTACATCTATGCATAGTATTATGGTGACATCACTTTATTCGACTTACAACATTAAATCACAACTATACCTGGGGAAAGAGGTTGGTGTTGTCAATATCAATAAAGATTCATTAAAACAAATCCTGTCTAATTTGATTAAAAATGCTGTGGAAGCGATGAATGAGAAAAAAGAAATATCCATAGCAACAAGGAATGTTAATGTTAATGGTGAAGGTTTTCTTGAAATAGAAATATCAGACACAGGCCCGGGTATACCTGGCAACATACTTGGAAATTTATACAAACCTGTAACAAGCACGAAAGGTAAACGTCATTTTGGCTTAGGTCTTAGCATCGTCAAGAATCTCCTTGATGAAATGGGTGGGAATATAACCTGCAAGACAGGTGAGTCAGGAACTACGTTTAATATTCATTTTTCACTAAAATATAATAACAAAACAGTGTAATGGGGTGAAGAAAATGACTAAAGGTAATGATGAAAACATTTATACAAAATCCGGCAGCAATTCTTATACTGAAAACATTTTGATTGTTGATGATGAAGTGCATCATTTAAACAGTCTTAAAGAGTTAATTAAACATGAAAATTATAATGTAACACTGGCTAATAGCGCCGATGAAGCAATTGATGTTTTAGATAAAAACATCATTGATTTACTTCTGCTTGATCTAAATATGCCCGAAAAAGGTGGCGTTGAAGTAATGAAATATATTAATAGCTATGATACAGGCACTACTGTGATTGTCGTGAGTGGTGAAACTACCTTTGAAGCCGCAGAAAATGCATTAAAGTATGGTGCGTATGATTACATCCGCAAACCATATTCAGTAGAAGGGATGCTTAATTCATTAAAAAATGCCTTTAAAAAACGCCAGCTTGAACATGAAAATAAAGTGATGCAGGCTCGTTTACTTAGGTCAGAACAGCTTCACCGTTATATTGTGAATAAATCACCAGACATTGTATATATTTTAAATCGCGAAGGTTATTTTACATTTGTTAATGAGCGCATGGAAAAAACATTAGGTTACAACAAGAGTGATGTTATCGGAAAACATTACTCAAATATTATTTATGATAATGATCTGGAAATGGCAAAATATACTTTTAATGAAAGACGAACAGGTAAACGTGCCTCTACTGATGTTGAGTTAAGACTTAAGTGCAACGATGGAAAATTGGCCACCAGAATTTTTTCGACACGAATTTTACCAGCAACAATAAATTCAATCGGCATGTATAAAAAATTGAATGGCGATGATAAATTTGTAGGTACCTATGGTATTGCAAGAGACATTACTGAAAAAAAGAAATCCGAAAAAATTATCCATTTTCAGGCTTATCATGATAACTTAACGCGTTTACCTAACAGGACCTTATTAAAAGACAGGCTTGTACAGGCAATATCACATGCCAAAAGAAACAATAACAAGTTGTCAGTGATGTTTTTGGATTTGGATCGTTTTAAAAATATAAATGACACCCTTGGTCATATGGTAGGTGACAAGTTACTTCAGGCTGTTGCCGAAAGATTAAAGAAATGCCTGCGTGAGGGTGATACTTTAGCAAGAATTGGTGGAGATGAATTTACAGTACTTTTACCTGAGATTCATGGAGAACATGATTCAGAATTGATCGCACAAAAAATAATCGACACATTAAAAACCCCCTTTAATCTTGTTGAGCAGGAAATATTTGTTAGTACCAGTATTGGTATCGCACATTATCCGGATGATGGTGAAACCATTGAATCGCTGTTACAACATGCAGATATCGCGATGTATGCAGTTAAAAATAAAGGCAAGGATGCTTATCAGTTTTATAGTGATAATATGCATGAAGAAGTATCCGCCCATCTTTCTCTCGAAAATGATCTTCGTCGTGCTATAACGAATAACCAGTTCAGACTTCATTACCAACCTCAGGTAGATGCCGTCTCTCACGAAATTATTGCAGTTGAGGCATTAATACGCTGGGACCACCCTGAACGCGGCACAGTTATGCCATCTGAATTTATTTCTTTTTGTGAAGAAACAGGTTTAATTCAACCGATTGGCGACTGGATACTGGATGCTGTTTGTCAGGATTTAAAAGTATGGAATGAAATGGATTTAACTATACCAAGAGTTGCAGTCAATATGTCAGCAATACAATTCGAGCAACCTGATATTATTGAAAAGATTACAGCAACGCTTAAAAAATATGGTGTCACTGGTGACATGCTGGAATTTGAAATTACCGAAAATGTAATAATGGATGACATAGAAAATGTTATTTCGATACTTAATCAGTTAAATTCGATGGGAATTAAGATCGCAATTGATGATTTCGGTACAGGTTATTCTTCTTTGAACTACTTACAAAAATTACCCATTGATACCTTAAAGATTGATCGTTCATTTGTAAGTTCGATGGAATATGATGAAGGTGCCAGATCAATAATCAAAGCTATTATTGCCATGGCGAAAGGATTAAAATTACATATTATTTCAGAAGGTGTAGAAGAACAGGGACAAATGGAGAAACTCAAAGCACTGGGTTGTTATAATATGCAGGGATTTTTATTCAGTCCGCCTGTTACCATGGATTCAGTAACAGATCTTCTGGTGAATAATGATGGCAAAGCATTGTTGTCGTTTTAATCATTCCAGCAAGCCCCACCAAAAACGCCCCATTTTCGGTGATGTAGAGCCTGCTTTGTAGCTTAAAGAAGGTTACTAAAAACCAGAAGAATACGCGGCCAGCGCTGATGCACGGCGTCTTCAAACTCTGGCGTAATGGTGACTACATATACACGTTGTTCATATTTATCCCGTGCGATTAAACCCTGAATGAACTGTCCTTTAGTAATATCAAACCAGTGACTATGACCCTAATTCGGTATTTATAAATCAAGTACGCTTTTCAATTTTTCAATCGCTTCTTGCTGTTTTTCTTATCCATATTTTCAATATTCCATAGCTTCCATTGTATGGCAGGCAACTGTTCAATATTTTTAATATCCATTAAAGACCAGTCAGGAACGCCTGATTTAATCGACATAAGGAAATGACGTTCCTTGTCAGTTAAGCCCTCGTTAATTAATTTCACTAACTGTTCTCGTGTATCAAGCAGGTCAGTTAGTTCGACAGGGATATTGGTCATACCTTGAAATTGTGAATAGAATTCTTGTTCAATATTTTTTAGATTTGGATTGAATAGTTCATTCATAGGACGAGAATGACTTGCCAGATAAATAACAAATGCTTTCCTGGTCTCGTCAGTAAGGCCTTCGTTTTCTAATAATAACTTAACATCAAATAGATCACTGGGATGTTGACGATCCAGGGCAGCAGCAATTTTACCGCCATATAATTCAGCTACGGCAAGGGTAGTACTTGCCGTACTTACTTCAAACTCACTCTCTGCCCGCTCACATAACGGGCGCTCTTTAACTTCAAAAACAGAACCTCTTATAACGATATTAGGTTCAATTTTAATTCGAACACCATCATGTTCTACAAACAATTTATCAATATGAACTTTCACTGCTGTCCCGTTAACTCGTCATTCCCGCGCAGGCGGGAATCCAGAGAATATAATACGTAATCTAATCAACAGCTTACTGGATACCCGCCTGCGCGGGTATGACGATCATTCTTTCATGTTCACTTTATCTGCAAGGTCAATAGATATTGCTATATAACGTTATTCTATACAATGTGACTATATTAACGGGACAGCAGTGATGAACTTTATTGATTTTATTCGTGATGGTTGAACCTTTTATGCTGCGTTTAATATCACGAGTGATGTTATTAAGTGCATTTTCAATATTAAGCAATGTTTGATCGCGAGGTTCAATGGGCAAATACACCAAATCAATATCGACAGATAAACGTGGCATATTACGCACGAACAAGTTAATTGCTGTTCCACCTTTTAAGGCAAAACACGTTTGTTTTTCAACCGCGGGTAAACAGCGTATTAATAACTCAACTTGTCTGCGATAAACATCTTCCATGATTATTTTTTACTTCCTTAATATTCAGGCACAGTGATTTGATATTTTTTATTAAACACACCACCTTTAAATAAAGTACGTTTGCCTTTGCCAAAGTCAACATTTGTCAAATCTAAACGCTCCCCCCATTTGTGTTGGTTATATTCAGCTAACCACATAAAAAAGCGCTTCACTTTTATAGAATTACAATCTTCCAATAATGCCTGAACAACACCAGGTCTTAATGTGGTTAGACTTTCCATTGTGAGTTGCGCGTCTTCAAAATTCGCGTGTTTGGGAATAAGGTAGATTAACTCCATTATTGCCCGCTCAGGTGTAGCAAGTGTGACCGTATATGAATCATCTTTTGATTCAGTCAGGCCAAGTGTTTTATTATTGTTAAACAGGTTTGTACTTGTATAGAGAAAATTTAATTGCCACTTTCTCTTTAAGAACCAGGAGGGGAGTTTTTCATTCGGCGCTCCAAACAATGTTACTGTTCGATCTTCACCCAATGCCAGGTAGTGCGCAAAACCTTTTATACTTAAAGCCGTTTGTGCCCCTATATGTATTGATAACCCCAATTGTTTTTGTAAGGCATAAAGTCCACCTGTCCACATGACTTTATCGCCAGCTTTTATAAATGCACCACGGCCAAGCTTTTTTAACCAACCGCTTTTCACATAAGCATCTGTCAGCTGTCTATATATGCCACGCTTTTCCAGCCATGGTTGCACAGCCACTGTTCCCGTGAGCCAATCACTCATCAGCAAGTTTAATTTTTTCTCTTTTTGTCTATCCATACTAGACATAATAGTAAATTATTAAACTTTTGCAATATTTTAGTTTAAAAATAGTTGTATAAGTCTATTAAAATATGACAAATTATATTAAATATAAACTATAATTTTTGTCCGATGTCTACATATTTCAATTGAATCGCTATATGTTCTCTTTCAGGGTAGAGCAGATCAGTGACCAACGCATGACAGAAAAGGGGATAGAAAGTCTTTTTCGATAGGTATTATGGGAGCATGAATCAGGTAAACCCTTGCTAGTAATGGGCTTTCTAATAAAGTACGATTAAACAGATTATATATAATAAGAATAAACATCATTTTCCCCTAATGATGATTAAATTGCTTAATTAGTAACCGTGTTGATAAATGTACATTGATGAATATTGTGTAATTGTATTTATTTAGGGATTTAAAAAACAATAATGACACCACCTCCAACCGACAAACTTGAAGGAGAAACCCGCGAAGAAATCGATGTAAAACTCGAAGCATGTGGCTTTCAGGTACCGAGAAAAGTAGTTAACGAAAAGATAACACTTAACAAAGATATATAAATCACATCATATCTCCGCAGGTGGTAGATTAGTAGTTGATGGAGAGGGGGATTAATGAATAACATTAATGAATATGAAGATGCGACACCAAATCCTGAATATCTTATAAAATCAATTGCTGAGCAGGGATATAGTTTAGAGAGCTCCCTTGCAGATTTAATTGATAATTCAATATCAGCTAAGGCTGACAAAGTAGAAATATTGATAGATTCAGATAAAAAACCTTTTATTCTATTCTTGGCAGACAATGGTGCCGGGATGAATGAGATAACTTTAAAAAAATGTATGCAATTCCCGAGTTCTTCACCTGAAACAAAAAGGGATACATCAGATCTTGGTAGATTTGGATTAGGAATGAAAACAGCATCATTTTCACAAACAAGAAAATTTACTGTTATATCAAGGAAAAAAGGGAGTCAGAAATATTCTGCAAGAACATGGGATGTTGCTCTTTTAGAGAAGACACAAAAGTGGAGGTTAATAGTAAATTCTGATGATGAAATTGAAGCTATTGTGAATCAATATAAATCACTTAGTACTAGCTATTTAAATGAATATGATGAGTTTGAACCAAATACAATTGTGGTTTGGAATGGTTTATACAAGTTTGATTATATTCATGAAGAAAAAAATCAACGAAAAGAATTAAAACGTGAAATCACAGAAGTTACTGCAGAGCATCTTTCTCTGGTGTTTCATCGTTATATGGAAAATAAGGATGCTCCTCTAAATATAAGAATCAATAATATACTTTTAATTCCATTTAACCCATTTCCAACAAATGAAAAAGATTTTAGATCTGTTGAATATAAACAAAGAACATTTGGGGATGACTCAATAAAAATTGAAGGTTATGTATTGCCTTCTAGAAGTATAAATGAAACAAGAAAAGGTATAACACATTGGACCACTAAAAATAGAGGTTTAATGGATATGGAAGGTATTTATATTTACAGGGCGAATCGGATAATTTTATTTGGTGGGTGGAATGGTTTAATTAAGAAATCACCTCGGTTACAACTAGCCAGGTTAAAAGTTGAGATAGGAAATAGTGCTGATCATTTGTTGAATTTAAATGTTGCAAAATCACAAGTTATTATACCTCATGAACTTAAGGACGCCTTTAAGGATTATATATCACAACTTAAAGTTGAAGCTGAAAGGGAGTATTACAATAGAGGTGTAAGTCGATTTCCTAAATCAAACACAAAAAATAAAGCACAGCTGTTTGAAAGGATAGCTTCAAGTAAAGGCACTATATTAGAAATAAACAATGACTTCCCATTGATAAGCTCATTAAAAAATGGGATTCCAAAACATGAGTTATCAAAATTAAATATGATTATAAAAATGGTCAATACTACGATAAACAAGTTGCGTGAAAGTCATGAAGAGTTAACTTTCACTGAAGATGATGATATGCCCATACCAGAACTCATTTTATGCATAAATGAATTGAAAGAAAATGGTTTTGATAATAAATTTATTAAAAATAATATATTGCCTGATTTAGGGTATAAGTTAGAAACACTTCCTGATGAAATATTCAAGTTATTGTCTTGAGGCGAGATATGGAAATTAATAAATACACAAGATTGATTAAAGAAATGATAGATGCTGAAGTTAAGGATGCTTCATCATCTGTAAAATTAGATCCAGAATTTTTTGAAAATCTATTTGAAAAAATAAAAAATAATATTAGATATGTTGCAGAACAAGTACTCAAATACCCTGAGGTAGATGATGAAACCCTTAAGAATTATTATGAATCTGCAAAAAAAGAGTATTTATCAGTAAATCCTATTGATATAGATCCTATTAATTCACTTACAAAATATGGATATGAAACATGGCTTGATTCAAAGAGAATTAAAGATATAAAGTGGAATTACACAGATAGATATTTGAAATATTTAGAAGAGTCAGGAAGATCGGAATTGGTTGTTAAAGAGACGAAACTTTCTAGTTTGGAAATCGTTTCAAAAATCGGAGATCCAAAATCAAGTGATAGTTTTTATATAAAAGGTATGGCTGTTGGAGAGGTTCAGTCGGGGAAAACGGGGAACTTTAATGCTGTAATAAATCGGGCAATTGATTGTGGTTATGGAATTGTAATAGTTTTATCAGGTATTATGGAGGATTTACGTAGTCAAACACAGCAAAGGATTGAAAGTGATATTGTTGGTGAAGGCATTGACATTGATTCTCAATCATTAGGAAAAAAAGGGGTTGGTAAACTAGAAAGATTTGGTCCATTAGGAAATTCCAATGTTGAACAAGTGGTGTCTATAACATCATGTAAGTCAGATTTTAATCAACCTTTAGCTGATGCAGCTTTCTCATTAAATCATACAAATATACTGGTATGTAAAAAAAATGTAAGTGTATTAAGAAATTTAATTGTATGGTTGCATGATCATATTGATCAAGGGAAAGAAAAACATGATATTCCACTACTTATTCTTGATGATGAAGCAGATAATGCATCATTGAACAATGAAGGTTCAAAAGGGCGTGAATATGCTTCCAAAATTAATGGTCATATAAGATCTCTTTTAGAATTGTTTACTAAAAAAACTTACCTGGGTTATACGGCATCACCATTTGCAAATGTATTACAGGATCGAAATTTAGATCCAAGGAATGATTGGATAATTACATATAAATTAAAGGGTGAAGCTAAAGAAAAGAGACTTCCCCAAGTATCTAATCTCTTCCCGGATGATTTTATTGTATTACTAAATCCACCAACAAACTATATAGGTGCAAAACAACTCTTTGATACTGTAAAACCTATAGAGAATAAAGCATCAGAAAAAATACCATTGATTCATGTAGTAGATGATCACATTCAAAGTTTTCCTGCCAGAGTTTATGATAATGCTAATGCTAATGGTGATGTGATTGGCGTTGAAAACTATTCTAACAAAAGTGAATGGGAAAACGTGGTTGGAGTGTTTGGAAGTTATTTAGGATTTGATAAGTTTAAAGACTACAAGTCGTTTACACGGGCAAGTAGAACAACAGACAATCTACCAAAATTAATTCCCAAGTCTCTAAAAGATGCCATTCTTTGTTTTGTTTTATCTACGGCTGTGCGTGAAAGCAGAAAACCAAAAACTATAAATTCTTCTTTGTTCCAACCACATAACACTATGTTAATTCATGTGTCTAGATTTACATCATCGCAAAATAATACAAAAAAATTAATTGATGTTTACGTGAAAGAATTCTCATCACAAATTATGACGGACAAGCCGGGTTCATCCAAGTCTATATATTTTGAACTGGAAAATATTTGGTACAAATATTATGCGACGATAATTGAATCAATATCTGATTACCTTCCAAAAGATTATTCTGATGAATTTATGACTCCAATTGTTTTCGATTCACTAAAAAAATATATCCCAGAAGCGATAACCGATCTTGAAGTAAAAGCTATTAATAGCGTCACAAATGATAAATTGGAATACCCTAAAAATACACCAAAGAAAATTATAGCGATTGGTGGTAATCGACTATCACGTGGTTTTACTCTCGAAGGGTTGACAATAAATTATTTTGTAAGAACAACAAACTATTCTGATACATTGCTTCAAATGGGGAGGTGGTTTGGTTATCGTCCTGGTTATCTTGATTGCTGTAAATTATTTACCACTCAAGAGTCATTTGAAAAATTTAATTCGACAACTCTTTGTATAGAGGAGTTGGAAATAGAATTCAGAAAAATGGAAGATTTGAAACTCTCACCGGATAAATTTATATTGAGAGTAAAGAAACACCCTGGCACATTAAAGATAACAAGACCATCAATACTTAAAAATTCTAAAGATGTAAAATGGTCATATCAAGATCAGTTAGAAATGACAACTAAATTTAATGTAACCAAGACTAAAATGGAAAAAGTATGGAGTGTGTTTAAAAATGAAATTGCACCACTCTTTAAACATAGCAAGATTAATTCTGATGGTTTTTTAACTCATCAAACCGATGGTAACGGCATAATAGAATTATTGGGGAAAGAGAATAACTTTAATAGTGAAGATGCCTGCTCAATGATTAAATTCATTGAACTATGCATAAATGACAAAAAGCTCAATAATTGGACTATGGCAATAAAAACTACTGGCACAGCTAAATTGAGGAAAGGGACGGGTGTTCTCTCGCCTGA
>JAUVEN010000001.1 GCA_030594815.1 Gammaproteobacteria bacterium
TTATATTTTCAGAATAAGTAGTATGCATAATATTACTTATATAATGCACCAAATGCCTTTATGCATGGCTAAACTATTTTTAAATATATAGGTAAATTAAAAAACCTCATAACTTATTGATTCTGATCACTTTTTTGTGGGGATCCCTCAGTGTCAGAGCCCTTTAAATTCACGTATATTATCAAACAAAGAAATGAAGATGGCATCGGGTAGAAGTAAAGATTTCACTACAGATCGAGTGACAACTATTCTGTTGTGGGGAATACCTCACATTGTTTAGCCAATAATGCTTGGGGGTATTGTGTTCTCCTTCCGCCCCCATTTATTTCTGAAATAGCGATTTAATAACTTCTTAATATCTTTCTAATAACTTTTATAAATATCACTGCTAGTATGAATTTACTGTTTAGAAACAATAAAGGTAATAAGGGGGGCATGTTTAAAGCATGTCTCGTTTGATAACAAACAAGAATAAGGAGTATCTGATGAACAATATAAGTAAATTATTTTTTATTATTACTCTTGCAGCGGTACTAGGTGCATGCAAAGGAAGTAATGTCACGTCGACACCTGATGTGGTGAAATTTAATAGTTCGACCCTTTATCCGGAGGGGGTGGGCTGGGATGCGACCAATAAGCGCTTTCTGGTGACCTCTATTCGCAAAGGTGAAATAGGCTCAGTTAAGGATGATGGAAGTTATTGGGTATTTGCAAAAGATTCACGAATGATCTCATCCGTAGGAATTCGCATTGATGAGATGCGTGATCGAGTCCTAGTGTGTAATGCAGATCCTGGTGCAGCTGAAAAATCAAGCCCTGCTACCACCGGCAAACTTGCAGGTCTGGCGGTATTTCAGCTTTCCACAGGTAAATTGATTAAATATATTGACCTGGCTAAAGGTATTAATGGGAGACATTTTTGTAATGATCTTACTATCGACAAAGACGGTACAGCATATATTACAGATAGTTTCTCACCTGTCATTTACAAAGTTGATGTTAACTACAACTCTTCAGTGTTAATTAATAACAAAGCATTTAGCGGTAAAAGTTTTAATCTGAACGGTATTGTTGTGAAGGATAATTATCTTCTAGTGGCGAAAATGAATTCAGGCCAATTGTTCAAGATCCCTTTGGATAATCCTAATGAGTTTAATGAAGTTAGATTAAGAGAAAAAATCTACGCTGCGGATGGTCTTCTATGGGGGGCAGATGGATCCTTGATCGTCATCGCCAATAATAATGCCGTTGTTGGTGCAACTCCTCCAACTGCAACCAATAAAGTGTTTAAGTTGATAAGTTCTGACAACTGGATAACAGCTACTTTAATTGGGCAAGCAAGTACGGGGGAAGTTTTTGCTACTACGGGCACTATACGAGATGGCAAGATTTATGTTGTTCATGCAATGCTACAAGTTTTGTTTAATCCAAAAACTAAAAAACATCTCGAACAATTTGAGATAGTTAAATATAATCCATAAAAATATTTAATCCGCTTCGGCGGGTTATTTTTTTAAAGTTTGATACTTAGTCTTATTCTGGTAAACCTGCTTTACGCAAATCAGCCACCATACGAGCAAGACGTGTTTCTGATTTATAAGGTTGTGTTTCAGCCCAGTATTTAAGGGAGAATTCTGGATCCAGTATCAGGATTTTTTCCATTTCCCAATTAGCATCTTCTATCTTATTTTGGCTGGCATAGGTTGCTGCGAGATATATGTGAGCATTTAGATAATTCTCATTACGGAAGATAGCATCTTGCAAGCTTTCTATCGCTTTATTCTGATGTTTTAAAAAATAATAATCGCGCCCAAGATTGGATAGGTAAATATAACTGGAAGTAGGGTTAAGACGGATGGCGTGTTTATTAATGCGAATCGCATCAACTGAACGACCCACAAAGGAATAGGCAGAACCAATAATGGCATAGGCATCTGCATAGTTAGGATAGAGTTTAATTGCTTGCCGAGCAGAAATAATAGATTTTTCTGGTTGTTTTCTGCCATATAGCTGAGCATATGAAAGTACCACATGAGCTACTGCGTTAGATTGATCCTTAATAATTGCTTTATTGGCGTATTCAAATGCATGTTCAACAGCACCCGTGGGATCTTTTCCCCACTTTCGTCGATAGTCATCGATATAGGTTAAGGCAATTGCACTGTAGGCACTGGCAAAGAGAGAATCAATTTCTATCGCCTTCAAAAACATTTCTCTCGCTAAACTATTTCCTTCTTTAGATATCGAAGTATATAAGGAATTGCCTCGAATATAGTAATCATGGGCTTCATGACTGGCCGTGTGATTTCGACTTCTGAATTCCTGGTGAGTTAGTCCAACTTGTTTGACTAGCTCAGTTACAATCTTATTTATAATTTCATCTTGTATAGCAAACAGATCATCCATTTTTCGATCAAACCTATCTGCCCAGAGTTGTACACCATTTGAGACATCTGTGAGTTGTACGGCTATACGTATTCGGTTTTTATCTTTCAGTACACTTCCAGTAAGAATATATTTTGTGTTCAATACTTTCCCAACATTGTTAAGATCAATGGTTTTACTATTAAATCCAAGTACTGAGTTTCGTGAAGTTACCAGCAAATTAGATAAGCGTGATAAATCTGTAATCAAATACTCTGTTATACCTGCAGCAAAGTAATCCTGTACAGGATCATTGTTATTGTTGGAAAAAGGTATTACTGCAATTGAAGGAATATTTTGTGGCAGTTCAAGTTGTTTGTTATTTATGTTTTGATAAATAATAAATGCCGAGAAAAAAAGAATAATAACAACCGCAATTGTGAAAGCGGGTTTTATTATATTTTTTTGTTTTTCAATTGGTGTATTTTTAGTTGATGTTTTGTCCGTATTAACCGAAGCAATTAACCGATATCCACGCTTTGCAAGTGTTTCAATATAACGAGGTTTTCGTGAATCGTCTTCAAGTGCAGCACGGATTTTGTTAATGGTGACGGTTAGAGCTTCGTAACTGACAATACTACCTTGCCAGACGGATTTCTCAAGTTCAGAGCGAGTGACTATTTCGCCAGCATTTCCTGCCAAATAAACAAGTACCGCCATGGCTTTAGGTTCAAGTCGATGCTTTTTATCATCCTTAAAAACTTGACCAGAAGCGGGTTCGATAATCCAATCACCGACCTTTAAAGTGACTTGCATACTGGCTCCAATATAATAGAATTGCTCTGTTATTTTTTCTTTAAGTATAGGCAAAAAAATTGAATAATTGGGTGCAGAGAACATTGAAGGGTGCAGAGCCTGATGGATCCCCACGAAATTTAGAGTTACCGGTCATTGCGCGCCCGAACAAAGTGA
The DNA here is from genome assembly GCA_030594815.1 of Gammaproteobacteria bacterium. GTDB lineage: Bacteria > Pseudomonadota > Gammaproteobacteria > UBA6429 > Thiohalophilaceae > JAGLTQ01. Next base: position 3,337 of record JAUVEN010000001.1, read on the forward strand.
CAAGTACCCTTGGGGTGAGGAAACACTTAAAAACAAGTGTTTTTAAGTGTTGACGCGGCAATCTCATGGTTATACTTCATTATCATGAGATTGCTCCGGTCATTTTATTCCCTCAATGCCAGAACGTGTAGAACACGTTAGGGTAATGCTGACGAAATGCGCAGCGGTTCATTAAGTGCAATGACGTGCTTTTTTCCAAGCAGCAGCCTATTTTTTGCTAAGCTGTTGGTTTTGATCGGATTTATTTATAATTTTGTGGGGATTCATCAGGACCTGACCCTCCTGCTTCATTAACTTTTTATCACCGGCCCCCTTTATTTATAGAAATGGGTGTTTATATTTCCTATAATGTATTCATATGAAGAATGGATATTCATCATATAGATAGTCTCACAATTCTTATTTAACCAATAAGGTTTATAATAATTTATTCGGAGGAAAAACAATGAAAAAATTAATAACGTTGTTATTTTCAGTAGTATTGGCTTCTAATATCTTTGGAAATGCGGCAATGGCAGAGAGCTATTTTGGTGTCGGCTTTGGCTCGGCGGATATTGAAGGTACGGACGACGGTTCAATCAAGATTTTTGGTGGGGCTCGTAATGCCAGTTATGGATTTGAGGCGGCATACCATGATCTTGGGAAACAAGAAGAAACATCAGTCTTTGGTACTGCTTCCATTGAGATTACCGGTTTGGAGTTGTCTGCTGTTGGCTACTTACCTGTTAGCCCGACAATCGATGTTTTTGGAAAATTGGGTTTCCTGCTGTGGGATATGGATTTAAATTTGACCGGTTTTCCAACCGTATCTGAAGATGGTAGCGATTTCATTTATGGGCTAGGGGTACAGTATAACTCGCCAAATAATTTCGCCCTTCGGTTAGAATTCCAGGTAGCTACGCTGGATGTTGTTGGTGTTGATCTCGATACTGAAATAATCTCAGTTGGAGCAACTTATAACTTCTAAAGTGTTGAAGCTAGTCGAAAATTAAAAGGTTGGAGTGATTTAAATTTAATCACTCCGACCTTTTTTTATGTTAAAAATTATTCGCGAGTTGCAATTTTGGGCACCAGTTGGTGCACGCATTGTTGCTGAAGTTATTATTGGGTTAATGGAGCTTGATCCTAATTCATTTATGGCGATGAATCGTTTCTGGAGTCCGGTGGATGGATTGGGTGAAGGTGTTAAGGGTGGAGGTGATATGCTGACATATAGCGCTTAATAAAAAATAGGGTTCAGAAAACAGTAATTTTTATATTAGAGAAGACACTATTAGTATTTTCTTGTATGTATTGTTCTCTGACTCTGATTAATCTGCAATAATGGGGCAGAGCTCTTTAATGTTTTAATGTTATCCACTAGATATTAATTATAAAACTTATTCCTTTTCAGCCTATTCACGGATTTTTCGTTTAAGTTTTTTCTCAACTTTTTCACCAATATCTTCCCACTCTGCATCACTTCCTGTCGTATCTTCATCCTCTGACTATTCTTTTAATTTTTGCATGACTTTTTTCTCGACCTTATCACCGATCTCATCCCGCTCTTTATCAGTTTTTTTATCTTTTGCTGATTTACATTTCATGTGGCAACCACCACCTCAAATACTTGTAACCCCAACTAGAAACCCAAAATCATACCACCCGCCGGTATTCGATGTTTCATAGATCATAACGCCATTATTAAAGAGATGAATTATCAAAGTGATAAAAGAAATCACGCCATGCCAGAGGCCATAAAAGAAACCTGCCTGATTTTGTTCTGTAAACTGGGCATCACCAGCGGTGCACGCCGTGAATAGAAGAGCAAAAGTAAATAAAAAGAATAACTTGGTACTTAATGTGTATTGTGAGTTCATTCTCGCCACCATACGCTACAATATTGCTGAGTATAGTATATAAAGCGTTATATACATTCTTTAAAGCTCTGGGTCTTATAGTAAAGAATTATCTACTTGTCTGAGAACAACCATTCCCGTGCTGTTTCTGTTATCGCAGCTACCGCAGGATGAGAAATTTTTCGCTCTACTGAGATTGCATAGAACTGTTCACGTATTTCATTTGTTTCACCAATACTAACGACACCGTATTGTTTTTTTACTTCTTCTGCTATTGGGGTTGGTGCAATGAACACACCGGTTCCTGTTTGGCCAAACGCTTTCATTAAGGCGCTATCGTCAAACTCGCCAACAATGCGAGGATAAATATGTTGACTATCAAGCCACTCGATAAGACGACTGCGTACTACTGTCATTTCACCGGGCAATAATATTGGCATCTTATCGAGGTTTTGCGGAAAGTCTTTTTTGAGTTTTCGCGCAAGCTTCATTGTTGCAAAAAAAGTGATACCGCAGTCACCAAGAGGATGGTTGAAGCCGCGTACATTTATGCCTGATGGAATCGGTCCATCGGCTATAACGAGATCAACTTTATGCAGAGCAAGTTCTGCCAGTAATGAATCGATAGAACCTTCGCGGCATATTATGCGCACGGCTTCGGGTAGTTGTAATGCGGGTGCCAATAATCGATAGGCAATTGATTTTGGCACGGCATCTGTTATGCCTACTTTAAAAACGCGTGGCCTTCCTTCTGGAAGGTTTCGCAACATTTCTTCGAGTTCACCGCCGAGTGAAAAAATCTCTTCGGCATAACTTAATACATGCCGCCCGGTTTCTGTTAACTCAAGGTTACGTCCGACTCTTGAAAATAAGGCTTCACCCAAATGTTCTTCCAGGAGACTGAGTTGTCCACTAATGGTTTGTGGGGTGAGATGAAGTTTTTCACTGGCGCGCGCAATGCTGCCTGTTTTGGCAACCTCCCAGAAATAATGAAGGTGTTTGTAATTAATCATGAAATCATGATACATCGTTAAATACGAAGTTTATAGCTATAATAATCGACTTTTCCGTGGTCTAAAAATAAACTATCCTATCGGGTTACTACAGATAAAAATCGGAAACAGGTAAAACAATGAAACGAATTATGTTATTTATTATGACCAATATTGCCATTATGGTTGTGTTGAGTGTTACTTTAAGACTGTTAGGTGTTGATAGTATATTAGCGGAGAATGGCTCGGATCTTAATATTCAGGCATTGGTCATTCTGTCTGGAGTCATTGGTTTTGGTGGTTCATTCATTTCTTTGCTGATATCCAAGTGGATGGCGAAACGCATGACGGGTGCGGTGGTGATCACCAATCCAAGCTCGAACATTGAAAGATGGCTAATTGATACGGTTGAAAAGCAGGCAAAGATTGTTGGCATAAAAATGCCCGAAGTCGCGATTTTTCCATCACCTGCGATGAATGCTTTTGCTACCGGTGCCAGTAAAAATAATGCCTTAATGGCAGTGTCTCAAGGCTTGTTAGATAATATGGCGCAAGGTGAAATTGAAGCCGTCGTCGGTCATGAAATGAGTCATATCGCTAATGGCGACATGGTTACCCTGGCGTTAATTCAGGGCGTGGTTAATACTTTCGTGATATTTTTATCACGCATTATCGGTCACATTGTCGACCGAGTTATCTTAAAAAATAATCAAGGTCATGGCATAGGTTACTTTGTAACGGTGATGGTATCGCAAGTTGTTTTATCCATACTTGCATCAACTATCGTGATGTATTTTTCAAGAAAACGTGAATTTATTGCCGACACTGGTGGTGCTGATTTAGCCGGGCATCAAAATATGATTAATGCACTTAAACGTCTTGGTCAGGTAGAACCCGAAGCCTTACCGGAACAAATGGCGGCGTTTGGTATTAACGATAAAGGCGGGATTATGGCATTGTTTTCATCGCATCCACCTATCGAAGATAGAGTAATGGCGTTGGAAAAAAGGGCTATGACTCGTTCATAATTATTAGAGGCAGAGTGATTTATTGCTGAAGCTTGATGAGATTATACTTAACTTAATAAGTGATTTTGTTTTTCATTAATTTACTTTGGCAATAAACACTGTGTTGAAAGTTTTTCTCGGTAAGTACTATCCCCGTTATAACGACATGGTTTGCTAAGTCTTTCCAGTTGATTTTGTTTTTGTAACTTGTACCTTCATGCTGGAAATAGTGGTGGATGTTCGAGGTTTTCTTTTTCTTCGATGTTTGTATAAATATTTTCTTTGCTAGTTGAATTGTTTTTTTACATTGTTTACGACTGGCTTTTCTTACTGGGTTACTTACTTTAATATCTATCGTGCCACGTTGCGCGTTGTAGTTCGCACCTATCGTTGCAAGAGGTAAACCGGGAAAGGTTCTGCTACCTAATATTGAATTTAGTCTTAATAAACCAAGGTCCATCATGGTGACGGGTTCTTTTGCAATGATGCTTGCGGTGGTTCTTTTTCCTGCGATAGATAGGCCTGGTGATAGTGATAAAGCAATAATACAGTAGAGGGTAATTTTCATTATTATACCTTGTATAATTAATCGGGTTATCAGTATGAGTTACTCATGGGCACCTTTAATTACTCAGTCTCTGGCTCCATTTATTTTTTTTCTGCAATAAAAAAGGGAGCATTAGCTCCCTTTTTTATGAGTAATTTACGTTGATTTAGAAACCCATTCTGAAATTAATACCGAATCCATCGACAAAATCACTACTTACATAGCTCAGACCGGCTGACATTGTATTATTGATGTTGTAGCGGGCTTCACCTTGAATACCCGTGTCGCCATCAAAAGTAGTGACGTGATATAGGCCACCGGCCAATTCTATTTGTGGATTTACCTGAAAGCGTACGCCTGCTGTTAATAACAAGCCTGTGTCATCAACCGATACAGGGGTACCAGGTATATCAACTTCTGCACTATCAAAGGAAACAGTGAAAACAGCATCAGTTTTGTTATTGATTGGCATATGATAACCAGCACCGACATTAAAGTCTGTGTAATCTATATCAACCCCTAATGTATCTTCAGTTAAAGAAGCATAACGAGCAAGGACAAATATGTTTTGATTGATTTCAAATGAACCGGTTAATGTTAAGCCTTCGAAGTCATCAAATTCATACCCGATTTGACCGTAGTTATAATCAAAGTTTGCTGCCTGAGCACCCCAAGACAATGATGCGAGTAATGCAACAAGTCCAATTTTTTTTGTAGTAGTCATAACTATCTCCAGTATGAAAAAATATATAGGGAAATTCTAACGCGTTTGGCATATTGTTAACAGTAATAGGTCACAAAACATACGTAAATAAACATGGGGAAATGGGAAAATGGGGAGAGAATACAAGAATTTTCAATATTATTTTAAGAGCCTGGATTATTAAACGATTCCAATAATTTATCTGTAAAATATATGACCACCAATTCGTGCTATAGGCTTCTTTTTCCTTGCCCAGCTGGGTTTGATATAATTTGCATGATAAAACAGAGCGCCATTTAATTGTTGTTTATCTTTTTCTTTATAGGCTGCTTCTGCAATGTTCCATGCTCGATACCATGCTTTAGATTTTAATTTTGGTGGGCGATCAAATTCTGTCCAGGAAAATTGCCCAACATATCTTTTTCTTATTCTATCCCATCGTTTTTCATACACAACATCACAAATGTTATCTGGGTATCGTTTAGAGGCAACTCTGTTTAATGTGACGCTTGCTACGGCATGCTGTCCTGCTGTACTTTCGCTTCTTGCTTCGTGAAATATATTTAAAGCAAGACACTTAATGTCATGCTGAACATTTTTATATTGAACTAACTGATACGTGAAGAGAGGTATTAAGGCAACAACAAAAATAAATGCACCGAGCAGGAGATATCCTGTTTTATCTTTTAATTGCCAGTGAAAATAAAAGTTATGCCAGATAGAAGTGGATAGCCTGATTACATAAGAGAGCATTTTACGTATAACATCTTTAAACATGGTTCTAATATATCCTATTTCAAATTAGATATATTTGTTTTTGTTCTCGAAATGCATATCTTATTTACCGCAAGGCTCTAAACTTTTTTACCTCGCAGACGCTAAGTTCATATGGACTTTAATTAGAGCATACCGAGTAAGTAGGTACTAACTTATGATGATTAAAATGAGTGTTTTAACGGCTATTTCAGCATGTTTTATTATGCTGTTGTCACCTGCGTGGGCAGGATCTCAATTTTATGGTGCCAGTATTGATAATGCTAAATGGCGTACTAGTGGCAACAGACTGGAATGTCGATTAAGTCAGGATATACCTGGTTATGGCAAAGCAATGTTTAAGCACCGGGCTCTAAATTCAATGGAATTTCGGGTGTCATCTGACTATAAACCGAGGGAGCCTAGTCAGGCGATGCTATTTGTCATTCCTCCTGCCTGGAAGCAATATGCTAATAGCACAATGCTTGGTCGCATACCGCTCAGTGTGAATAAAGATATCATAGTTGTGCCTGAAGACTGGGCACACCGTATGGCGCTGGAGTTACGTGAGGGTATGGAAGCGGTATGGACTCATGCAGATTTTGCTGATGGAAAAGATATCGTTACAGCGAAAGTTTTGCCTATCCGGTTTGAGTCGGCTTGGCGCGATTTTCAGCAATGTGGCACTCATTTAATTGATTATAGTTATGAAGATGTTCGATCTTCAGTGTTTTATTTTTCGAAGAAAGGCATGCGTCTGGGGGCTGAAGATAAGGCTTACCTTACTAAACTCGCTGAATATATCTCTTTGGATAGTAATTACCAACACATAAGAATCAACTCTCATACCGATAGCCGTGGTGTTAGACGTTTAAACCTCGCAACCTCCAAAAAACGGGCAAATATGGTAAAAGATTACCTTGTTAAAAAAGGGGTTAATGCGAAAAACTTTGTCATTGTTGCCCGAGGTGAGAAAAAACCGAAATATAATAATCGTACAGCATCCGGACGGGCGAAAAATCGTCGGGTAGAAATAAGGCTGGTGAAATAAAAGTTTAGCCACGAAGTACACAAAGGTCTCGAAGCTAAATAGAAAATAAAACATTACCAGCGGGAAGAAGGTGAAACCGGAGGTTGAGAGACTAGACTGGGCTACTCGGTGAGACAAACAAAATTTAGTCATTTTTTTTCGTGGTTTTAGCTTCATGACTTTTCTTGGTGTTCTTTGAGTCCTTGGTGGCTAAATTTCTCTGAAACTGCACACTTTCTGACATCTCGGGTATAATCACGCCCCTAATTTCTTATCTATTAATTTAAAACTTGTTGGGCGAGTCCCATAAGTGGAGTTTGGTAATGAGTGACATCAAAAAAGTAGTTTTAGCCTATTCAGGCGGCCTGGATACATCAATTATTCTAAAATGGCTGGAAGATACCTATGGCTGTGAAGTTGTAACATTTACTGCTGACATTGGTCAGGGTGAAGAAGTTGAACCGGCTCGAGCCAAAGCCAAAGCGATGGGCGTGAAAGAAATCTATATTGAAGATTTACGTGAGGACTTTGCTCGTGATTACGTTTTCCCGATGTTCCGCGCTAACACTATTTATGAAGGCGAGTATTTACTCGGTACTTCAATTGCCCGTCCATTAATTGCCAAGCGTTTGGTTGAAATTGCTCAAGAAGTCGGCGCCGATGCGATTTCTCATGGTGCAACGGGCAAAGGTAATGACCAGGTACGTTTTGAATTGGGTGCGTATGCATTGATGCCGGATGTACAAGTGATTGCTCCCTGGCGTGAATGGGATTTGAGTTCACGCGAATCGTTGATGGCCTATGCTGAAGAGCATGGCATTGAAGTGGATTATGCCAAGCAGGGTAAAAAGTCACCGTATTCAATGGATGCAAATTTACTGCACATTTCATATGAAGGTGACATTCTGGAAGATCCTTGGAATGAGCCAGAAGATGATATGTGGCGTTGGAGTGTTTCACCAGAAGCCGCCCCCGATAAGGCAACCTATTTAGAACTCGAATATATAGAGGGCGATATTGTTGTTATCAATGGTGAGAAAATGTCTCCCGCTACCGTAATGGAATATCTTAATAAAGTGGGTGGAGAAAATGGTATCGGTCGTGATGATATCGTTGAAAACCGTTTTGTTGGTATGAAATCACGTGGTTGTTATGAAACACCAGCGGGTACCATTATGCTAAAAGCACATCGTGGTATTGAGTCATTAACATTAGATCGTGAAGCGATGCATTTGAAAGATGACTTGATGCCGCGTTATGCCAAAATGATTTATAACGGTTTTTGGTGGTCACCGGAGCGTGAAGCATTACAAGCCTTAATTGATAATACCCAGAAAACAGTTAACGGTACTGTACGTATCAAATTGTACAAAGGTAATGTGAGTATTGTTGGGCGTAAGTCAGAAAAAGATTCTTTGTTTGATGAAAATATTGCAAGCTTTGAAGATGATGGTGGGGCGTATAACCAGAAAGATGCAGATGGCTTTATTAAACTCAATGCACTTCGTTTACGCATCGCAGCAAAGAAACATAAATAAAAGGTTTATTCCCTCCCCTTAAAAGGGAGGGTTAGGGTGAGGTGGTTTATTTAATGCTTCTCCCTCCCCCTAGCCCCCTCCCTCGGCAACTGCTCCTGCGTCCATGCAGTCGTAAGGGAGGAGGGATAGAACAACTATTCTTAAGAAAATAAAAAAAACCGGTGACTATTTAAATAGTCACCGGTTTTTTATTGTTGATTTTTTATTGACTATTCGGGGTAATATTTTCTACGAATATAATAATCCAGACTGACGTATCGTCCGCTGCCGATAAAGAATAAAGCTAACAACATAATGAAATACGTTGCGGCAAACTCAATACCATTTTTCAATATAGTGACGTAACCTGCTTCAGTTAACCACTTGTAGTTGCCATGTTCTTTTAATAATGATTTGACAGCAGCTTTACGTTCATTTGCCTGTTCAATTAAATCAACACGCCATTCCCATGGAACCGTTAACTTTGATTCTGGTAAAGCATGCCAGCCATTGTCCCAGTGTGCTGTTGCAGCTGCAACAACCATAGTCATCATTAGGGGTATAGCAAACCAGCGTGTTGCTAAACCTAATACAAGGGCAATACCACCTAACAATTCAGTTGCTCCGGCCATCACTGCCATCAACATGGGAGCAGGCATACCTAACATTTCTCCAAAGTAATATGCGGTGCTATCTAAAGCGGCTAGTTTTCCATAACCCGCAATAATAAAAATAGGTGCAAGGAAAATACGTAAAAGTAAAGGGGCGAGAAAATCTAATTGACGGGTTTTGTCAAGCAAACCTTGTAAGTCGACGAGTTTATTTATTATTTTATGCATAAGTAACTCCGTTTATTTATATTTTTATATACGCTCAGGTTTTATTTACACCCAGAATTACATTTCTGTTTTTTAAGTCCTGGATAATTTTATAACCACCTTCGATAACTACATTAGGTTCAGGATGATTCATTTGTTCCGCAATATTTTCTAAAATTTGTTTTGTTGTTAATTTGTTGTCTTCTGCAATCTTTTGAATAAGCAAAGCGGTGATAGGATTGAGTTCCATAAAACGAACATCATCTTCTTCATCTCGATAAACTAATAGGTAGACAGGTTGTTCCGAAGGTTCTTTCGGAAGAAAGTCACTACTAATTTGTTGAACGGGATATTGATAGGTTAATGGCCAGGCAAGAGGAGACATAACGGGTTGATTGTTCAATAAATCTCCGTCGACATCTATTTGCTCCCAATTAATATCGTTATCCAGATCGGATGTCATTAAAGCGAGTTCTATCCATTCATAATGAGCAAGTTCTTTTATGAAGGGCGGGTCATTTGGATTATTGCGTTCAGTTTCAAGATAATTTAAAAATTCTCGAGGCATTTCAGGAAATAAGGGCGTATGCGATAAATGATGACTAAAATAATCATGTAACATTTTTAGCCATTCACCTTCTTCTGTAATTTCTTTTAAGACGGGATAAGTATTTGAGATAAAATCTTCAACGTTATTAAAAAATAACTCACTGTATATTTTCATACGTCGAGGTTCTATACCGTCAGGTATCGGATTCGATTCTGGATCGCGAATATGAGCCGCAAACTCATATTGCGCTTGTTTAAAAACAGGTAAGTTAGCCATGTTGACTGGTATTTGAGTCTTGTTTAGACCATTTATCCTGAATTTCGATAATGGTATCAACTTCAGTTAAAAGTTCTGTAATAGAGGGAATGTTAAAATCGCGCTCTAATAATGTGGGCATGACACCAAACACATCATATGTTTTGTGTAGTAGATCCCAGACAGGATCGACTACATCAGCGCCATGAGTATCGACAATTAAATCATCGGCTTCGTTATAGTGCCCGGCAATGTGTAAGTAGGTGACACGTTCAGCAGGTAATTTTTTTAGAAAGTTAACAGCATCATATTTATGATTAATACTGTTCACATAAATATTATTAACGTCTAGTAAAAAATCACAGTCCGCTTCACTGATCACGGCATTAATAAAATCTATTTCTTCCATTTTTTTAGAAGGTGCTGCGTAGTAAGAGACATTCTCCATCGCAATACGTTGCTCTAAAATATCCTGGGTGCGACGTATACGTTCCGCAACGTAATGAACGGCTTCTTCAGTAAAGGGAATAGGCATAAGATCATAAAGATGACCGTCATCACTACAGTAACTTAAGTGGTCACTGTAAGTAGAAATATTGTGTTGCTTTATAAATTTTTTAACTTTATACAAGAATGCCTCATCAAGAGGAGCGGGACTACCTATTGATAGTGACAAGCCATGAAGGGCAATTGGATATTGTTCGGAAAATGCACTGAACTGCTTGCTGAGTGCGCCGCCAACACCGATCCAATTTTCGGGTGCGACTTCCATAAAGTTAACTTGAGAAGGTGGTTGGTCTGCGAGCGAGTCCATCATAGATCGTCGCAGACCCAAACCTGCACCATGAACGGGATATTGATTATTGTTCATGATTTTAAAGGTATTGGCTTAGCCGTTACCGCCACATTTTCCTTCACCACATTTACCTTCTTTTTTACCTTTACCGTCTTTCATATCTTTGTTGCCACCACATTTACCTTCTTTCATATCTTTGTTATCACCACACTTACCTTCTTTTTCGCCTTTCATGCTTCCGCCACATTTACCTTCTTTCATGTCGCTTTTGCTGTTCATGCTGCCACCACATTTGCCTTCAGCAAGTTGCATGTAGCCACCTGACATTTCATTCATAGCAAAAGGATTAGCACCTTCAGCAGCGTTTGCTACGTTACCCATAGCTAAAGAAGCAACAAAAGCTGTACCAGCAGCAATTGAAAGTGTAGTGATTGATTTTTTCTTAGACATCAGCGTATCTCCAGTTTTAAATTATATGTAACATTATTGTTTTTTATAAAAATATTGAGCCTCTGAATTAAACTTCTTATACATCCATAGCTTGTTAAATACGACATACATCTATAACAAAAGTTTCGTGGTTGTACGAGACTTTTTTTATAAACGATGTGAATAAATTTCATGTAGACTTTCTATAAGTATGGAATATGCTTTTTTAGGTGAAAAATATTATGTAAAACAATAAGATATGTCGGGTTTTGTAATGTTGGAATTTTCAGGAATGGACTTAAGTAAACTGTTTTAGACAAGTTAAATAATCAGCTTCATCGGGAGCGCGATTTTGAGATTGTGCTTCCCAGAGCATTTTTCCTAAGCATTCCATCATTACATGTTCGGTTTCATGAGGATCCTTATTTTTTTTCAATATTGACTGGTGAAGTTGTTCAATTCCAGTCGGACGTTTAGTGGAGAGTTGTTCCTGAATGGATATGTGCATGGCCATATGAAGAAAGGGATTGGTTTGTCCCATTTCCGGTGTGTAGTCTTTATCGAGTTCAGCAGACTCATTTTCAAATAAAACATGATATTCAGGATGCAGCTCAATGATCCTGGCTACTACCGCTTCAAGAGGTTCCATTAACTGCTTATTTTGATGTTTTTTCCATGCGGTAAAAAACATTTGTCGTAGTTCTGTGCGGTCTTGTCCAAACATAATGATAGGGTAATGAGTGCTCTGAGAAGTTACAAGTTATTCGATTACTTTATCTTTAAATTCACATAGGTCTTCAATGACGCAAGCTCCGCAACGTGGTTTGCGTGCGATACAGGTGTATCGGCCATGTAGAATGAGCCAGTGGTGTGCGTCTACCATAAATTCTTCAGGAATAAATTTGAGTAGTTTTTTTTCAACCTCGAGTACATTTTTACCGGGAGCAATTTTTGTTCGGTTAGAGACGCGAAAGATATGTGTATCAACGGCCATGGTAGGGTGGCCAAATGCAGTATTTAATACAACATTCGCCGTTTTACGGCCTACACCAGGCAACGCTTCAAGTGCTTCGCGATCATCGGGGATCTGAGAGTTATGTTCCTCAACCAACATTTTACAGGTTTTAATAATATTCCTGGCTTTGGTATTGTAGAGGCCGATTGTTTTAATGTATTTCTTTAAACCGCTTTCTTTTAAAGCTGCCATCTTTTCAGGTGTCGGCGCCTTTTTAAATAAATCTTTAGTCGCTTTATTGACGCCTTTATCTGTTGATTGAGCAGAAAGAATAACGGCAATTAACAACTCAAATGGCGAAGAGAAATTGAGTTCGGTGGTTGGATTGGGAGTATGTTTTTTCAGGCGAGTGAAAATTTCAGTACGAATAGCTTTATTCATATTTAAGATGCTGCTGGTGCCGGCACTTCAACTTGTTCATTTGATAGTAACTTTTCACGCGCTAAACGTTTTTTATCAATAATGTTTTTTCCCGCAATTAAAAACCCAAGTCCAATAAAGGCACCAGGTGGCAGTATTGCAAGTAAATAGCCTCGATAGTCATCAAATAATGTAATCGTAAATCCACGCGCAGCTTCGCCGAACATAAGATGAGCTTGTTGAAATAAAGTACCAAAACCAATCGCTTCACGCATTGCGCCGAGCAAAACTAACACGGCAGTAAAACCTAAACCCATAAACAAGCCATCAAGGAAAGAACTTGATACGGTATTTTTGGATGCAAAGGCTTCTGCACGAGCGATGATGGCACAATTCGTTACGATAAGCGGGATGAATATACCCAAAATATTATAGAGCTCATGGAACCAGGCATTCATTGATAGTTCAATGATGGTTACCGTAGAGGCAATAATTAAAACAAAAACTGGTATACGAATTTCAGGTCGAACCCAGTGTCGGATTATGGACACCATTACATTTGATGCAACCAGGGTGAGAGTTGTCGCCAAGCCAAGTCCGAGCCCATTTATAACCGTATTTGATACTGCTAATAAAGGACAGAGGCCAAGTAGCTGAACAAAAGCAGGGTTATTTACCCACAGGCCGTTGTAGATGATCTTACTGTAGCTGGTATCACTCATATAGGGTATCTCGATGTTCTTTATAATAGCGTAATGTATTATAGACTGCTTTTACTATGGCGCGGGGCGTTATTGTTGCACCGGTAAACTGGTCAAACTCCCCACCGTCACGTTTAACTGCCCAGCCTTTAGTCTCCGGATTAACCAATGATTTTTGTGCAAAAGTTTTAATCCAGTCAGAACGATTATCTTCAATGGCATCACCTAAGCCGGGTGTTTCTTTATGGTGTGTAACGCGTACACCTGCCAGCGTTCCGTCGTATTGAATTGCAACAAGAAGCTCAATGTTACCGTTATATCCATCTGGAGCAATGCTATTAACAATAACAGCAATGGGTTTATTGTCTTTACGTGCACGATAAATGGTTACTGGTTTTTTACTTCCTAGTAATTTTTTATTAGTAACCTGAATAATGTCTGCAAAGATATCGTTATCATGCGCAGTTGGAGAAATAAGAACATGAATAGATCTTAATAATGCGAGACGTTTATTCTCATTGATGCGATCAATTGTATTATCAAAAGTATATGAAACAAAAAATGTTCCTGCCACTGCAAATAAAGCCAGTACAACAGCGCTAATGATCATATTTCGAATAATATTCATTTACTCTTTAGCCCTTACTCGGTGCACCAAACACAGGTGGTTTACTGTAATAATCAATCATTGGTACGGCCATGTTCATGAGTAATACTGCAAATGCGATGGCATCAGGATAACCACCCCAGGTACGGATTATATAAATTAAAATTCCGATCCCTGCGCCATAAATTAAACGACCTCTGTTTGATGCCGCTGCGGTAACGGGATCTGTTGCAATAAAAAATGCACCTAACATTGCGGCACCACCAAACAAATGGAAACTGATGGGCGAGTAACTACCGGCATCTGAAAAATTAAAAATCATGGCCATGAATGCAAGCGCACCTAACATGGAAACAGGGATATGCCAGCTGATTACTTTAATTGAAATTAGAACGATGCCACCAATTAAAAACATGATGTTAATCCACTCCCAGCCATAACCTGCTATGTTGCCAAACAAAGAGGCGTTAGTGGTATGAATTTCATCTAGGGTATAACCGAGGCTGAGTTGTGTTTTTATACTATCCAGCGGTGTTGCCATGGTGAGCGCATCGTAGTTCATACCCGCAGGTAACGTTTCAAAGAAACTGTAATTTAATGTATCGAAGAAATTTAAGCCGTGTATTTCTGCTGGAATCCAGGCGGTCATTTCCTTGGGGAAGGCAATCAATAACATGGCATAACCAACCATTGCAGGGTTAAACGGGTTATAACCCATACCGCCATATAAATGTTTTGCAATAATAATAGCGAATCCGGCACCTAAAGCAGCTAACCACCAAGGTGTTAGTGAGGGTAGAGCGAGTGCAAGAAGTATTGCTGTTAAGACAGCGGTACCATCATATATAAAAGGTTTAACAGGGCGGTTACGAATTTTTAATATCACAACTTCACAAATTAAAGCTGTTATTACCGCAATGAAAATATTAATGATAACGCCGAAGCCAAAAAAATGGATATAAACCAATGTGCCAGGGATAAGCGCGTAAATAACCGCTAACATCATGCGAGAGACATTTTCATTATTTTGAATGTAGGGCGAACTATGCATGATTAATTTTCATCCTTTGCTTTTTTACGCCGCGAATCAATTTCAGCGATGGTTTTTTTCTGCGCTTCAGTCAGGTTTCCGGTATTTTCCGGCGTAACCGATTGTTTTTCACGTTTAGCTTTAACACGAGCCATTGCTGCATCAATTGCAGCTTTTTTAGAATCTTCGGCACTATCTTTTTCGCCACTTACTTTTTTAAGTAGTTCACGTTTTTGTCGTTTGCGTTCTTCGTTTTCTGCTTTTTTGCGTTCCATTCTAAACTGACGGAATTCGTGACGTTGACGAGCAATGTCTGATGTTTTCTTTTCCTGTTCTTGCGTCCATATTTCTGTTTTTGCAAAACGAAAATATTGCACTAAGGGAATATGGCTTGGGCAAACATAAGAGCAACAACCACATTCAATACAATCAAAAAGATTATAGTCTTGTGTCTTGTCAAAGTTTTTTGCTCGAGCATACCAGTAAAGTTGTTGAGGTAATAATTGTGCGGGACAAACTTCGGCACACTGTCCACAACGGATACAAGGCATAACAAACTCAGGTTTGGTATTTTTACTTTGAATGAGAATACAGTTACTGGTTTTTATAACGGGGAGATTATCATCACTCACTTCAAAGCCCATCATTGGGCCACCCATAATAAATTGTTCAGCTTTAGAATTTCGATCGCATAAATCAATTAACTCAGAAAAAGGTGTTCCAAATAAAACATCAAAGTTACGCGGATGACTAACGCCTTCACCTGTTACCGTAACGTAGCGGCTAATTAAAGGTTTTCCTTCAAGCACGGCTGTTGCAGTAGCGGCTGCCGTGGCAACATTATGACAAACAACACCGATATTAATAGGTAAGCCTGTGCTGGGAACTTCTTTTCCGGTAAGCGTTTTTATAAGTTGTTTTTCTCCGCCGGCAGGATATAACGTAGGAACCTGAATAATATCTATATATCCTACTTCATGTTCTTGCAGAGCATTAACAAGCATAGTGTGTGCAGTACGTTTATTATCTTCTACTGCAATAATACAGTGCTCAACTTGTAGTGCATGGCGCATAATATTAAGGCCATCAATGATCTTACGGCTTTGCTCCTGCATTAACATGGCATCACAGGTGATGTAGGGCTCGCACTCTGCACCATTTAAAATGAGAGTGTTGACCATGTTGTTCGAGCCTGGATTTAATTTTATAAATGAAGGAAAGCCTGCACCACCTAATCCTACAATACCTGCATCACGGATAATGTCGCGTAACACACCTGCATCGAGTTGACGGTAGTTCGCGTTTATCGCATCTTCATTTTCTATCCAGCGTTCTTCTCCATCTGTTTCTATAATAATACAGTCTGTTGTTATTCCTGATGGATGAGGTACCATTCGTTTTTCTATTGCAATTATTTTCCCTGATGAGGGGGCATGAATAGGGCTGCTAACATAATCTTTTGCCGCTGCAATCATTTGTCCTTTTAAAACAATATCGCCCACTTCTACTATCGCTTCAGCGGCATGACCAATATGTTGCTTTAACGGCAGTACTAATGTTTTAGGTAGAGGGGCTGCTTCAGTCCCTTGTGACATAGACATGGTTTTAAAAGCAGGTAACTTGAGTCCACCAAATATTTTCCATAAACGTGTCGTCATTTTGAAGCTACCTGCTTAGCATCAGGCATGGGCCATTTCCATGTGCTGATAGTTTCAGTAACTGGTTTAATATAAATACAATCAACGGGGCAAACCGGTATACATAAATCACAACCGGTACATTCATTTTCAATAACGGTATGCATTAATTTTGCTGCACCGACTATGGCATCAACCGGGCAAGCCTGAATACAGAGTGTACATCCAATACAAATTTCTTCATCGATATAAACAACGGTTTTACTTTCAGAATGTTCGCCGTGCTCTTCATTCAATGGTTTTGGATCAACGCCTAACAAATCAGCGAGTTCGCTAATCACTGCTTCGCCACCGGGAGGACATTGATTAATATCGGCTTCACCTTTTGCAATTGCTTCGGCATATGGACGGCAACCGGGATAGGTACATTGACCGCATTGCGTTTGTGGCAAGATAGCATCTATCTTGTCAACAATAGGATCGCCTTCAACTTTAAAGCGTATGGCAGAAAATCCCAGGATAAGACCAAAGACGATCGCAAGTGCGGCTATAGCAAGAATCGTTTCCAGCATATTAGACCTTAACTAATCCGGCAAAACCCATAAAGGCCATCGACATTAAACCTGCAGTCACTAAAGCAATAGAAGCGCCACGGAAAGGTTCAGGTACATCTGCAACATCAATGCGTTCACGCATTGCGGCAAATAAAACAAGAACTAAAGAAAAACCAACTGAAGCACCGAAGCCATATAGAGCTGACTCAATAAAACCATGCTCAGTTTGAACGTTGAGTAAGGCAACACCAAGCACCGCGCAATTGGTTGTGATTAAAGGTAAGAAAATTCCTAACACCTGGTAAAGAAGCGGACTTGTTTTATGTACAACCATTTCAGTGAATTGCACAACAACAGCGATAACAAGAATAAATGTTATTGTTCGAAGATATTCAATGCCTAGAGGAGCAAGAAGATATTCATTAACCAGGTAACTACTGATGGATGAGAGTGTTAATACAAATGCAGTGGCGAGTCCCATACCGATAGCTGTTTCAAGTTTACGAGAAACGCCCATGAAAGGGCACAAGCCTAAAAACTTCACTAAAACGAAGTTATTTACCAGAATGGTGCTTATGAGTATAAGTGCGTATTCAGCCATAATATCACCGAGTATAACGTAATATTAAAAAGTGCATAACCACGAAGGACACCAAGAACACGAAGAAAACATTCAATAAAAAATAAAACCACGGGGGACACAGGGAGCACTGGGGAAATTCTTTATTTTTAACCCCGTGCTCCCTGTGTCCCCCGTGGTTTATATCTTTTTAAAGATTTTCCTTGGTGTTCTTGGTGTTCTTGGTGTCCTTCGTGGTTCAAATATTTTGATATTGATCTTATTTAACCCGCATTCCCGGTTTGGCACCATCATGAGGTTCCAATATCCAAAGATCTTCACCACCTGGACCTGCGGCTAATACCATTCCTTCAGAAACACCAAAACGCATTTTACGTGGTGCAAGGTTAGCCACCATAACGGTATGTTTACCTTCCAGATCTTCTGGCTGGTATGCTGATTTAATGCCAGCGAAAACATTACGTGTTTCATTGCCAATATCTAACGTGAGTCGTAATAATTTATCAGCCCCTTCAACATGTTCAGCTTTAATGATTTTTGCAATACGTAAATCAATTTTTGCAAAGTCATCAAAAGCTATTTCATCAGCTATTGGCTCTATTTTTTTATCCACTTTCTTAATCGTCGCTTTTCGTTCTGTTTTATGGTGTTCTTGTTTTAAATCTTCTTTTGATGCCTCAACCAGTGCATCCACTTTTTCTTGTTCAACCCGTGTCATTAATGGTTTGAACTTATTAATTTCGTGGCCAGTGAGTGGCTCAGAAATATCTGACCAGTTCATTGCATCAATATTAAGGAATGATTCAGTGGCTTCTGCCATTGCAGGTAGAACAGGTTTTAAATACGTCATTAATACGCGGAACAAGTTAACACCTGTACTGTAAATATCTTGTACTTGTTGTTCCTTACCTTCTTCTTTAGCGAGTGCCCATGGCTTTTGTTCATCAATATATTGATTTGCTTTATCAGCTAAAGCCATAATTTCACGGACAGCATGGCTGAATTCACGCTGTTCAAATAACTCCGCTATTTTATCTCCCGCATGTACGAATGATTGGTATAACTCGGGTTCTGAACAGGTTGCACTTAATTGGCCGTCACATTTTTTCTTAATGTAACCTGCGCAACGGCTAGCAATATTGACAACTTTGCCGACTAAATCTGAATTTACACGTAAGATAAAATCGTCCAGATTAAGATCGAGATCATCAATGCCATTACCCAGTTTTGCAGCGAAGTAATAACGTAAATATTCAGGATTTAAGTTATCTAAATAGGTGCGGGCTTTAATAAATGTACCTCGCGACTTCGACATTTTTTGTCCATTGACCGTAAGGAAACCATGACAGAAAACGGCTGTAGGTGTGCGGTAATTACTGCCACTTAAAACGGCAGGCCAGAACAGGGTGTGGAAGTAGGCGATATCTTTACCTATGAAGTGATACACCTCATGTTTACTGTCCACTTTCCAGTAATCATCGAAATTAAGATCATCACGTTTGTCACAGAGGTTTTTGAAACTCGCCATGTAACCCATTGGGGCATCGAGCCAAACATAAAAGAATTTACCCTGTGCATCTGGAATCTCAAAGCCAAAATAAGGTGCATCTCGTGAAATATCCCAGGACTGTAAGCCAGATTCAAACCATTCGCTCACTTTGTTACCGATGGCATCTTGAGTGTGACCACCCTTAATCCACTCACGTAACATTGGTTCAAAATCTGCGAGCTTAAAGAAATAATGCTCGGATTCTTTTTCAATTGGTGTTGCGCCTGAAATGGCCGATACAGGATTTTTTAAGTCGGTTGGCGCATAAGTTGCGCCACAAACCTCACAGTTATCGCCATATTGATCTTCAGCTCCACATTTTGGACAAGTGCCTTTAATGAAGCGATCAGGTAAAAACATCTCTTTTTCAGGATCGTAAGCTTGTTTGATGCTGCGTTGTTCAATATGACCCGCATCTCGCAGACGTTTATAAATCGTCTCGACTATTTCTCGATTCTCCTCAGAATGCGTGGAGTGGAAATTATCAAAATCGACGTTAAATTCTGCAAAATCAGCACGATGTTCTTTATCTGTCGCGGCAATCAATACTTCGGGTGTAATGCCCTCACTCTGAGCGCGTAGCATGATAGGGGTGCCATGCGCATCATCTGCACAAACATATGTGCACTGGTGGCCTTGCATTTTCTGAAAACGAACCCATATATCGGTCTGAATGTACTCAACCAGGTGTCCGATATGGATACTGCCATTGGCATACGGCAGGGCACTAGTAACGAGAATTTGGCGTGTTTTAGTGGTCATAATTTATTTACTACTTTGTAAAAGGCTATATTAAATTGTTTTTTGATTTGTTCCCTCCCTTTTAAGAGGAGGGCGAGGGTGGGGTGGTACTTTTATCCCCTCCCCCTAACCCCCTCCCTGAAGGAGGGGGGATAAATTCATAGTTTTAATTAGGCGTTATTGAAAATGGGAATATCACTTTAAATTGCCTAATAGTTACGACTTTTGAAAGGCGCTAAGGTATCAGTTATCGGTCGCAACTGCCACTTTGAACAGGTAGAATGTGCCGTTTTATAGGATCTAGCTATCGCACAAATAAACATTATTGTGTATATTGCGAACCCTGAATTACCAGATTAAATTACTGGGTTATTTAACCCTATCACTAGTAGGAGATAGAGCATGGCTAATGTCGCTCAATCACAAATCGAAGAAGCATTAAAAACGTATATTGATCCATATCTTGAAGCTGATCTTGTTTCAACAAAAACAGTTAAAGATATTAAAGTTGATGGCGATAATGTCACAATTGATATTCTTTATGGATTTCCAATTAAGGGTTACATAAAAGACCTCACAGAAAAATTAACTGAGAAAGTAAAAGCAGTTGATGGTGTGGCTAACGTAACAATTAATGTTGCACATAAAGTTGCTTCTCACGCCGTACAAAAAGGCGTGAATATGATTCCTGGTGTAAAGAACATTATTGCCGTGGCTTCAGGTAAAGGTGGTGTTGGTAAATCAACAACTTCCGTTAATATAGCATTAGCATTAGCAGCAGAAGGCGCAACAGTCGGTATTTTAGATGCGGATATTTATGGCCCAAGCCAACCACGTATGTTGGGTATAAGCGGTCAACCAGAATCTGCAGATGGTAAAAGTTTAGAACCAATGATTAACTATGGCATTCAATCTATGTCGATTGGTTATTTGATTGATGAAGACACCCCGATGATTTGGCGTGGCCCAATGGTAACGCAAGCATTGGAGCAGTTACTAAAAGATACAAAGTGGCATGACGTTGATTATTTGATCATTGATTTACCTCCGGGCACAGGTGATATCCAATTAACACTTGCGCAAAAAGTACCTGTAACAGGTGCTGTAATCGTAACAACTCCTCAAGACATCGCATTGTTAGACGCACGTAAAGGTCTTAAGATGTTTGAAAAAGTTGAAGTGCCTGTATTAGGTATCGTAGAAAATATGTCTATCCATATTTGTTCAGAGTGTGGTCACGCAGAGCATATCTTTGGTTCAGGTGGTGGTGAAAGCATGGCATCAGACAGTGATGTTGATCTATTAGGTGCCTTGCCATTAGATATATCAATTCGTGTTGGTACAGATGAAGGTAAGCCAACGGTTGTTGCAGATCCTGATGGTAAGGTTGCTGAGATTTATCGTGATATTGCTCGTCGTGTTGCGGCGAAACTTTCACAAAAGACGAAAGATCATTCAGCAGCGTTCCCCAACATAGTAATCCAAAACAACTAAGAGCGTCTTATTTTCCCTCTCGCGGCGTTGTAAACGTAATTTAAAATCCTCATAGTGCAGAACAAGGATGTTCAAATGCCGTGAAGCACAAGGAAGTGCGAGAACGGCCTTAATGCAAACTCCGGTTTTAAATTTCGTTTACGCCTTGCGAGAGAAAAAATAATCCACTCTTGTTATACGCTGTTCTACAGCGTTTTTTTTCGTCTTGAGTTTGTAGGTGGGTTCAAGGAACAACGTGACGGAACCAACGTGGAATGATGGATCCGTCACGTTGTTCCTTGATCCATCCTACCAGTTTGAGAACTTATGAATGGTCGTTGCGAGTGAAACGAAGCAATTTTTTGCGGGTTTAAATCTAATTGCAAACTCGGCTTTTAAAATTATAATTTACAGCGTATTTTTTCTCCTTAAATTTGTAGGTTGGATCAAGTCACAAGGTGACGGATCCATCCTACAAAAAACCACTTGTGAGTCTGACCTACTTAGCTATTATCACATAAGAAGAGGAGACTCCTCTTTTTAGCTGGCTCAATAAATAATATCTCTAACGTATGACAAATAAACCAGCCAATATGATATATTCCTTTTTCTTTTTGGTGTAGTACAAGTACAAACAGGCAGAATTAAATGAGCATTAAATCAGATAAGTGGATTCGTCGAATGGCGGAAAATGAAGGCATGATTGAGCCTTTTGAGCCGGGCCAGGTTCGGGACGTAAATGGTGAGCGTATTGTCTCTTACGGAACTTCAAGTTATGGCTATGACGTTCGCTGTGCAGATGAATTTAAAATTTTCACAAATATTAATTCTGCCATTGTGGATCCAAAAGATTTTGATCATCAAAGTTTTGTTGATGTTAAAAGTGATGTTTGTATTATTCCTCCAAACTCTTTTGCTCTTGCACGTACTGTTGAGTACTTTCGTATTCCGCGCAGTGTGTTAACGGTATGCCTTGGTAAATCGACATATGCGCGTTGTGGCATTATTGTGAACGTGACACCACTTGAACCTGAGTGGGAAGGGCATGTAACGCTTGAGTTTTCAAATACAACTCCACTGCCTGCAAAAATATATGCGAATGAGGGTATAGCGCAAATGTTATTTTTTGAGTCTGATGAAGTTTGTGAAACCTCTTATAAAGATCGTGGCGGAAAATATCAGGGACAGCAAGGTGTAACTTTGCCAAAGGCTTAAATTATATTGTTTCTAATAGTTTAATTTTTTCAATAGGTACGGGTTTAGCAATCCCGTAGCCTTGCACATAATCAATTTTCAAATCTCGTAATATATTCAATATTGCGTCGTTCTCAACATATTCAGCAATTGTTTCCAGCTTCATACTGTGACCAATATGGATAATGGATTTTACCATTGTGACATTGACTGAATCAGTTTCGAGATCTTTTATCAGACTGCCATCAATTTTAAGATAATCGACAGGTAAGTTTTTAAGATAAGCAAACGAGCTTAAGCCGCTACCAAAATCATCGAGTGCAATTTTACACCCTAATCCCTGTAATATTGAAACTGAACGTATAGCGGTTGACAGGTTTGCAATCATTGCTGTTTCTGTTATTTCAAAACATACTCGTTCTGGGTTTACCTCACTTTTTTCCAGTTGAGAAGTACAGTTTTCCATAAAGGTAAGATCGCCTAATGATTGACCGGAAAGATTTATTGAGAAATTTATATTTTTATATTTTTCTTGCTGCATAATTGAGAGAGTACTTTTAATTACCCAGCTATCGACAGAAGACATAATATCAAACCGTTCTGCAGCAGGTATAAATGAACCTGGTGGAATGGTATTGCCTTCTTTATCAATCATTCTGATAAGCACTTCATAATGCTCATGCTCTGAATCATTCAAGGATGCGATTTTTTGGAAATATAAAACAAAATCATTATCATCAAGAGCAGTATTAATGCGGTTTAACCAGTTTGTTTCATTGGTATGTTTTGCTATTGCATTTGAATCTATTTCATAGACATGTATTCGGTTTCGCCCTTGTTCTTTTGCCATATAGCAAGCGGTATCTGCTGCGGACTGTATTTCTTTTGTTGAACCACTTGTTTTTGTAATGCTCATAATACCAATACTGATTCCAATCTTAAAAGTTTTGTTATCCCAATGAAAACGAAATGCCTCAACTTTTTTTCTTACTTCTTCGGCTAACATGGTTGCTTTTTCAATAGGGCAGCTTTCTAATAATAAACCAAATTCATCACCACCCAGTCGAGCAAAGGTATCTGTTTCCCGGATTATAGATTTTAGCTCTATTGCAAGTTGTTTTAATAATTCATCACCTGCGGCATGGCCACATGAATCATTAACCGTTTTAAACTGATCAAGATCCATGTAACATAGTGAATGTGTTTTATTGTTATGCTGTGAGTCTTCAATGGCTTTATTCAAGCGTCTTTCAAATTCACGGCGGTTGATTAAATTTGTTAAGGCATCATGAGTAGCCTGGTACGTCATTTTTTGCGTTAAATTTCTTAACTTTGTAATATCCCATATGTACATGCGAAAAACTTTTGTTTCTGGATCATAAACAACCTTCTGTTCAAAAGTTGAGTCATCTATTTCTATATTTCGAACGAGCTCATGATTCTTTTCGATTTCAGCATACTCGTTATCAATATCATAAAAAATTTCGTGTTCAGAATTCATATCCATAATAGAGGGAAATAATTTGATTGATGCGGAATTTGCGTATGTAACCATTCCATTTTTTTTAAATTCTATTATAGGGTTTGGATTTAGCTCCGGGAATGATGCTAATCGCTTTAGTTCTTTTTCTTTCTTAAGACGATCAGTTATATTATGAATTGTTGAGATAATGAGCATTTCACCATCAATGTTAAAGGGGTTTAAACTAATATCGATAGGAATGATATGCCCATCTTTATGCAACCCTTCTATTTTTAAATCTCTCCCCATTGGACGTTCTGTTGGATGAAATGAATAATCAGTACGTACATTTACATGTTTAGAACGATGTTTTGCTGGAATAAGTTTTTCAATTTTATGGCCTATGATTTCTTCGCGGCTGTAACCAAATTCTTTTTCAAACTGAGTATTTACTAATACTATTGTTCCATCTGAATTTGCCACGACAAGTGGCTCAGGTGTGGCATTGAGTAGCTCTTTAAAAAGTAATTCACTTCTGCGTATTGCTTTTTCTGCTTCGCGTGATTTTGTTAAGTCACGCATTCTCTGAATAATACCGATGGCTTTATTTTTTTCATCCCGTATTACTTTTACACTTATTTCCATCGGTATGCCGGATTTGTTAACTGGATCATCCGCTTCTAATATTAATATGGAGTCAACGAGGTCTTTCCTGGCCTGACAAACTTCACAAGGACTTTCTTCCCCTTCGGGATGGGTGTAATTAGTGACAATTTTACCAACAGCTTCTTCTGCCGAAGCATTTATTTTTTTATAAAAAGCTTTATTTGCCCGAACAATATGATCTTCAAGATCAACCATATACATTGGTTCATCAAGGAAATCGAGTGCGTTAGACCATTCGATTTCTGATTGCGCGAGTTTTTCTGAATCAACTTGCAAATCTATTTTTAATTTACGTATATAAAGAAAAAGGGGTTGTAAAAACAACATTAAGAATAAAAGTAATGGTCCCCAGTAACGTTTAAAAAAACCGGGTGATGTAACTGTGAAAGGAGGGAGGTTTAGTTCTTTATATAAATGGCGCACTGGAGAATAGTCCAATGGCACGGTCCAGCCTGCGCTGTGAGATTGTTTTGCCGCTGTACTATTTTCTGCTAACTGGAGCAGAGAAAGACTGACTGCCTTGGCGAGTTCAGTAGATGTAGTTTGTGTTTTAGCCAAAGGCCATTCTGGATAAAGAGGAGTTGAGTGAAGAAAAGGAAATTTATCGTTTAATTTACGATTAATAATTTTAAAGTCTTTTAGTTCAATTAATCCCCTAGCTGCCATATTCTCTAAAATTGAAGTGCGTACGGTTCCTGCATCGACTTTTCCATTAAGAACGGCATAAACAATTTTGTCTTGTGGGTGTCCGCTGAATTGCAAAGATTTAAAATCATCAAATGGATTTATATCGTGATTTTTTAATTCTAACCAGGCCATTTGAAAACCAGCAAGAACGTTTTTCTTTACTGCCATAAATGATTTATTGCGTAAATCTTCTAATGACTGAATATCATCACGATTAATTTTTGTGAATATAACAGCTGAAAATCGGCTAGTCGTTTTATTGTTTATTTTGGTTTTTAGCGTGATAAGCCGACTAATACCATAGCGAGCTTCTAATTCAATATAGTTTCCCGAATTAGTAAGAATAAAATCAACATTATTTTGTTTAATAGCATCGTCAATCTGGTGAAGTTTGAGAGGGTTGAGTGTGAAGTTATAGTTTGGAATCGTATTATTTAGGTGGTTTATGGTGGGCTGCCACATTTGTTGGGTGACTTTCTCTCCCCACATGGCAAGCACTCCGATATGAAGATCTTTTTCCCGCGCAAAGCTGGTTTGCGTGAAGCAAAGTGTTATCGAAAACAACGTGGAAGTTAATACAATTTTTAGTCTGCTGACAGACACGCGTTTACCTTCATTATAAAGAATATTCCTTATATATCGGGTTTGCGGGACTGAACTTGAGGTAATTTAAGGAAAAAACAACGCTAAATTTGCGTTTGTTTTCAGGAATATAGCGCTATATTTATTCTTCTTCTTCTTCGGGATAAACACTTAAAGCAATAGGCTGTTGATTAAAGTGCGTTAAATTGAGCAAGTCTTCATTACCTTTATAATTAATTTTACGTATTCTTACGGGTAAGAAATTCATTTTATCAGCACACCAGAAGGTAAAACGGCGTTTTGTTTTTGGATTATAGTGCTCCATTTTAAGAGTGCTTATTTCGCCTTTGTCTGTCGCAAGGTTTTCTTTTTTTATAAATTTTAAGGTATATTTTTTGAGCTTGCTTTTTTCAGCAATTGTGTAGGTAATATTTCTTTTACCTGCCTGTAAATCTTGCATAATCGCAACGGTAAACCCCAGGGTGTCATGTAAGTTTTTTGCAGCTGGGTAAAGTTGTTTTGTATGTGTGTTATAAAAGTTATGCGTTTTATCAAGGTATAGCTGGTAGCCTTTATTTTTATCACTGTTTTTTTCGTTATAAGAATAGGAAACAAAATTTAAACGTTTATTCTTAAACCGTAACTTACTTATTTCAGTAATGGTTATGTCAAAAAACCACGCAGCAACACCGGCTGTTTTTGCAATAGATGAGAAGGTGAGGTTTTTGTTTTCAGTATTTAAACTTCTTTTCGACTTACCAACAAAAAATTCATTATGATAGAGATCATAACTTGCTGTGAAATCTTTAACAGTGGCAGCATAGGAGATACTTTGAAAAACCAGAGTTAATATTATTGTAATTAAATACTTCATAATTTCAGCTATACATCTCTTTTAGTTATATTTTTTTCTCGGCAAACATGCGTATGGCTTGCGGGTATATACGGTGTTCCTGTTCATGCACTCGTGATGCTAATGATTCTGCGGTATCGTTTTCTTTTATATCAACCGTAGCTTGTAAAATTACCGGGCCATCGTCAAGTTCGGGAGTAACAAAGTGCACACTACAGCCATGTTCTTTATCGCCGGCATCCAAAACACGCTGATGGGTGTTAAGTCCCTTGTATTTGGGCAACAAAGAGGGGTGAATGTTCATCATTTTATGCAAATAGTGTTCAACAAATTCATTACTGAGAATTCGCATGAAACCTGCGAGGATAATTAAATCAGGTTGATAACCATCAATGAGTTCCTTTAGCGCAAGATCATATTGATTGCGATCTCTGAAATCTTTATGTGATAAGACACATTGTTCAATTTCAGCTTTTTTGGCTCGTTCCAATCCGTAAGCATCAGCTTTGTTGCTGATAACTGCAACAATCTGAGCCGGTAAGCCTTTATCTGTAATGTTGTCGATAATGGCCTGCAGATTGCTGCCATTACCGGATATTAATACGACTAAACGTATTGGTGAGACCAGATCGTGACTCATTACTGAATGCGAACCGCAACATCATTTTCTTTAGATTCAATGTGACCGATACGAACGGCCTGAACCTGATTTTGTTTTAGAATTTCAACTGCTTTGTCGGCAACGCTTTCATCTAATATTAATACCATACCGAGTCCATTATTGAAGGTGCGGTACATTTCACTGTCTTCGATATTGCCATTTTCCTGTAACCAATCGAACACAGCAGGGCGCTTCCAGCTACTCTTGTCGATTACTGCACAAGCATCATCCGGCATAACACGGGGAATGTTTTCTAATAAACCACCACCAGTAATGTGGGACATAGCATGGACATCAATGGTTTCTAATAACGTTAAAAGAGGTTTGATATAAATCGTCGTTGGTGCAAGTAAACGTTCACCCAGTGTGGCTCCGTCAAAGCTTTCGTTTAAATCTGCATTAGCCACGTCGATGACCTTACGAATGAGCGAGTAGCCATTTGAGTGCGGGCCGCTGGAAGGCAAACCAAGTAGTACGTCCCCCGTTTTTACTTTTGAGCCATCAATAATTTTACTTTTCTCGACTACTCCGACACAAAAACCGGCTAAATCGTAGTCGCCACCTTGATACATGCCTGGCATTTCAGCCGTTTCACCACCAACGAGAGCAGCATTCGACTGCTTACAGCCTTCAGCGATGCCAGCAACGACATCTGTAGCGGCTGCGACGTCGAGTTTACCTGTGGCATAATAATCGAGGAAAAACAGGGGCTCAGCACCCTGAACAATGAGGTCATTGACGCACATTGCGACAAGATCGATGCCTATCGTGTCGTGCTTATTGAGATCCATGGCAAGTTTCAGCTTGGTACCAACACCATCAGTGCCTGAAACGAGAACCGGTTCCTTGTAACGATCGAGGGGTAGCTCAAACAATGCACCAAAGCCACCTAAACCTGCCATGACACCTGGGCGTTTTGTTGCAGCGGCAAGTGGTTTGATATGCTCTATGAGCTCATTGCCCGCGTCGATATCGACGCCTGCGTCGCGATAGCTGAGAGTTTGGTTCTTAGATGGTTCTTTTGTAGCCATATTTTGTTATACCCTCGAGGGTAACTCCTGAATTAAGGATCAATACTGTTTATAATGGAGCGGTAGTTTAACAATTCACACAAAGGCATGGAATGAAAATAAGAATAAACGGCATAAAGAATTTTGTATTTACGGCACTTTTTTTGTCAATAACGACTATTTTACCGATTACGGATGCTAATGCGGATATCGTACGTCATTTGTACGAGGTAGAAGTGCCTGTTGAAAGCCAGGGTCGTAAAGAACGAGCTTATGTCGTTCGTGAAGCCTTGAAAGAAGTTCTGGTCAGAATTTCCGGGCGAAATGAGGCAGCTACGTTGGCAGAAGATGAGTTTCTTGTTCCTCGCCCAACTCGATTTATGCAACAGTTTCGCTATCGAAAATTTAAGTCGAATGAAGTTATTCCTGTAAATCCTATTGACGGTGCCAAACCCTACACCCAGAAACTGTGGCTTCGTTTTACCGAAAAAGCAGTAGCAAAATTGCTGCGGGATCAAGGTTACCCTGTTTGGGGTAAGACGCGTCCAGCTACATTGGTTTGGTTAGTTGTTGATGACCAAAAACAACGAGTATTAATTGGTAACAGCACGCAACACGCTAGTCGCACCTATATAGAGCAAGAAGCTACAAAGAAAGGCCTGCCTTTTCGTTTGCCTCTTCTTGATTTAGCCGATCAATCAAAAGTTCAGCTTACCGATGTATGGGGAAATTTTGAAGATACGATATTAGAAGCCTCTTTACGTTATCAGACTGAAGCCGTGCTGGTTGGACGAATTTATTTAAGTTTTGCAAAAACATGGAATACACGTTGGAGTTTATATTCCAACGGACAACGTCATGACTGGGAATTGAGCAACAGTGAGACTTTACGTGCAGCCGTGAAAGAAGGCTTATCAAAAACCAGTGAGGTCTTATCCGCTCGTTTTACTCAAGTGAACACTACTCAGGACAATGAAGTGGTTTTACTTCAGATTAAAAATGTCTCAGATTTAAAAACATACAATAAAGTTATAAAATATTTAAAAGCATTAAGTATTGTGACAAAAATTCAGGCACATCAAGTGAATACGGATGATGTTATTTTTAGTATTAATAGTCGCAGTGGACGAGTTGGTATAGCTCAGGCTATCTCGCTTGGTCGAGTGTTAGTGAATGATATGAGTGAGCCTGTTATTCGAGAAGGTGCTTCTGAAAACAACTCAAATAAAAAGAAAGCAGATCTTATATATAAAATGGTACCGTGAAAAAAAGAGATATCCCAAATTTAATCAGTATCCTGCGCATCGTCCTTGTTGTGCCGATAGCGTATTACTTGTGGGATCAAAATTATTCAATTGCGTTACTTCTTTTCCTTGTTGGTGGTCTTTCGGATGGTTTAGATGGTTTTCTTGCGCGACGCTACCAGTGGGAAACAGAGTTAGGTGTGATTCTTGATCCTATGGGTGACAAGCTGATGATGTTGACAGCTTACCTGTTATTGGGCTGGCATAATTTATTAGCCTGGTGGTTGGTGGGGCTGGTTATTTTCCGTGATCTTATTATTGTTATCGGTACATTGCTATATCGAAAATTTATCGGTGAAGCAAAAATTAAGCCGTTATTTATTAGCAAGCTGAATACTGTTTTTCAAATAGTACTTGTGCTTTTTATTATGGTATCTCAAGTGATAACGTTAAAACCCATCATTGTAGAGAGTCTTTTATGGATGGTCGTTATTACTACGTTAATGAGTGGCTATGCCTATATAGATGAATGGGGCAGCCGAGCCTGGAATATTCTAAAAAGGGAAGAGAGTAAGAATGATTGAGTCAGGTAAAGGCATTTGGTTAGCTATATTTGTTGTTGTTTCAATTTTAATTTATTTACTGGCCCCGATACTTATGCCTTTTATATCCGCTGCGGTGTTGGCATACATTGCTGATCCATTGGTAGATAAGCTTGAGAAAAAAATGTCACGCTCAATAGCTGTGAGTGTTGTGTTTTTTGTATTGTCGCTAAGTGCAATATTAGTTTTACTTATTATTTTACCTTTAGTCGAAAAACAGATCGTGGTATTAGCAGAGAAACTTCCGCTTTATATTGATCGAGCTCAAAATTATATTTTTCCGTTATTAAAAGATAAATTTGATTTTGATGTCGCTCGCTTTGATTTAAACATGTTAAAGCAATCATTTTCAGAATATTGGAAGGCCGCAGGTGGTATAGCAGCGAATGTAGTCAGCTCAATATCTCATTCAGGTATAGTTTTAGTCGGTTGGATTGCAAATTTTTTATTAATGTTAGTTGTTACTTTCTATTTACTCCGTGACTGGGATATTTTAGTTGAAAAAATTCATGCACTGATTCCTCGCAATAAGGAGAAAATGATTGTTGTTATTGCAAAAGAGTCTGATGAAGTTATAGGAGCTTTTTTTCGTGGTCAAATGCTGGTGATGCTCGCTTTATCAGTGGTCTATACCGTTGGTTTAATGATTGTAGGACTTGATACGGCATTGTTAATTGGTGTCTTATCAGGCGTTGTGAGTTTTGTCCCGTACTTAGGTTTTATTGTTGGAATAGCTATCGCGAGCATTGCTGCACTTATGCAATTTCAGGAGGCCATGCCCCTGTTGTACGTTGCTATCGTCTTTTTGACAGGGCAAATGTTAGAGGGCATGTTGTTAACACCCTTGTTAGTTGGCGATAAAATTGGTTTGCATCCTGTTGCTGTTATTTTTGCTGTGCTTGCAGGAGGGCAGTTATTTGGTTTCGTCGGTATATTACTGGCTTTACCTGTTGCCGCTGTTATCGCTGTTGTGCTGCGCCATGTGCATGAGTCTTATACATCAAGCGAACTTTACGCAAAATAATAAGAGACCTTTGCACGAATGCTACGAAGCCAGATGACTGCGTTCACCCTCCATTATAAATTCTGTGTGGGGTACTACGAAAACTTCCTCAAAAGTGCCCTGAGTGTTGTTGAAAACAACATGAGGAAATACTCTTGGGGTACTCATGTACTGATCGTACATTCCGCTTTTTCGTCAGTTTTGCCTTGTTCTCTGGCTTCTCGCTATCCGTGCAAAGGCCTCATTATATTATTATGAACCAACAACTGACACTAGGCATCCACTTACGTGATGACGCAACGTTTGATAATTATTTTGCTGGTCAAAATGAACAAGTTATCCATAACCTGAAAATACAAAACGAACCTTATGTTTTTTTATTCGGTGAGAATGGAACCGGCAAGAGTCATTTATTACAAGCCGCATGTCACCAGGCAGGGAAAGACGGTTTACCGGTTGCTTACCTACCCTTGGCAGAAGAAGGTCTCATGCCTGCTATGCTCGAAGGGTTAGAAAATATGTCACTGGTTGCCCTGGATGATATTCAGAATGTAATGGGAGATGAAGCCTGGGAACAGGCAATGTTTAATTTATACAATCGCGTCAGAGAAACCGGTGCGAATATGATTGTCTCTTCGACAGAACCTCTTGCTTCGTTAAATATAAAGTTGGCAGATTTACAGTCGAGATTATCATGGGGGCCAACATATCAATTAACGGCATTAAGCGACAAAGAAAAGCAACAGGCATTACAGCAACGGGCAAAAAACCGCGGTTTGGATTTAGCGAATGATGTAGTGGCATATTTATTAAAACGCAGTCCGCGAGATATGAACAGTCTTTTTGTTTTATTTGAAAAACTGGATAAAGCCTCGATGGTTGAGAAAAGAAAACTTACCATTCCATTTATTAAAGATTATCTTTAATAAATTTTTTAACTAAATATCAACCCAGAATCCAAAGCCGATATATTTTTCTTTATATTGAAAAAACTCACCTAATGATGAGCGACCTTCATAGAACTCAAAACCTAAACGATAATTTCTTTTATTTACTGTTGAGATAATTCCTAATTGCAAAGAAGTATTGATATCCCAGTCATTTTCTTCATAACTTGAGAAGTCTGCACCCATGTACCAGCCGAGTTTCGGCATCCAGTATTTTTTATTCTCATACTGAAAACCTAGCTCGCGGCGCCATTGCTTTTGTACAATTTTGTTACCTATATGATAGGCCTTGCCTATTTCGATATAACTTTTCCAGTGAGGTGACATAAACCACATCAAACCATAACGTATTTCCTCTCGTGTATAGTTAATACGAGTAATACCTGTGCGTTCAATTAATTCATCGCCAATATGACTTGAAATATGGTGTATTCCAAAACGGTGAGCAAATGCTTCACTATTTCGCATTTCCAGTGATAAAGCGAGGCTGCCATCCCAGCCCACATTGTCTTGAGCTGATGCAAGATCAAAATGCCCCAGGAAGCCTGCGCCGAAGGTTACTTGCCAGCCTCGGTTTGTTTTCTCAGGTTGGTTACGATATATCCCTAAATGTCCACCCACTTTCAGGTTATATCGACGCAGACTGGCATCAGTAATTTCCGTTTTAGAGAAATTCATGTTTTGCAGACTAAAGGTTGGCCTTAAAGGATTTGCAGTATAGTGAGGATAAAGTTGTGTTTGTGGAAAAATCACATCACTGTCTTTATCTTCAGCAGAGATTGTCGATTCATTTGCCATTGCGGGCTGTTTCCAGAATAAACTAAACACCAACATGTATATCAGCATGTTAATATTAATAAATGATCTTTTTTTTCTGTTACATGACATAACTAAAAATACCAAAATAGATTGTTGCAGAAAAAAAGGTAAAGACTTTTAAGTGCATTCCCTCCATGCTCTTTATTGTTTTCTTTCTTTTAATGCCCGTCCTTGCAGCCGAGCATAATAAATAGCACCAATATAAACTTGTACGCTGAGATAAATTTCAATGACGGCGTAGACGCGTTCATTAGCATTTGCCCAAGCTTCGACGGTGCCATGCATAAAGTAAAGTAATATTACAAAACTTGTCCAGGCATAGGTATATGGGTTTTCTTTTAATAAACCCCTTAAAGGAAATAATAGCGGGGCAATAATAAACCCAAGTAATATCCATGGTTTATTCTCAGCAGGAAAAATAAATCCATGCCAGATAATCAACAATAATAAGAGGGCAAAGTAACCGCTTAAGGTTAAATAAAGTGAAATTCTGGGAGTCATAAACTTAGGTGAAAAATTGAGTAACATATTTTAAATTTATCTCGTTATGTATTTGTTCTAATTAGATTTGCATTTAGCTGGGCTTGTGCGGTTAATGCTAAACGCTTACCAAGTGCTTTACATAATGTTTTTTCATCATCACTTAAAGGTAAGTCACCATTAACTCCGGATGTATGACTTGCGCCATAAGGCGTACCTCCTGTTTTCGTTTTTAAAAGCGTTGTTTCGGTATACGGGATGCCAATAAGTTGCATGCCGTGGTGGAGCAAAGGCAACATCATGGAAAGTAGCGTGCTCTCCTGGCCGCCATGCAAACTTGAGGTTGATGTAAATACGGCGGCAGGTTTATTGACCATTTCACCGGATAACCAAAGTGGACTGGTGCTATCAAAAAAATATTTTAACTCAGCAGCCATATTGCCAAAACGAGTAGGGCTACCTACTGCCAGAGCAATACATTCCTGTAAGTCATCAAGCGAGACATAGGGTGCGCCTGACTCAGGGATATCAGCTTCGGTGGCTTCTGTTACCGTTGAGATATTGGGTACCGTTCGTAACCGTGCGTTACAACCACCTTCTTCAATACCCGCTGCAATTTGTTGTGCCATGTCTGCTGTTGCGCCATGACGACTATAATAAAGTACAAGAATATCATTCATTAGCTTAATATTTTCTTTATGTTTTCAATAGGGCGGCCAATTGCAATACCTTTATCTGTAATAACAATTGGGCGTTCTATTAATATTGGATTTTCGATCATGGCTTTAATTAAAGTATCGCGAGATAAGCTCTCATCATCCAGCCCCAGCGCTTTATATTCGTCCTGACCTTTACGCATAAGTTCACGTGGTTCCATTTTAAGACCAGTGAGTATTTTTTCGAGAGCATCTGCATCAGGAGGCGTATTTAAATATTCGATGACTTCAGTTTCAACGCCTTTTTCATGTAGCAGTTCAAGTGTCTGGCGAGATTTTGAACAACGAGGATTGTGGTATATTTTTGTACTCATAATTTTAGTTAGTCTCATCTAATATGGAGTGGCGTTCATTTTACCCTAGTATGGATTAAATAAGTTTAAACATGGCTTTCTTGACAGCATTTAACTATTCTTTCATGATTAAGCATACATTTCAGCAGGGAAATTTTAACTGGTTTTTATGTTATTTAAACGCATACAAAAACGACTCTTTTCAACTGTAAGTCTAGTCATACTAGCTTCGGTTATCAGTGCATGTGCTGTCACTGCACCAGTACAAGAAATGAGCAATGCTCGGCAATCGATTAAAGCTGCAAAGGATGCAAATGCAGAGAAACTCGCGACAAATGTACTCTCTGAAGCGCAGCAACGGTTACGTTCCGCAATGCGTGAGCTTGATGCGGGTGAGTACGAAAGAGCAAGAATACTGGCCCTAGAGGCAAAATATTTGGCATTGAAAGCACGCCAGCTATCGGAGAACAATCGGCAGCAATAAAACTGATTAAAATAGTCGAGAATGGACTTAATTTTTGGGGGTTACATAAAGCGTAACTAAATCACAAACTTGCAGGTACTTCCTTGACGTAGGCTTAAGCCGGTGCTAATTTGTGCTTATAAATTACAAAGATACTTTAAGTATGATGTAAAGTGTTGAATTTTAAAGAATAATTAATTTTTCTGGAGCTTAAAATAATGAAATTTAATAAAATGCTAAAATTAACGGGTTTATTGGGAGCATTTACTCTTGCTGTAGGCTGTGCTGGACCTGCAGAAAAAGCTGAGGAACCAGCTGCTGTTGAGCCAACTCCTGCTGCTGCTGTAGAGGAGCCTGCTGCTCCAACTAGCACATCAACTTCTTATGAAGTTAACCAGGGTGATCATCTTTGGGGTATTTCTGGCCAATCGTACGGAAATCCATATAAATGGCCTTTAATTTATAAAGCGAACAGCGACAAAATTAAAGATGCTGATTTAATCTATCCTGGTCAGGTTTTAGATATCGATTCTGATGCAAGTGATGCTGATAGTGCTGCTGCTATCAACCACGCAAAAACACGTGGTAGCTGGTCAATTGGTGTTACTGAAGATTCAGATCAAGCTTATTTAGCACAATAATAATTATAAATAAGTTGTATTTTGCGGGCTCCTTTTAGGGGCCCTTTTTATGTCTAGTGATTTTATTACCTCTTATTGTTAGTCGAAAAATAAAGGGGGCTGCAATGATTTCAAGCAAGGTATTTAAAAGTATATTTAAGCAATGTATCGAGGATCGTTGCCCACAAATTGCTGCTTCATTGGCATATGCAACTTTGCTAGCCCTTATCCCTTTAACCGTTTTAATTTATACAATATATACAACCGCATTTATTGATCCTGCCTTGCAACTCAAGGCTCAAGCCTTTGTATTCGATAGTCTTTCGCCAGCAGCAGCAGAGCAAGTTCGGCAGTATTTATTTGAGAGTGCAATACAGGCAAGTAGTATTAATATTCTTGGTCTTTTTATGTTGTTGATATCAGTGATTGTCATGATGTATACCATTGATACAGCTTTAAATAGCATCTGGAAAATTAATACTCCACGATATTTAATCCGACGGATTTTTGTTTATTTAGCATTGCTTATTTTTGGGCCTCTTGCCATTTCATTCAGTATGTTTGCTAGTACCTATATTGCATCACTACCTTTAATTGCAAGTATATTAGGTGAGTCCGTTGAGAATGGATTATTTAGCTGGCTGCCTTTTGTCGTTTTATGGGCTGCGTTTACAATGTTGTATAAGTGGATTCCAGATTGTAAAGTGAGGTGGCTACATGCTTTTTCTGGTGCGACTTTTGCCGTTTGTTTATTTGAGATTGCAAAAAATATTTTTACTTTATATGTAAGTTATTTTCCCAGCTATGAGCTTTTATATGGCGCACTCGCAGCTATCCCGTTGCTACTGATATGGATATATTTAACCTGGTTGATAGTCTTGATTGGCGCTGAAATTGCTCACTTCATGCAAATAGCTGATTAAAGAGTTCCCTGTATTTTAAGTTTTTTATCGTTTAATCGAAAATCGTAACTGTGAATAAGTCCAAATTTTGGTATATTCATACTACATTAATCATGATATTTACTTTGAATATGAAAAATAAGTTACAACTGACAGTAATCTTCCTTTTATTGAGCTCCTTTATTTCTCTAAGCTGGGGGGCTAGCTCGAATGTAAAAGATCCTTATAAACATTTTTTTAATGAAACCTGGGGTGATTTACCTGAAGAACTCAAAAAAGCGAAAGACAGCGGGAAAAAAGGCATCTTAATATTTTTTGAAATGGATGAATGCCCCTTTTGTCATTACATGAAAAAAAATGTTTTAAATCAGCCAAAAGTCCAGAACTTTTATCGTAAACATTTTTTAAATTTTGTTATAGATATTGAAGGCGATGTTGAAATGGTTAACCTGAAGGGGCAAACCGTAAAACAAAAAGATTTCGCTAAAAAAATGAGAGTCAGAGCCACTCCAGTTATTGCCTATTATGATTTAAGCGGCAAACTTATATATCGTCATACCGGGAAAACATCAGGCGTAGACGAGTTTATGTGGTTGGGAGAATACATTGCAAATGAAGTTTATAAGAAAAAAATTCGTTTCAGTAAGTACAAAAGACAAAAGCGTGCAGAAAAGAAAAATAAATAATGCCGTTAAATTTATTTTCAACTTCTTCGGTTTTTACATTACTGATGTTTTTCTTAACATCAACATATGCCGCTGAGACGATAGTAAAATCAGAATCATTACCGGAACCTCTTACTCTTGAACTGGCTTTAAATTTAATTGATCAGCAACACCCTGATTTACGTTATGTTGGTGCGGGTGTGCAAAGTGCAAATGCAAATTTACAACAAGCATTATCCAATAATGATTTAACGGTTAACTTAAAAGCTGATATTCGCTGGATTGAACCATCCGAAATTGCAGACAATCAGTCTACTGCAGATCATCGTTTGGGGTTTTTTGTTAATAAAACGTTATATGATTTTGGACGTAGCTCTGCTCTGGTTGATGCGGCCTCGCAGCAGGTTCTAAGTCAAAGCTTACAATACCTTAATGCACAACAACGTCAGTACCTTAATGTTATGAAAACTTATTTTGAAGTTGTTCTTGCTGATTTACAATATTATCGTTACAACGAAGAAATGGCAGTTGCTTATATTCAGTTAGATAAAATACGGACCAGGGCAAAATTAGGTCAGCACACTGAAGTAGATGTCGCAGAAAAAGAAGTTGAATATCAACATGTTCGTCGTTTACGTACACATAGTCAGAACCAACAAAGAGTGACTCGCTCACTATTAGCACAGGCATTAAATAAACCCAAGAGTTTACCTGAAACGGTTGTAAGACCAGAGATTGATGTTATTTCACGTAAATTACCTGAAATAGAAGTGTTACAAAAAACTGTTAAGGACAATAATCCGGTATTAGGGGCATTGCGAGCAAAAGTTATTGCAGCAAAAAAGAACATACAATTTGCAAGCGCAAGCAACAGTCCAACGTTAACAGCAGGATTTGACGCTTTTAATTATGAACGAGAAACGAGCGCATCTAATAAATGGCAAGCAAATATAACCCTGGATTTTCCATTATGGGATGGTGGAAGGACAGATGCTGCGGTCGCAAAAGAAAAAGCAAAGTTGTATAAATTTGAAGCGCAACTGGAACAACAGGAATTAGCAGCTCAACAGCAAGTACTTGAATTATGGCTGGGGATTGAAACATTACACATAAAATATGAAGAAGTGCTTGTGGGTATGGATTTCACAGAGTTGTCATTAGATAAAAATCGTGCTCTTTATGAGCTGGAAGTGAAATCTGATCTGGGTGATTCTATGGTTAAGTTTTCAGAGGCAGAACGAAAGGTTGTGCAAACAAGTTTTGATATTGCACTTGCCTGGGCTCAGCTGGATGCCTTAGGTGGAACTCTGTTGAATAAATCAAATGAATAAATGAGATGAAATTATGACCTCAAGATATAATATTAAAAATATTTTTATTTCTGCTTTTTTATTAACATTATTTATTAATACACATGTTAAGGCAGAAGAACTTGAAGCAATATTAGCCTGGTCTAAACGTGTTGAATTATCTACGCCAGTAAGTGGCATAGTGCATAAAGTATTTGCTGAGCCCGGTAAAATAGTCGCTAAGGGTAAAGTGTTAGTACAACTTGATTCGCGGATTTTTAAAGCAGACTTAAAATATGCAAAAGCAAAACTTAAAAATACTAATGAACAAAGTCTGGAAGCAAAACGTGAACTTGTTCGACAACTGGATATGTATGATAGATCAATGTTATCCGAACATGATTTACAAATTGCTAAAAATAACTTTAGTTCTGCCCAGGCACAATATCATCAGGCACAAGCTTCTTTAACAAAAGCAAAGTTGAATCTGGAGTACAGTGCCATTCGGGCACCTTTTAATGCCGTTGTTATTAGTTCAGTTGCTATAAAAGGTCAAATAGTTGCGGCTGAGGTAACACCACCTACACTGGTTATTATCGCAGAATCTCAGCGTATGCTAGCGCGGTTTCATGCAACAACAGATAAAGTTAATAGTCTTGTTATTCATCAAGGTGTGGAAGTTGAAGTCGCTGGACAGAGCTATCAGGGAAAGGTGTTTAATATCGCATTAGAACCTGACAAATTGAAGGCGGATCATTATGCGGTTGATATTATTTTTGATACTAAAGAAAAAATATTACGCGCAGGTCAAAGAGCAACGGTTGATTTATAATATACAGATTTTTATTTTATAAAGCTGGAATCTACTGCTTGTACCAGCGCTTATTTAAAAGTTTAAACACCTTATTCGGATATTTATAGCGTCCCAGACTACCGTTATATCGAGCAAGAGCCCGGGTTAGATCACCTTTTTCTTTTTCTAAATAATATTTAAGAATAGTACAACCCATACGCAAGTTGGTGCGTATGTTAAATAAACTATCGCGTGGCTGACCAATTTCTTTTAGCCAGAAGGGCATAACCTGCATTAACCCTTGTGCACCTGCTTTTGATATAGCAAAGCGATCAAAATTACTTTCCACATCTATTACTGCCAAAACCAGTTCAGGATGTAAGTCAGCCTTATTTGCTTCCTGGTGAATCTGACGTAATAATGTTAAACGTTTTTCAGGATGTTTGATTTTCTTCTTTAATCGGTTGGACATGTCAACCAACCATACTTCCGCATCAAATCGGTCATTAAAACTATCACTGTCTTTTATCGCTTGTTGCAATAATAGACGAAGCTCATCATTCTGTGATGATATTGTTTCGGTAGCAAATGAGAATGTCATTCCAAGTAATAGAATGGTTATTATGATAATTAACCTAAACTGGATTGATATTATATTCATATTCAATTAGCTTAATTTATCTTTTATAAACTGGACGATGTCATCAAGAGCGATTTCTGTATTATCTGCATCACGACGACCTTTATATTCAACTAACCCTTTTTCCAAACTTCGATCGCCTAAAACAATTCGATGCGGTATACCGATTAACTCCATATCTGCAAACATGATACCTGCGCGTTCTTTTCGATCATCAAATAACACGTCAATGTCTGAATCTTTAAGATCGTTATACAGTTTTTCTGCAATAGGTTTTAATGTGTCTGATTTATGCATGTTCATTGGAGTGATAACAACCTGGAAGGGAGCGATAGACTCTGGCCATATAATACCTTTGTCATCATGGTTTTGTTCGATTGCTGAAGCAACTACACGTGATACACCTATACCATAACAGCCCATCGTCATGACAGTTGCTTTTCCTTTATCGTCTAACACGGTGGCTTTCAGCGCTTCACTGTATTTTTTACCAAGTTGGAAAATATGTCCGACTTCGATACCGCGTTTAATAGAAAGGGTACCTTTGCCATCAGGGCTTGGATCACCTTCAACGACATTTCGGATATCGGCAACTTCAGGTAATGTAAGATCTCTTTCCCAGTTGATACCAAAATAATGTTTACCATCGATATTCGCACCTGCAGAGAAGTCACTCATAATAGCAACACTGCGATCAACAACACATGGGATTGATAATTTTACAGGGCCTAGTGATCCTGGACCAGCTCCAATGGCATCACGAATTTCTTCATCTGTCGCAAAGCAAAGGGGTGATGCAACACCCGTTAATTTTTCTGCTTTAATTTCATTAAGTTCATGATCGCCTCGCACTAATAAAGCCACCAAAGTATTTTCAGTTTCTTCATTGGCATGAACGATTAATGTTTTAACGGTGTCTTCAATGTTTAATTTAAATTGTTCGACTAAGTCATTAATGGTTTTTGCATTAGGTGTATCAATGAGTTCCATTTCTTTTTTCGCTGCTGGACGTTCTATTGCTGGAGCAACTGCTTCAGCAAACTCTATATTGGCGGCGTAATCGCTATTACTGCTAAAGGCTATATCATCTTCACCTGAGTCCGCTAAAACATGAAATTCATGTGAGGCATTACCACCAATTGAGCCAGTGTCTGCTTGAACTGGACGATAATCCAAACCAATGCGATCAAAAATTTTACAGTAGGTTGAGTGCATTTCTTCGTAGGTTTCGTTGAGTGACACTTCATCAATATGAAAAGAGTAGGCGTCTTTCATTAAAAATTCACGTGAACGCATAATGCCAAAGCGAGGACGAATTTCATCACGAAATTTTGTTTGAATTTGATAGAAACTAGCGGGTAATTGTTTATAACTACGTAACTCATTGCGCACCATATCGGTAATTACTTCTTCATGTGTTGGGCCAAAGCAAAACTCTCTGCCATGACGATCTTTCATGCGTAATAATTCGGGACCATATTGTTCCCAACGTCCGGATTCTTTCCACAATTCTGAGGGTTGTGTGGCTGGCATAAGGACTTCTTGAGAACCCACTCGATTAAGTTCTTCGCGAATGATATTTTCTACTTTACGTAATACACGCAGACCGAGAGGTAACCAGGTATAAAGTCCAGATGCGAGTTTACGAACCATACCTGCGCGTAGCATGAGTTTGTGGCTGATAACTTCTGCATCAGAAGGGGATTCTTTTAAGGTGGCAAGTAACAGTTTGGAAACACGCATGATGGTATAAATCTCGTTATCAGAAAAATTATTATTAATTTTATCTGGATGCCAGGTGTGGGTACAGTGATTATATGATGAATTACATCATTCAGAATAAATGTTTATCTTTTATTCTTTTTTGGAGGGCTGGGCATTACGTTAATCTGATCTTGACTGGTAATAGTGGTGAAAGCGACGCCTTTACTAGGTGGTTTGTCCGTAATTTGCCATTCACCTTTGGTATTTTGCCATTTATAGAGGGTGGATTTGTTTAATTCGGGTGCAACCTGGTGAACTTTACCTAAAAGTTTTTTTTGAAAGGGCTCATCTAGATAAATATATAATGCAGCCGTAGCAATAATGCTGAGAAAAATGAAATATTTCAGTTTCATATTATTGTATTTGGAGAATCTATTTCGCTTAGTTACAAAATTGACTGATAGCTTTTTTAGCTTTTTCAATTTGTTGAGCACGCTCTTTATCGTCAACAATAGTCACTTTTCCATCTTTATCACGCACTCTACGAGAGAGCTGGTAGCTCTTTAAATTATTTTTGGCGTTTAAGCAGTTTGTAGCACGTATTTTTTTATTTTTAGCCGTTTCCGTGGCAACAGTGTCGTTAGATTTCTTCAATGTTGTTGAAGGATAGAGAGGCTTACTATCTTCAGGTGCCGCTGCGGCAGGTTTTAAACGTTCGAATTGCTGGTCACGAGGAGGTTTTTGTGAATAATGCACATTACCGCCACTATCGACCCATTTATAAAGTCCCGCAGAAGCTGAACTAGCAAATATCATCATGGTTGTTAAAAGTAGCAATCTCATAATACAGTCCCGTATTAG
Organism: Gammaproteobacteria bacterium; assembly: GCA_030594815.1. Taxonomy (GTDB): domain Bacteria; phylum Pseudomonadota; class Gammaproteobacteria; order UBA6429; family Thiohalophilaceae; genus JAGLTQ01. The sequence goes on from JAUVEN010000001.1 coordinate 45,975, forward strand.
CTTGTTTATAATCAATATGTTACCTCAAGTATCGCAGGGAGTTGCTGACTTGTAAATTGGCTAGTGCAGCTTAATTTCCCACTTATTTTAGAGATGTGATGGATTTTTCTATAATTTAGGATATTTCAGATATTTCAGATATTTAGCTTGAGCTATAACCGTGTGAAATTTAAGGAAAACCTGAATAAAAATAAGGCCCATATGGTGCAAATCTGTCTCTAGGCTGCGTATAATACGGCGTTTTGCGTTTCCTCTATTTACTATAGGGACGCAGCCCGTTCTTACGGGCGTTTTTGTCAGTGATATTGAAAGAATTGGAGCTCAAAGATCGTGGAACTCAGCGGTGACGATATTTTTACTCAATTCCTTAAAGATGAAGGCGTAGAATATATATTCGGTTACCCGGGTGGTGCTGTTTTACATATTTACGATGCTTTATTTAGACAGGATGCGGTAAAACACATTTTGGTTCGGCATGAGCAAGGGGCAACCCATGCAGCCGATGGTTATGCACGTTCAACGGGTAAGCCCGGTGTTGTGCTTGTTACATCTGGCCCAGGTGCAACTAATGCCGTCACAGGTATTGCAACAGCATATCTGGATTCTATTCCTCTCGTTGTTATTACGGGACAAGTGACCAGCGCATTTATTGGTAGTGATGCTTTTCAGGAAGTTGATTCTGTGGGAATCACGCGTCCCTGCGTAAAACATAATTTTTTAGTTAAAGATGTTAAAGATTTAGCGATTACATTAAAGAAAGCATTTTATGTTGCAACAACGGGCCGACCAGGTCCTGTTGTGGTTGATATTCCGAAAGATATTACGGATCCCCATATTAAGATTCCGTATGAATATCCTGAATCGCTTGAATTGCGTTCATATAAACCAGTAGTGGAAGTGCAAGCGCCGCAGATAGAAACAGCAGTTGATGCTTTGTTGTCTGCAAAACGCCCAATGATTTATTCAGGTGGTGGTTCAGTGTTGAGTAATGCTTCAAATGAATTGCGTACCTTTACCAGGCAACTTGGTTATCCAATTACACAAACATTAATGGGGTTAGGCGCCTATCCTGATCCTGATCCATTGAATGTAGGTATGTTGGGTATGCATGGTACTTATGAAGCTAATATGGCGATGCATGATTGTGATGTATTGTTTGCCGTAGGTGCACGTTTTGATGATCGTGTAACGGGTGATTTAGAACAGTTTTGTCCAAATGCTAAAGTAATTCATATTGATATTGATCCCGCTTCAATTTCAAAAAATGTTCATGTCGATATCCCAATTATTGGCGATGTTAAACAAGTGTTAGTTGAATTGAGTAATGCAATTATCGCAAGTAAACGTGAGCCAGATGCTAAAGCACTGAAAAACTGGTGGAAACAGATAAAAGAATGGAGCTCTAAAGATTGTTTGCGCTACGATCGTAATAGCGCTTTGATCAAACCTCAGTTTGTTGTTGAAAAGCTTTATGAGGTAACCGGTGGTGATGCGTTTATTACTTCTGATGTTGGCCAGCACCAAATGTTTGCCGCACAATTTTATAAGTTTGATGAACCTCGCCGTTGGATTAATTCTGGTGGCCTTGGCACCATGGGCTTTGGTTTGCCTGCGGCAATCGGTACCCAATTGGGAAATCCCGATGCGACAGTTGCTTGTGTGACCGGTGAAGCCAGTATTCAGATGTGTATTCAGGAATTAGCTACGGCTTTTCAATATTCAACACCTATTAAGGTAATAAATCTGAATAACCGCTATATGGGTATGGTTCGTCAGTGGCAAGAGTTCTTTTATGAGAGCCGCTATTCACAATCTTACGTAGAAGCATTACCTGATTTTGTAAAATTAGCTGAAGCCTATGGTCATGTAGGAATTCGAATTGAGAAACCAGAAGATGTTGAAGGTGCATTAAAAGAGGCCTTTGCTATGAAAGATCGTCTGGTTTTTATGGATTTCATAACAGATCAAAAAGAAAATGTTTATCCTATGATTGCCGCAGGAAAAGGCCATCATGAAATGCACGAAAGAGAGTTAGCTTAAGATGCAACATATAATTTCATTGTTAATGGAAAATGAATCAGGTGCCCTATCACGTGTGGCTGGATTATTTTCTGCGCGAGGTTATAACATTGAGTCGCTCACTGTTGCACCAACGGAAGATGAGACATTGTCACGTATGACGATTGTTACTTCAGGTTCAAACGAAATTATTGAGCAAATTAATAAACAACTCGATAAACTAATTGATGTGGTTAAGCTCATCGATATCACTGCAAATGGAGATCATATTGAACGTGAATTAATGTTGATTAAAGTCCAGGCTGATAGCAGTGAGAAACGTGAAGAAGTAAAGCGTCAGGCAGATATTTTTAAAGGCCGCATTCTTGATGTCACTGATACCACGTACATCATTGAGTTAACGGGTGAAGGCAGTAAGTTAGACGGTTTCATTAAAGCTATGGATAAAAAAGATATTTTAGAAACAGTACGTTCGGGTGCGACTGGTATTACGCGCGGTGAAACATGTTTAAAGCTATAAGCTGGAAACATCAAATTTAAAACTAATTTTAAGATTTAAAATTTAAGACAGGAAAGACATTATGAAAATTTTTTATGACAAAGATTGTGACCTTTCAATTATTAAAGGCATGAACGTAACGATCGTAGGTTATGGTTCACAAGGTCATGCACACGCGAATAACCTGAAAGATTCAGGTGTTAACGTAACGGTTGCATTACGTGAAGGTTCAGCATCTGCAGCAAAAGCTGAAAAAGCAGGTCTAACTGTTAAACCTACTGCAGAAGCAGTTAAAAGTGCTGACTTAGTTATGATTCTGACTCCTGATGAATTTCAGTCAGTATTATATAAAGAAGAAATCGAGCCGAACATCAAGAAGGGTGCAACATTAGCTTTCGCTCACGGTTTTGCTATTCATTACAACCAGGTAGTACCACGTGCGGATTTAGATGTCATTATGATTGCACCAAAAGCGCCAGGCCACACAGTTCGTAGCGAATTTGTTAAAGGCGGTGGTATTCCAGACTTAATCGCAATCTTTCAGGATGCTTCAGGTAAAGCAAGAGACGTCGCTCTTTCATATGCTTCAGGTGTTGGTGGTGGTCGTACTGGAATCATTGAAACAACATTTAAAGATGAAACTGAAACAGATTTATTTGGTGAGCAAGCTGTATTATGTGGTGGTGCGGTTGAACTTGTTAAGGCAGGTTTCGAAACATTAACAGAAGCAGGTTATGCTCCGGAAATGGCATACTTCGAATGTTTGCATGAATTAAAACTTATTGTAGATTTAATGTATGAAGGCGGTATCGCTAACATGAATTACTCAATCTCTAACAATGCTGAGTACGGTGAGTACGTGACAGGCGATAAAGTGATTAACGCAGAAAGTCGTAAAGCAATGAAAGAGTGCTTAACCAATATTCAAAATGGTGAGTATGCCAAGAAGTTTATTTTAGAAGGTATGAGTAACTACCCTGAAATGACAGCGCGTCGTCGTAACAATGCTGCACATCCGATTGAGCAGACTGGTGCGAAACTTCGCAGCATGATGCCATGGATCACAGCAAACGCCTTGGTTGATAAGGATAAGAACTAGTCGAACACTGAGAAGCATGATGGCGGCGTTAAATACTTACTCGGAAAAGATCATAAGTGCCAGTAATATAAAAACTGGCACTAAAAAATGCTCATGCACTACGTGTGCATTCGGCAACTGCTCTTGCGTTGCTCTAGCTACGCCCGTCTATGGGCTAGTCCGCTTTTTCGCAAGTATTTGCCTTGCCCTCAAGCTTCTCAGCGTCCGAGAGGTTAGCTAAATTAAAGCCGAGCTTTGCTCGGTTTTTTTGACTTTTAAATTTATAAAAACGATAAATTAACATGGCAGTTTCAAGACACCCGATTATTGCGAAAGAAGGCTGGCGTTTAATTTTCATCATCAGCCTTATTGTTGCTGCGCTACAGCATTATGTAAGTCACTATGCTGCTATTTTATGGTGTTTACCTTTAGCGATAGCATGGTTTTATCGTGATCCTCATCGAGCTTTGCCATCCGATCCTTTAGGTTTGGTAAGTCCGGTTGATGGTACGATTATTCTGGCAGAGCCACATCCTGATCCTTTTTTGGGACGAGATGCATTTTTGTTTCGTATCTCTATTTCACTCACGGATGTATATTCAATTCGTAGTGTGGTGGAAGGTAAAATTATTCAGCAATGGTTGGATCCTGAAGATGATGACGATGATCGTTCGTTAGCGCATGCTATTCAGATAAAAACCGATGAAAATGATGATGTCATGATTGTTTTAAGACCAGGGCGTTTTTTCAAGCAGCTTAGCTGCGATGCCGTAATCGGACAACGAATTGGTCAGGGAAATCGCTGTGGAATCATTCCCTTTGGTGCTTGTGTTGATGTTTATGTTCCTGCAAATAGTCGTATAAAAGCAAATATTGGTGATCGTGTTAAGGCGGGAACAACTCGCCTGGCTTCTTTAAAGCACCATTCATAATTAATTGCAAAATCAGTTTTCTTAAACAGGTATTATTGTTGTATGCTTTGCTACAAGATTATACTTTAATAGCTATCAAATATTGCCATGACAAATAAGACAAACAAAAAGCCGCATCGCGGTATCTATTTATTACCGAATCTTTTTACTACAGCTGCTTTATTCTGTGGTTTCTACGCGATTATTTCCTCGATTAATGGCAAATTTGAAACGGCAGCAATCGCCATTTTTGTTGCAATGGTGCTTGATGGCATAGATGGCCGGGTTGCCCGTTTGACCAACACCGAAAGTGATTTTGGAGCTGAGTTTGATAGTTTGGCTGATATGGTCTCTTTTGGATTAGCTCCAGCATTGATTATCTATTTATGGTCATTATCAACTTTGGGAAAAATAGGCTGGTTAGTCTCTTTTATTTATGTGGCTTGTGCCGCTTTACGACTCGCTCGTTTTAATACTCAGGCGAGTCATAGTGACAAACGTTATTTTCAAGGTTTAGCCAGTCCAGCTGCCGCTGCTGTTGTGGCAGGACTCATTTGGAATGGTGAATTGATAAAAGAATTCATTTCTGTGCCGACATTGCAGTACCTTGCCCTTGCTACGACGCTACTTGCGGGTTTGTTAATGGTGAGTAATGTTCGCTACCACAGTTTTAAAGGCGTGAATTGGCGTAGTAAAGTGCCATTTTTCACCATTTTGATGTTTGTTTTTGCTTTGGTTTTTGTTTCGGCAGAGCCCGCACTCGTCTTATTTGCTGGATTTTTAGTATATGCGTTGTCAGGCCCTATTTTGACGGTAATCATGTTACGCCGTCGTCGTGCTGAGCGTGCATTACTTAAACAACAAGATAAGGTCGATTAAGTCACGCTTAGACTTAAAGAACTTGGCAAAATTTGAAACTCAGGCTATATTACGCGTATGAACACCTCAACTAACAGCAAAACCGTAAAAAAGAGCTATGCCCAGCATAGTTTGGGTTTTGCCGTGTCCGAAAACTTCACCAGCTTCTTACTGCTCCGCCTCCTGCCTTAGGGCATATATAACATAGCGCGTTTTGCTAGGGCGCCTACCTCTTTACTAGCTGAATAATTTGAATGAAAACCCTGTTAGATTAATCTGCAGTCCATGGCATAATTGGGCTCAGAATGGAGAAGTAAGATGTCTGATGATAGTAAGAAAGAAAAATTAATTATATTCGATACCACGTTGCGTGATGGTGAGCAAAGCCCAGGCGCATCGATGACCAAAGAAGAAAAAGTCCGTATCGCAAAAACGCTTGAGAAAATGCACGTTGATATTATTGAAGCAGGCTTTCCAATTGCCAGCCAAGGTGATTTTGAAGGTGTGCAAGCGGTGGCTCAGAGCATTAAAGACAGCACCATTTGTGGATTGGCTCGTGCCTTGGATAAAGATATTGATCGTGTTGGTGAAGCATTAAAAGGTGCAAACAGCGGTCGTATTCATACCTTCATTGCAACATCACCTATCCACATGCAAATGAAATTGCGTATGGAGCCTGAGCAGGTCATTGAGCAGGCTGTGCGAGCGGTAAAACGTGCACGTCAATTCACCGATGATGTTGAGTTTTCACCTGAAGATGCAGGGCGTTCTGAGTCTGAATTCTTGTGTCGTATTTTAGAAGCCGTGATCGATGCCGGTGCTACCACGTTAAATATTCCAGATACTGTTGGTTATAATGTGCCAGAACAATTTGGTGCTTTAATTAAAACCTTAAGAGAAAACATTCCAAATTCAGATAAAGCCATTTTCTCTGTGCATTGTCATAATGATTTGGGTTTAGCCGTGGCTAACTCGTTGTCAGCTGTCATGAATGGTGCACGACAAGTTGAATGTACCATCAATGGATTGGGTGAACGCGCTGGTAATGCATCGTTGGAAGAGATCGTGATGGCCGTACGTACGCGACAGGATATTTTCCCTTGTTCAATTGAGCATATTGATACTACACAGATCGTTCCTGCTTCGCGTTTGGTTTCAAGTATTACGGGATTTGCTGTGCAACCCAATAAAGCCATTGTTGGTGCGAATGCTTTTGCTCATGAATCAGGTATTCATCAGGATGGTGTCTTAAAGAATCGTGAGACTTACGAAATCATGCGTGCAGAAGATGTGGGTTGGTCAGCAAACCGTATGGTTTTGGGCAAACATTCCGGGAGAAATGCTTTTCGAACTCGTTTGCAGGAATTGGGTGTCGAGTTTAAATCAGAAGATGAATTGAATGATGCTTTTTCTCGCTTTAAAGACTTAGCAGATAAAAAACATGAAATCTTTGATGAGGATTTACAGGCTTTAGTTACTGAAACAAGTATAGCAGCAGAAAATGAACGCTGTCGTTTGGTGGCCTTAAAAGTTTGTACTGAAACAGGAGAAACACCTCATGCCAATATCACATTGAATATTGATGGTGAGGAAAAACTTGCTGAAGCTGAAGGTGGTGGACCGGTAGATGCGACCTTTAAAGCAATAGAGAAAATTGTTAATAGCGGTACAGAGTTGCAATTATACTCGGTAAATAATATTACAAGTGGAACGGATGCGCAGGGAGAGGTAACAGTACGTCTTGAAAGAGGGGGGCGTATTGTTAACGGGCAGGGCGCTGATACTGATATTGTTATTGCTTCAGCTAAATCATATATCAATGCTTTAAACAAGATCATGTTCTCAGCAGAAAGCGAACATCCACAAGCGGGTGATGTTTAAACCTGCTCAACTAGCTGTAAGACCTGACCTGTTGTTAATCATAGTAACTACAGGTTGGGCTTTAATTCTAATTGGAAATCATAATGTCTAATCAACAAAATGCTTACCTGAAAGCAATGGGCATTGATGTTTGGATTGAAAGAAGTCCATCGAATATTTCATCGCCAGAAACCTCACAGACTGAAATATCTCATCATGTTGAATCTAATGCCAAGCAAGGCAAACCTATACCTACCCAGGTTCATACAACAGAGCCTCTCATTGTACCGGATGCTAGTGTAAATATTGATCAGCTTGATTGGCCTGCACTACGTTCAACTGTTGCCGAATGCCTTGACTGTGATTTATCAAAGAGTCGTACAAAAACCATTTTTGGTGCAGGTAATCAAACTGCTGCATTAATGATTATTGGTGATGCACCGATTGCCGAAGATGAAATTCAAGGTGAACCATTTTCAGGCCAGGCTGGAAAATTACTCACCGCAATGTTGAAAGCGATGGGATATCAACGGAATGATGTTTATATTTCAAATTTAGTAAAGTGCCGAACATCTGAAAACCAAGATCCCACAATTGAAGAAGTCGCAGCATGTGAACCCTATTTAGTAAGGCAAATTAAATTAGTGCAACCAGATTTAATATTGGTGTTAGGCAGTGTTGCTGCACAGTTATTATTAAAAAGTAAATCTACTTTAAGCAGGTTACGCGGACAGTTACATTATATTGAAGATATTAATATTCCTGTTATTGTATCTTTTGATCCCGCTTACCTTTTACGCTCACCTAACGAAAAACGTAAAGCATGGGATGATTTACAAACTGCAATGAAAGAGCTCTCTAATATTGCGGCATCAAAAAAATAAGCAGGTTAGGATAAGATAAAAACGAATGAGTGCTATTCTTCAAACATCAAATTCAGATTATAGCTTTCGTGTGATGATGGAAGATGATCTTGATGATGTGATTGCCATTGAAGAGTCTGTTTATCCCTTTCCCTGGACGCGTGGAATTTTCCATGACTGCTTAAATATTGGCTATGTTTGCAGAGTCTTACTGCATAAAGAAAAAATTATTGCTTATAGCATTATATCTGTCGCTGCAGATGAGTCTCATCTCTTAACTATTGTTGTTGCTAAAGATGAACAAAGAAAAGGTCACGGCAAAAAAATGTTAGATGAAATGATTCGTGTCGCAAAAATACATGCTGCTAACATCATGTATCTTGAGGTTCGTGCATCTAATAAAGCCGCCACTCAACTTTATCACGACAATGGCTTTAACGAGTTGGGGATAAGAAATGACTACTATCCGGCTGAAAATGGACGTGAAGATGCGCTCGTATTCGCTCTCGAACTAAACTTTAGCTAGTCACATAATTAGTGTTTGCTAGGCTGAGACAATATCCGGGTGTAGCCCTTTATGATGTAATTTATCCATGACTAACATTGGTATATTGAAATGCTCTTCATACTCAACGAGCATGTCATGTGGGCTTGCGGTATTTAATTCAACATTGGTCACATGTGGTAGAGCAGACATTAATGCTTTTAATTCACCAAGTGTTTTTTTGTCGAGTTCTTCATCAATATAAACTTGAATAGTATGCATGGCAGACCCCTTATAACTTTCTGCAATTAAAAAATTCCATAAACTAATGACATTCCTTACATTGGTATAGTTAAGAATATAAAAAAGATCAAGAAAATCTGTACTATTTTTACAAAAGTTATCGTTATTTATTGAATATAAAATTGAGCATATAAAATGAAAACTCGAAGCTGGAATACACAAGATATTGTTTTAATAGTACGTAACATTGCTAAAGAAGAATTGCTGCCTCGCTTTTCTAAAATGAAAGCGAAAAAAAAGGGTGATGGTTCATTAATTACAGAAGCTGATCTTGCAGTACAAAATAGAATTGAGGCAGAGTTAAAACAACTGGATGCTGATATTTTATTTTTAGGTGAAGAAATGCCTGAGGAAATGCAAAAAGACATATTAAAGCAAAAAAATAATGCAATCTGGATATTGGATCCTCTGGATGGTACAACAAACTTTGCAGCTGGAATTCCCTACTATGCGATTTCACTGGCATTAATTGAAGAGGGGCAGGTTGCGCTAGGAATTGTTTATGACCCAGAACGTGATGAATGTTTTATTGCTGAAAAAAATCTTGGTGCAAGTTTGCAACATGCTGAACTCGAATATAAAAAACTAAATGGCAATGCTGATGATATAAAACTAAAAGATGCAGTGGCTTGTATAGATTTAAAACGTTTACCTGAACATTTAGCGATCAATTTAATATCTAAACATCCATTTCGATCTCAACGAAGTTTTGGCAGTGTTGCATTAGATTGGTGTTGGTTAGCTGCGGGCCGATTTGACGTGTATTTACACGGTAAGCAGAACTTATGGGATTATGCTGCCGGGCATTTGGTCTTTTCTGAAGTAGGCGGACAGTCTTGCACACTGGATGGCGATCCTGTCTTTATCAATCAACTGACTCCAAGAGTTGGTATCGGAGCCTTAAATTCTCCCTTATTCAATGAGTGGACAGATTGGTTGGGGGTTAGCTGAGGCAAGTGAATGTTTAGATAATCTATTTTCAGTGCCTAAAGATGCTCATTTTCATGTAAAATGGCGCGGTTTTATATACAACTGAGAAATTAATCAATGCCATCGTTTTTAGAAGAACTCAATCGACGCAGGACCTTTGCGATTATTTCGCATCCTGATGCGGGTAAAACCACGCTAACTGAAAAGCTACTGTTATACGGACGGGCTATCCAGGCTTCTGGCACGGTTAAAGGTAAAAAGTCTGATCGTCATGCCACCTCAGATTGGATGGAACTGGAAAAACAACGGGGGATCTCAGTAACCTCTGCAGTAATGCAGTTTCCTTATAAAGACTGCATTATTAATTTATTAGATACTCCTGGCCATGAGGATTTTTCAGAAGATACTTATCGAACACTAACTGCGGTTGATTCAGCTTTAATGGTGATCGATTGTGCAAAAGGGGTAGAAGATCGCACGATTAAATTAATGGACGTTTGTCGATTACGTGATACTCCGATCCTGACTTTTATCAATAAGCTGGATCGAGAAGGTCGTGATCCAATTGAGTTGATGGATGAAGTTGAAGACATCTTAAAAATTAAATGTGCTCCCATTACCTGGCCTATTGGTATGGGTAAAAGACTTAAAGGTGTCTTTCATTTGTATAATAATTCAGTCCATCTTTTTAGTGCAACTCATGGCGGCAAGATTCAACAAGGTGAAATTATCCAGGGGCTTGATAATCCTAAGTTGAACGAAGTGTTAGGTGAAGACGTGGTTGCCGAATTACGTGATGAAATTGAGTTGGTGAAAGGCGCGAGCCATGAATTTAATCAGGAAGAATTTTTAGCGGGAAAACTGACTCCTGTATTTTTCGGTTCTGCGACTAATAATTTTGGTATTGAAGAATTATTAGATTATTTTGTTTCTGCCGCCCCCGGCCCACAAGCACGTGCTACACATGAGCGTGAAGTGAAACCGGAAGAAGAAAAATTCAGTGGTTTTATTTTTAAAATCCAGGCAAATATGGATCCATCGCATCGTGACCGCGTTGCTTTCATGCGCGTATGTTCTGGAACCTATGAGCAGGGCATGAAACTCAAACATGTTCGTATCAATAAAGATGTGAAAATTGCCAATGCAATAACTTTTATGGCGAGAGAGCGGGAGAATGTTGAACAAGCCTTTCCTGGCGATATTATTGGGTTGCATAACCATGGCACAATTCAAATTGGAGATACCTTTACACAGGGTGAATCCCTTAAATTCAGTGGTATTCCAAATTTTGCACCAGAATTATTCCGCCGTGTACGTTTAAAAGATCCTCTCAAGATGAAAGCCTTGCAAAAGGGCCTGGATCAGTTGAGTGAAGAGGGTGCAACGCAGGTATTTCGGCCTTTAAATAATAATGATGTAATTGTTGGTGCGGTCGGTGTACTGCAGTTTGATGTTGTTGCATTTCGCTTAAAGGAAGAATACAGCGTTGAATGTGGATTTGAGGCTGTTAATGTTAATACCGCACGTTGGGTCGAATGTGCAGATGAAAAAATGTTAAGCGATTTGACGAAAAAAGCGGCAGATAACCTGGCATTAGATGCAGGGGGAAGCTTGACCTACCTTGCTCCTACGCGAGTTAATCTGGATTTAACCATTGAGCGTTGGCCAGATGTGGATTTTAGAGCCACAAGAGAACACTAATCATCTGATAAGGTGAGATTTGTTTATCTTTTCATTCCAAAACAATTACTTTTAACTCATTGTTTTAATTGGTTTTTAAATAAAAAAGGAGCTTAAAAGCTCCTTTTTTTATTTATGCTGTGAAATTAGTGTCAACCAATCCTGTAAGTACGCGTTGTTATTAATAACGATGCGAAAATAATTACAATACAGGAGCCAGTCTCATGACCCCCTTCTTTATTAAAGTTACCGTTTTAAATTTATTACTAGCAGCCACCATTCCGGCCATAGCTGAAGAAACAAGCCCCGAACCTGTTCCATCTGGTTTCCCATCTAAAGGTGAACGTATTAATGCACAGCTTGATCGTTTGGGAGATCAAATTGATCAAAAGTTTGACCAACGGGGTGAAAATATTAATAACTGGCTTGATCAACGTGCAGCAAGAGCAGAAGAAAACGGGTATGAGCGTTTGGCCACTCGTCTGGATAATAAAGGAGATCGAATAGAAAGTCGTTTGGATAACAAGGGCGATCGTGTTGAGAATCGATTGGATAATAAAAGTGATCGTATTACCAACCGTTTAGACAAAAAAGGTGATCGAATAGAAAAACTATTTGAACATCGAGACGGTTCGATGACCGCAGGACCGCGTGAACGTAGTGATGAGAGAAAAACTCGTCGTATGGTGCGTTATAGTCAAAATATGAATGAGCTAATGGATCGACGAGAACAATATATAAATATTCATATGGATCATCGTGCCGATAGAGCTTCGGAACATGGGCCCGACATGTTAGCTGTACGTTTAAATCGCAATGCTGATCCTATCGAGCGTTATATGAATCGCCGAGTTGAACATGTACATCGTATAAGTCAAAGATAAGTCGCTAAGATCATGTCGTATCCCCAACTGTGCTATTGTGTGCCACCGGCCGAAGATTCGCTCTCGGCCGGATTTTTAAATAAAGTATTCAATTCAAATGAATCTATCATGGTACCAAAAGCACGTATGAGTGTAGATGCACATAATCTGGAACAATTTTTAAAGCAGGTTGAAAAGCGCGCGTACCGTATGGCCCACATTGCGACATCAAATGTAGATGATGCCTTGGATATTGTTCAGGATGCGATGTTAGTTTTAGCGAGTAAGTATGCGACCCGCAGTAAAGAGGAGTGGCCGCCATTATTTCATCGAATATTACAAAATAAAATTCGAGATCACTACCGACGTCAAAAGGTACGTAATGTTTTTCAAAATTGGTTCGGTTCGGATGAAGAAGGAGTAGAAGAAGATCCAATTCAGTTCATTGCAGATGATAAGGTTCATGATCCAATAAGAAAAATTAGTGGCGAACAAGAAATGGCCGATTTGGAATCTGCACTACAGACTTTACCTGCCAGACAGCAACAAACATTCTTATTACGTGCGTGGGAAGGGTTAGATGTCAAGCAAACAGCTGCGGCCATGGGTATAACGACAGGTAGCGTTAAAACCCATTACTCAAGAGCATTACAGGCATTAAAGAAACAATTAGGTAAAGCAGAAAATGAATAAGCCAGAAGAGTTTGAGATAAAAGCAAAATCATTACTAAATGAAAGTCTTGATGATTTAGAGCCTGCTATTACTCGACGCTTACAGCAAGCACGTTATGCGGCTCTGGAAAAAGATAAGCCTCGTCCTATCCGGGCTTTTTATCCCCAGGCAATATCAGCTATGTTTGCGGTGACTATTATTTCAGCAAGTTTATATTTTTACTATGATAGCAATGCATTAAATAATACAGAACTTGCTATGGAAGCAGATATTGAAATGCTAATGGCAAATGAAAGTCTGGATCTAATAGAAGATTTTGAATTTATGCAATGGCTGGCGGAGTCTGAAGAACATGCGGGCTAAATGGTTAATCATTTTTATTATGTTTTCACCTGTTGCATTATATGCGACGCAGGAAAATGATCTGGAACTGTTTGAGTTTCTCGCCATGTATGATGAGAATGATAATGTTTTTATTGATGCTGAAATTGATGATAACGAAAATATCAGAAAACAGAATTTAACAAGCGAAAAAGTTTCAAAGAGTGATGCTGATGAGTAATGAAAAAACATTAAAGTTTTTATTTCTAAGTACTTTGCTAGGTTTATCTTTTAGTGTGTATGCAGTAACTGAGAACTCAGTTAGATGGGATAACCTAAATGGCAATGAACAGAAATTATTAAATCGTTTTAAAGATCAATGGAGTGATATACCGGAACAGCGTAAAAAGCGTCTACTCAAAGGTGCTCAACGCTGGTCTGGTATGAATCCTGAACAAAAGAAACAGGCAAAAAATCGTCTACAGCGTTGGAAAAAAATGACACCGGAGCAACGTCAGAACATCAGAAGTCGTTATAAAAAGTTTCGTGCATTACCTCAGGATGAAAAACAAAGAATTCGACAGCAAAGTCAGAGGTTTAAAAGCTTACCTCAGGAAAAACGTCAGAAATTGCGTAAAGACTGGCAGAATATGACGGATGTACAAAGAGAAGATTTCCGCCACCGTTTAAATGAAAGACGTGCAGAGTTGGGAAAGATGCCTCCAGAGCAAGGCGAAAAAATTAAAAGCCAAAGTGAGGCGTTCAGAGAAAAGTCACGAAGCATGTCACCTACCGAACGTCGTTCTGAAAGCAAAATTTTTAAGCAACGACGAAATACAAATCGAGTACAGCGTCGATAATAAGTAATAATATTATGGTAACTTATTCGCAGTAAACTAGACTGCAGTGTATATTAAGTAATGCCAATAAAAATAAATAAAACAACTTTTTCATGGGCTCTCTATGATTGGGCTAATTCTGCATACGCTACCGTTATTCTAGCTGGTTTTTTTCCTTTATTTTTTAAACAGTATTGGAGTGATGCTGCTGACGTTTCTACAAGCACTTTTCAGTTAGGTTTAACTAATGCTGTAGCCAGTACGGTTATCGTGATCCTTGCACCGGTCCTCGGTGCGATTGCTGATGCTGGTAACCTTAAAAAACGTTTATTACTCATATTTGCTTTACTTGGGATTTTAATGTCGGGTGGATTATATTTTGTTGGACAACATGAAACTTATTTAGCACTAGGTTTATTTGCGTTATCAATAGTTGGGTTTTCGGGCAGCATTATCTTTTACGATGCCTTACTAGTAGATGTTTGTGAAGAAGAAAGTTATAACCGGGTTTCAAGTTATGGCTACGCACTTGGTTATCTTGGTGGAGGAGTATTATTTGCATTTGACGTTTACATGACATTAAACCCGGAATTATTTGGATTTAAAGATAGCGCTGAAGCTGTAAAGATTTCTTTTTTAACGGTTTCTGTCTGGTGGTTTATTTTTTCTTTACCTTTGTTTTTTAATGTCCCTGAATTACAGACTAAGAATATAAAAGTTGGCAGGGCGGTAATTGATGGCTTTATACAACTTAAAATAACCTTTCGTGCAATTAAGAAATTACGTATGGTTCTTTTATTTTTATTAGCATATTGGTTATATATAGACGGTGTCGATACGATTGTTCGTATGGCGGTAGACTATGGTATGTCACTTGGCTTTAATGCTTCCGATTTAATAACTGCTTTATTAATTACACAGTTTGTAGGATTTCCTGCGGCAATTGGTTTTGGCTATCTTGCAAATTATATTGGTACCAAGCAGGGTATTTTACTGGCTATCTTTGTTTATTTTTTAATGACAATTTGGGCTTCTCAAATAACATCAGTTTCTGAATTTTATATATTAGCAAGTATTATTGGTCTGGTTCAGGGAGGGGTACAGGCTTTAAGCCGTTCCTTTTATGCTCGAATTATTCCAAAAAATCAGTCAGCTGAATTTTTTGGTTTTTATAATATGTTGGGAAAATTTGCCGCTGTTTTAGGTCCCATCATGATGGGTGTAGTCAGTTTAACAACACAAAGTCCAAGGTTATCAATGCTTTCAGTAAGTATTTTATTTATAAGTGGTGGAATTCTGTTATATTTCGTGAACGAAAATAAAGCAAAGGAGATGCTTACTGATTATGCTATAGAAAAATAACTTGTTGAGCGTACTTCTATAGTTAAAGTTATATTTAAAATCACGCTAAAAATATCAGGTGACACAATGAATGATGATGAAAGAAAAGAACCATCTTTATTAGATGTAACAAGAAGTGTTTTGTGGGCATTTCTAGGAGTACAAAAAAGTAAAAACCATGAGCGTGATTTTAAACACGGTAAAGCATCTCAATATATAATTGTTGGTTTAGTGGGGGTTGCCATTTTTATTGCTATCCTGATCATGGCTGTTAAGTTTGCACTCTCATTGGCGGGGGTGTAAATATTTACTGAGGCAATAAAAAACGACAAGCCCCGAGCATATTGTTCACACGAAGGCTTATCGCTGATAGAGTAAATCGGGTAACGGGTATTATTTAGTTTTATTTGGGAACCAGAATGGTTTTGTCATAACACAAGAAATCCAAACGACCGCCATATAGATAATACTTCCAATTGCCAGGAGATTATAAATAGCATCTGCAGACTGTCGTTCTTGTAACGACGAATATTCACCTGTAATAATCATAAAAGCGGATACAATTAAAACAACCAGTGCGCCCAGAATATTGAGCCGGAGAAAGCGGCGACGACGTAAGGCACTGTTTTCATTTAAAATTTTCATTAATTTACTCCAAATAGCTGCATTAGTGGCAACTAATGTACCGTTGAAGCTTGTCGATGTTGTTGACCCAGATCAATTTACTCTGACTTTTATTAATATTTTACAAATATGACGTTTCAATATTGATAGTAAAAAATTAAGTCAGCGAATAAATTTGGAGAAACGATGTGGGGTGAGCAAAAAAAGCTTAACCAGAGGTCAAGTCCCTGTCTCAACCTCTGCTTTATATTATAAATCTAATTATAACTTTTCAATTTTTTCTTTTTGCTGCTGTAAATTTTTAAGTGCAGTTTCCAGTTCAGCTAATTTGCCCCGTTCTTTTTGCACCACGGCTTCAGGGGCTTTATCGGTAAAGCCGGGGTTAGAAAGTTTACCTTCTAATTGTTTACTGAGTTTAGTCAGTTTTTCAATTTCTTTGTCTAATCGTTTTAATTCTACGCCTTTATCAATTAAACCTGCCATTGGTATAAGTAATTTCATTTCACCGACAAGTGAAGTAGCGGATTCGGGTGCATCATCACCCAAATTCAACCAGGTGATGCTTTCAAGTTTAGCCAACTTCATTAAATAGCTTTCATGTGTTTCAAACAATACTTTGTCTTGAGCAGAACCATTTTGTAATAATACAGGCAACAGTTTTCCTGGCTTGATATCCATGCCACTTCTTATTTGACGAATGCCTACGATAAAGTTTTTAATCCATTCCACTTCATAAATTGCAGACTGATCAAACTTGCTTTCATCATATTCTGGATAGGGTTGCAACATAACACTTGATGTTACGCTTCCTGCACCTTCTATACCTGCTAATGGTGCAATCCGCTGCCAAATTTCTTCGGTAATATAAGGCATGGTTGGATGCGCTAATCTTAAAATTGTTTCAAGCACATGTACCAGGGTATGACGTGTACCACGTTTAATGCTTTCACTTGCATTGTCATCGAATAAGACGGTTTTAGACAGTTCTAAATACCAATCGCAATATTCATTCCATGTAAAATCATAAATAGCTTGTGCCATGTGATCTAAGCGGTAATTTTTAATTGAATCTTCTACTGTTTTATTTGTTTCTTGTAAGCGACTTAAAATCCAACGATCAGCAGCCGTTAATTCTATGTCTCCACCATTTTGACCACAGTCTTGATCTTCGGTATGCATTAAGACATAGCGTGCTGCATTCCAGATTTTATTACAAAAATTACGGTAGCCTTCAATACGTCCCATATCAAAATTAATATCACGACCATTTGATGCTAATGATGCAAATGTGAAACGCAATGCATCGGTACCAAAGGCAGGAATACCATCTGGAAAATCTTTACGTGTTTGCTTTTCAATTTTTGGTGCATCTTTCGGATTCATTAAACCAGTAGTACGTTTAGCAACTAAAGGTTCTAATTCAATGCCATCAATCAAATCAATGGGATCAAGTACGTTACCTTTTGATTTTGACATTTTCTGGCCGTGAGAATCTTTCACTAAACCATGAATATAGATTTCCTTAAACGGAACATCACCCATGAATTTAAGTCCCATCATAATCATGCGGGCAACCCAGAAGAAAATAATATCAAAACCGGTAACAAGCACACTGGTAGGGTAAAAGTTCTTTAATGTTTCTGCATCAATGTTATTTTTTTCAGGCCAACCTAAAGTTGAGAAAGGCCAGAGTGCGGATGAGAACCATGTATCAAGAACATCTTCATCCTGGCGTAATGCGATATCACCAAGATTATGTTTTTCGCGCACTTCTTCTTCACTGCGGCCAACATAAAATTTTCCTTCATTATCAAACCATGCCGGGATGCGATGTCCCCACCAGATTTGTCGACTGATACACCAGTCCTGAATATTGTTCATCCATTCGTAATAGGTATTTTTCCAGTTATCAGGAACAAACTTAATACTGCCATTTTCAACCGCTTCAATTGCAGGCTTGGCAAGCTCTTCAACTTTCACATACCATTGATCGGTAAGAAACGGTTCAACTACCGCGCCTGAGCGATCTCCACGTGGCACCATGAGTTTGTGTGGCTCGATTTTATCCATTAAATCGAGTTCTTCTAATTCTTTTACAATTTGTTTACGGGCATCATAACGATTAAGGCCACGATATTTTTCGGGTGCTTCATCATTGATGGCTGCATCAATGGTAAGAATATTAAACATTAGTAAGTCATGACGTTTACCCATTTCATAATCGTTAAAATCATGAGCGGGAGTAATTTTTACACAACCGGTTCCAAATTCCATATCAACATAGTCATCAGCTATAATTGGAATTTCACGGCCAACTAGAGGTAAGGTAATTGTTTTACCAATCATAGATTGATAGCGTTCATCATCAGGGTGTACCGCAACCGCACTATCACCTAACATTGTTTCAGGACGGGTTGTTGCAACCACGAGATAGCCGGAACCATCAGTGAGTGGATAACGCATATGCCAGAGCGAACCATTTTCTTCTTCTGAAATAACTTCTAAATCGGATACTGCCGTGTGTAAAACGGGATCCCAGTTTACTAGGCGTTTACCACGATAAATTAAATCTTCTTCATAGAGTTTTACGAATACTTCTTGTACCGCTTCGGATAAACCATCGTCCATGGTGAAACGTTCACGGGACCAATCTAGTGATGAACCTAAGCGGCGTAATTGGCGTGTTATATTACCGCCAGACTCTTCTTTCCAATCCCATATACGATCAATAAATTTATCGCGGCCAAGGTCGTGACGTGTTTTGTCTTCTGCATTAAGCTGGCGTTCAACAACCATTTGCGTTGCGATACCGGCGTGATCGGTACCCGGTTGCCATAATGTATTGTGGCCCTTCATGCGATGATAACGAGTGAGCGTATCCATGACGGTATTATTGAACCCATGGCCCATGTGCAAACTGCCTGTGACATTAGGTGGAGGAATCATTATTGAAAAGGATTCATCTCCACCCTTAGGTGAGAAATTGTCATTTTTTTCCCAGGTTTCGTACCAACGTTGTTCAATTGAATGAGGGTTGTAGGTTTTTTCCACAGTATTATTTCGCTATTTGAGATGTCTAAAAGGCTGATTATTATAAAGATTTAAAGTAGTCAGGTCACGAAGAACACAAAGAAAAAGACAACTTAAGCCACGAAGAACACCAAGGACACAAAGAAAAAGACGATAAATATAAACCACGGGGAACACGGGGTTTCACGGGGATATAAAATTTTTTAAGTTCTCCCTGTGTTCCCCGTGGTTTATTTTTTAAATATTTTTCTTAGTGTTCTTCGTGACCTTGGTGACTCAATCTTTTTTAAAATCTTTTTTAATTTGCTCACGGATTTTGTCAATTTCACTGACCAGTGATATTTTTAAACCCGCTTCAATCGTTACAATGCTTTTCATTAATGAATCACGCAGGGACTTTTCGAGCTTTTCCTGAAGGGTATCCAGGTAATCCAGTACTACCTCCGGATTTGGAGCAGAAACTGGATCTGATAATGTTGGAATATTTTCCTGTACCGCAGCGAGTGTTTCATCAATTTTTGAGGATAATGCCTCCGATATGTTTGAGACTTCTTCAGTAACTGATTCTACGTCAGCGGATGTGACGATATCATCGAGCACAGGAATTTCAAACTGTTCTGACTCAAGCTGCCCTTTTGCAGTTTGATTGCTGGCTATTGCAATACTTTCCCGGGCAGCGGCAAGCTTAGAATCGCTTTTTGCCAGCAACGCTTTAATTGATTCCAACGCATCAACCAGAGAATCCTGAGGATCTCCAAGACTGCTTTCCTTATTAATCTTATCCGTCATAGCTATATATTATAGCGACAGTTTGTGGGTCTCAAGGGCATAACCTCGATCTCGATAAAATTGATAACGTTCTCGGCCTTTACTGATGCTTGTTTCGTCTGTAGTGATAATTTCTGCGACACGTTCAAACTGGCTGAAAAAGGAGGGAGCCTCGTGATTCAGATTTATTAGCACATCATGGTAAATAACTGGATTTTGTTCTGCAGCCTGGTGCCCAATGAGGACATTTTGAGTGTTCGATTGATCTGTTTCATCCTGTAGAAGCTGATGAGGAACAAAACTATCTTCATTAAAGGTCCATAAGAGCTCATCGTATTTGCCTGCATGCTGTTCATCCATGGTATGGATATAAACAGCATTGTTTTGCGACCACGCTTTTTCAGTCAGGCGACAGATAAAAGTTTCTGTCGCTTGCTCAGAGCCCTGTTCAATGATGTAAAAATCAATTCTGGTCATATTTTTATAATCCCCCCTCCCTCAGGGAGGGGGCTAGGGGGAGGGGATAAATCCTTAATTTTAAAATTATCAAACCGAATATTGCTTACCACAACGTTCCATTAAATATTGCGTTAGCAGTGGAACAGGCCTTCCAGTAGAGCCCTTTTTAGCACCACCAAACCATGCAACACCTGCAATATCCAAATGTGCCCAATTTAATTTTTTAGTGAAACGAGAGAGGAAACATGCCGCGGTAATTGTGCCTGCTTCGCGTCCTCCAATATTGGCCATATCGGCAAAGTTGCTTTTTAATTGATCCTGATAGTCATCCCATAAAGGCATTTGCCAGGCACGATCACCACACTCCGTACCCGCACTAAGAATCTGATCGGCAAGTTTTTGCTGGTTACTGAGTAATCCCGCTGGATGTGCACCCAAGGCTATAACACATGCACCGGTTAATGTTGCAACATCAATAACCGCTTTGGGTTTGAATTTTTCACTGTAGGTGAGGGCGTCACAAAGAATGAGTCGGCCTTCAGCATCGGTATTGAGTACTTCAATAGTCTGGCCTGACATCGATGTCACAATATCGCCAGGTTTACTGGCTGCACCATCGGGCATATTTTCAACACTTGGGACAATGGCAACAACATTGATGGGCAACTTGAGTTCATTAACACTGATCATTGTGCCCATAACGCCCGCCGCACCACACATATCGAACTTCATTTCATCCATTGCTGCGCCAGGTTTTATTGAAATACCACCTGAATCAAAAGTCACACCTTTTCCAACAAGGACATAAGGTTGCTCTGCCTTTTTGCCTCCACTGTATTGCATAACAATAAATTTAGGTGGGGTACGGCTGCCTTTGCTCACGGACAGGAGAGAGCCCATTCCAAGCTTTTCCATTTCTTTCTGGTTCAATATCGTTGTTTTTAACTTGGCATAACGTTTATCGTAACTGCTGGCCTGCCTGGCAAGATATGTTGGCGTACAAATATTGCCTGGTAAATTTCCAAGGTCACGAGAAGTATTACGGCCTAAACCAATCGCATTACCAATCTGAACCGCGAGTTTGGCTTTTTTCATTGCAGCCGCTTTTTTATCTGCAAAATGTAATGTGACTTTTGTTAAGGAAGGTGATTTTTCTTTTTTTAATTCAGAAAAGCGATAATCAGTTTGATGTAGTGCCTCTGTAATCAAGCGGATCTGCATACTGTTAGAAAGGATTTTATTTTCTAAATCAGCGAGACTAACCACAGCATTTTTGATGTTTGCTTTGCTGAGAGTCGTTGAAGCATTGCTGATGATTTTTTGAAATTTTTGGTGTGTGATTTCACTCGATTTACCACATCCAACCAGCAATACTCGTTCAGTTTTTAGTCCTGGAACATCGTGCAGCATCAGTGAGTCATCAATGGCACCTGAAATATCACCGCGACGGAGTACATTGCTGATGAAACCGTTTGCAAGATCATCTAGCTGCTTAGCTGAATCTGTGAGTTTACGTTTATCACACACTCCAACAACAATGCAGGGCGATTTAACTGTTTCAAGGTTAATGGTTTTGACGCTGATTTCCATACGGGATTCCTGTAAGCTTAAAATAACATATTGTGTGCACCAGCTTACTCGAAATTGTATTGGCTTTCAGCACATTAACGATGATTTCTGTAAAACATGAAGTGAATTTATATAAATAAAAAATGATTATTGCGCGTTATTTTATAAAAGAAATTACACAGACTTTGTTTGCTGTTTGCCTGGTTCTAATGATAATTGGTTTAAGTGGACAACTGGTAAATGTTTTTTCTGATGTAGCTACGGGTACCCTGAGTATTAATACCGTAATGGTAGTGTTAGGGCTCAAGTCATTAAAAATGTTAATGGTTATTTTGCCTTTGTCACTTTATCTTGCTGTTCTTATGACACTTAGCCGTTTTTACCAAAATAATGAAATGGCCGCGATATCCGCAAGTGGTATAAGTCAGCTTTATATTGTGAAGGTTATACTCAGTTTTACCTTTCTTTTTTCCATTCTGATCGGTATTTTTTCTTTTCAAATTATTCCCTGGTCCAATGGTCTGCAACAGGAAATCAGTTTTAAAGTACAGAATGCTTCTGAGCTGGAAGGAATGGTCGCCGGGCGTTTTAGAGAATCATCAGCGGGCGAGGGTGTGATGTATGTTGAAGGTTTGGATGTTGAACATACTCAAATGCAGGGTGTATTCATACAGCAACGCTTAAAGAAGAATGCGGAGTTAATTATTCGGGCGGATAAAGGTCGACGTGAAATTAATCAGCAAACCGGCGATCAATTTATGGTACTTGAAAACGGTGTGCGTTATCAGAGAAAACGAGGGAAACTTGATTACACAGTGATTGAATTTGCGGAACATGGTGTTCGTGTTCATGAAAAAAAATCGGTAATAAAACGGAAGAAACAAAGCGCTTTACCCACTTTAGAGTTATTAAAAAAAGAGGGGTTAATCTATACAACTGAGTTCCACTCACGGCTAGCTCCCGTCATGCTTTGTTTGTTACTTTCAGTGTTAGCTGTTCCCTTGAGCCAAACTTCACCACGCCAGGGTCAGTATTTAAGATTAGGTTTAGGCTTATTGGTATACATTGTCGTGACTAATTTAATAAACGTCGGTAAATCATGGATAACAAATGGCAAAGTACCGCCGATGCTTGGTTTATGGTGGGTATACGCGATTTTGTTGGTTCTGATAATAATTTTATTAATGCAACAATCAGGTTTTCGTTATTTATTTTCTAAGAGAAAACAATAATGAATATTTTAGATCGCTATATTGGTCAGTCAGTTATTGCTGGTGTAACAATAGTTTTAACTATTTTTATTGTATTGTATGAATTGTTTGCATTCGCGGGTGAAGCTAACCAAATAGGCCGGGCGGATTACACTGTCTGGTCTGCGATACAATATTCATTATTGCGCTTACCTCAACATATCTATGAATTATTTCCGCTTTCGATGTTACTCGGCACGATGTTGGGTATGGGGTGGTTAGCAAATCATAATGAACTGGTGATTATTCGTATGGCAGGTGTTTCACTATTGCGAATTGTTGGGTCAATAATGAAAACCGCGATTATGTTGATGTTAATTGCGATGGTTATAGGTGAAGGTATTGCGCCGCCATTACATCAGTACGCGAGTGATCAACGAATAAAAGCATTGCATCGTCAAATTAATATGAATACCGACTATGGATTGTGGGCAAGAGATGGAGATACTTATATAAATGTAAATCGTGTTGACAGTGATGGCCGGTTGATTGGTATCACTTTATACCAGTTTTCTGAGAAAAACCTGATCGAACGCCAAATAGAAGCAAGAGAAGCAAATTATGATGGAAAACAATGGTTATTAAAGTCAGTAAAAGAAACGCTCCATAAAAATAATTCATTTGTGGTAAAGCATAAAAAAGAAATGCAATGGCAAACGTTATTAGATCTAGATATGGTAAAAATTGTTGCAGTTCGCCCAGAACTCTTATCTATATGGAAGTTAAATGGTTATATTGATTACTTGAAAAATAATGATTTGGAATATACTAAATATGAATTAGTTTACTGGACTAAACTTTTTGGGCCACTGACTATTCTTGCGATGGTTTTGTTATCGATACCTTTTGTCTTTGGTTCAGTTCGGCATGTTGCGATCGGTAAGCAAATATTATTAGGGTTTCTTGTAGGGATTACTTTTTATATAGTGAGTCGTTTAATAGGTCAAATGGGTTTGGTTTACGGGGTGCCGGCTATATTAAGTGCATTACTTCCTACATTGCTGGTTATAGTTTTAACAACATGGAGTTATCGAAAAATCCGATGATGGCAAGGCATTAATGCAGGTCAGGCTTTAGCCTGACGCAGGATTGAGTAAATGCACGAATGTAATTATTTGCAACGCATATTTAAAAAGAGAGGTTGATGTTTAAATATGTTCGTTGGACTGAAGTCCAACCTACGAAAATCAGTGTTACAAAATATTGTAGGTCGGTCTTTGCCTACATGGACGTAGGTAAGGGGCGTTAGTAGGGATACGGTAGCTTCTGGCCGACATCAGAACAGGCTTAAATTAGTTTTTCTCATCAGTAGAAATAACTTGCGTTCCACTCAACTTATCTCGCCAGGTATTACTACGGTTCTCAAGTACCACCCAGATAAAACCGGTCACAGCAAATGCCCAATTTGGGATCCCTTGTAGTGATTCTGCAAGATTTATTTTGTCGGGGACTATCCACAATAGAAGTCCGACTAATAATAGGAGCCAGGCGGGTAAACCTGTTAGCAAACGAATTAATGATTGTCGCCAGGTGACTGCTGTCCCATCAAACTGTACTAATTGTTGTTTCCATACGCGCATACCGAGTGTTTGCCCGCCATGAGTCCAGAACCATCCATAAAATATATATATAACAACCAGCAAATAAAGTGACATATAAATATTATTGTCTGCGGCAATTTCACCTTTGGTAAAAGGCATGGTTAAAGCGGTGGCAAAAAACATTGTCGCTAAAAGAAGAAAACCATCATAAAAGGCTGCAAGTAAACGTTTTGGAATACTGGGATATAAATTAGCTGGCATGACTGGTTTCGCATTTGTTAACTATATAAGGACTTTATGTTGTTCATTAAACTTATCAATGTCAATAATATTTCTTGTTGCATTTCAGGACTGTTTGCGGTTAGCTAGGACTGTCGAATATCAAGAAAATAATAATAAGCGAGGTGAGTATGAGTATAGTTCCTGAACTTGCTGCTATGGACGGAGTGATTGCTGCCGGTGAGTATTCCTATCGTGGAGATCGTTTTACCTGCGAAGGTGAAATGAACGATGACATGGCTCGTATGGCTTCCATTATGTGCCGATCAACAAGTCTGGCAGTACATATGCAAATGGATATGATTAAAAATTTAGGTCATAACTGTGGCTGTATCCCTTCTCGAGGCTGGATTGTTAATGGTGAAAATTTTAGTGTTTGTGTTATTGCCAATCATTTTTGCTTTATTGAAAATGGTAGTGCGTCACTAAATTCTATCATGACGTATATGCGCGAGAATGTGCCTAATCAAGAAGGCCAACTAGTCTAAATAGAGAACTATGCACGAATGCTACGAAGCCAAATAACTTCACTAAAACCTCTTCAAAATGCTCATGTACTAATTGTACATTCCGCTTTTTCATCGGTTTTATCTTGTTCTTTGACTTCTCGCTATCCATGCAAAGCTCTCAAATAATATTGGAGTAAATAATGTCAGATTTAAATAAATTAATGGCGGTTGATGGTGCAGTTGGTGCATTTAAATTCACCAGCAAAGGTGAGTTAACAGAAAGTAAAATTGCTGATGGTTCAGAGCTAAATGATCAAATTCTGGATTTGCTGTGTCATGTTTGTATTGCCAATATGGCAATTGCGACCATGCAAGCACGTGGCTGGGAAAATATGACCGGCATGAAAGGTTTTTATCCTATTAAAGGTTTCACCATGGTGGGCATTGACTGGACGGTTATTGTGAATGAAGAGTTTGGTGTGGTTGTACCAAATAGTCAGGTTGATTATGACTCTGCTCATGCTGCTTTAGCCGGTTAAAGGGGGACTGTATCAATGATTAAACGATTATTAGCAGTCGATGGCATTATTGCTGTTTGCCACTTTCGTGATGATGGTGCGCTGGTTGAAGGGTATGGTATGCCGGATGAGATGTTGGCAGGCTTTGCCAAGTTTGCTCATGATTATAAACGCCTGGTACAAGGTAACGCGGACCAATTATCGATGTTTACCCAGATGAGTGGCTGGACACCACCTGGTGGATGGGTTGTTGAAGGTGATGGTGTTGCTGTAGCAAGTATCGGTAACGTTGCGTGTTTGATGAATACAAAAGAAGCATCAAAAAATGAAGTCATGAAAGAGCTTGAAGAAGCTTCACGTTGGTAAAGCTTAAAAATCTAATGCAGTAATATTGAAGGTTGGCTTTTAAGCCGACCTTCAATATCTTTTAAGCTTCTTCATGGGCTTCAAACTTCCGATATAACGTCCGCTCACTCACCCCTAACTTTTTTGCTAACTCTGCTTTATTGTTGACACGAGTAGATGCCCATTCTAAATAACGTTTTTCAAGTACCTTTAATGTTATTAACTCTGAGAAACAGGTTTTGTTTTGATCTTCATTTAAAGTACTTTTACATTCGTCGGGTAAATGTTGCAGTTGAATTTCTTCATCATCAACCATTAATGTTGCGCGTTGAACGATATTACTCAGTTCACGAATATTCCCCGGAAAACCATATTGCTGCAAACACTCAATGGCCTCATTGGTAATCGTGATATTGAGTTCGGGGTAAAAACGTTTAAGCATTGAGTCAACCAGTAAAGGAATATCTTCAATACGCTCTTTTAAGGAGGGGATATGTAGTGGAAAAGCACTAATACGATAATAGAGATCATTTCTGAATTCTCCATTATCAACCATCATCCTCAAGTTTCGGTGGCTTGCCGTAATTAAACGAAAATCAGACTTAATGCTTTCAAGACCACCAACACGCCTGAATGTACCTGTTTCAATTAAGCGTAGTAGTTTTGTTTGCAAGCCAAGGGAGATATCCCCGGTTTCATCTAAAAATAAAGTACCACCATTGGCTGCTTCAGCTAAACCAATTTTACGCGTTTGCGCGCCAGTGAAAGCCCCTTTTTCATGGCCAAATAATTCACTTTCAAATAATGATTCCGTTAACCCTGAGCAATCAACTGCCACGAACGGGCCCTTTGAGCGAGCACTTGTGTGGTGTATTGCTTCGGCAATGAGTTCCTTACCGGTTCCCGACTCCCCTTGTAACAGAACGCTAACATCGCTACAGGCAACACGTTGAACCATCTCTATGACGGTGTTAAATGCAATTGAACTTCCAACCAGGCCAGTTGCTTTTGGATGAGTGCTGGCACACATTACGGGCTTGGTACTTTCTATGAAATATTTAATTTCACCGTTTTCATCATGAATGGGAGCAAGATTAATATCGACATGTTCAGCTCCGCGTTTAGTCTGGTGAATATGTAAGGAGCGTTGAGTGGTATTACTCTCAAGGCATAATTTTAGAGGACATGTTTCACCTTCCTGATCACAGGGTTTTTTATAATGATGGGAAATTTCATAGCAATGACTTTTACTATCAACTTTAAAATCATGTAGCTTTTCATAGGCTGCATTTGCCGCAACAATAATGTAATCCCGGTTAATTATTACGGATGGTTCGGTACGGGTATTTAATAATTCATTTACAAACCGACCATCTTTCAAAAATTTTCCTGGCATACGCTTTTTCCTAAACCTGTCATTTATGTCAGAACTATAATTGAGTTATGACATTATTGACAGAGTATAATTGTTATATTTTGTCATTTTTGTCATAAATGAAGTGAGTTTTCATGTAACTTATTGTTTTACTTTGGTTTTATTGTTCTGGTCTATATTTTGCTCTAGTTATATCAATAGCTATTCGTTAACCACTACATTGAAGGATTAAACCATGTCACATATCGTCATTATGGGTGCCGGCGTTGGCGGATTGCCCTGCGCTTTTGAAATGAAGGAAGTTTTAGGTAAATTACACGAAGTAACCGTTATCGATGAGAGGGAGGATTTTCAATTCACACCTTCAAATCCCTGGGTTGCTGTTGGTTGGCGTACGAAAAAAGAAATTTCGGTACCGTTAGAAAAAACACTGACCAGGAAAAAAATTAATTTCATAAATAGCCGTGTTGAGAAAATTAATGCGGATGCCAATTCATTAGATTTAAAAAATGGTGATACGGTAAATTATGATTACCTTGTCATCGCGACAGGCCCGCGTTTAGCCTTTGAGGAAGTACCAGGAAGTGGTCCGGAAGGCTTCACTACTTCAATTTGTACCACCGACCATGCTGTTGATGCGACAGTAGCCTATGAAAAATTAGTTGAAAATCCAGGCCCTGTTATAATTGGTGCTATGCCTTTTGCTAGTTGTTTTGGTCCCGCCTATGAATTTGCCTTTATTCTGGATTGTGCTTTACGTAAGAAAAAAATGCGTAATCAAGT
>JAUVEN010000052.1 GCA_030594815.1 Gammaproteobacteria bacterium
ACTGATTTTTTCAATCAGCGTGTTATGCGTATCCTGTTGTTGAGATGAAGTGCCAGGCATGATAAACCCTCAGTAGTTGCTAATGAGTGTAATGCCTAAGCCAGATAAGGTCAAAATCAAGATCAAAATATTTCAACGCAAAGGCGCAAAGAACGCAAAGGGCGCTAAGTTTTTTATGATTATTTCTGTGTTGTGAGTATTCGAACGTTTTTTTGCTATAACGTTGAGCTAAAGCTACTACTTTCGTATTTACCTACGTCCATATAGGTAAAGCTCAAGCTAAAGAATGTTTTTTAACTTTGCGTTACTTAGCGCTCTTTGCGCCTTTGCGTTGAGTCTCTTGATCTTGCTTTTGATCTTTACTCTGCTTCGCCAAAGCGGTTTTCAATAAGCTCTAATAAAGATTGCATTGCTTGTTTTTCATCAACGCCATCAATTATCAGTTCAACCTCTGAGCCTTTAGCTGCCGCCAGCATCATGACACCCATAATGCTTTTGCCATTAACGTTCTGATTACTGCGTTGCAGATTAATGTCTGACTCAAACAAGGATGCTTGCATGACAAATTTCGCCGCAGCTCGGGCATGCAGACCAAGTTTATTAATAATCGTTGTTGTTTGTTGTAACACGTGATGAATTCTTTAGCTTTATCTTTCAACTATAATAACGCCAGTCTGCCCGCCACTGACAGCTTTATTTGCAAGTTTATCTATAGACAGTTTTGGATAGTTCATTATTCTTATAAGCATGGGTAAATTTATTCCTGTGATAATGGTTACATTATCAGTTGCGAGTTTAGTGGCAATATTGCTTGGAGTAGAACCATACATGTCAGTGATAACAAGTACACCATCACCAGGAGTATTTAATTTTTTTAAGTATGTTTGAGCTTTTTGGAATCGTTCTTCAGGATCACAATTTTGCGATACAGGAAGTATTTCGAATGGCAAAGGGCAATCACCTAATACAGAGATGGCAGCATCAAAAAGTGCGCCTCCCACGTTATTGTGAGTGATGACAAGCAAGCCGACCATTACGATATTTCCCTATGTCTTGAAAGGACGTTATTGTGTTTATTTCCAGTCATTTTGGCAAGTTTATTTACCAGGTAAACTGATCGGTGCTGTCCACCAGTACATCCGATAGCAATGGTTATATAGCTACGATTATCGGCTTCAAATCTCGGAATCCATTTATCCATAAAATTCATAATATCGCTTAACATTTCTTTCACTTCTTTATGACTATCCAGGTAATCAATGACGGGTTCATCAAAGCCCGTTAATGTTCTCAGTTCCGCAACCCAGTGAGGGTTAGGTAAACAGCGAATGTCAAAGACAAAATCTGCATTAATGGGAACACCATGTTTAAAGCCAAAAGATTCATACATGATAGATATATTCTGATTGTCGGCTTTTTTGACGCGAACTTTAATTAAATCACGCAGCTGATGAACATTGGTTGAACTGGTATCTATACGCAAGTCTGCTTTAGATGAAATAGGTTCGAGTAAAAAACGTTCTTGTATAATTGCTTCATTGAGAGGTGTTTCCTGGTTACTCAGTGGATGCTTGCGGCGCGTTTCACTGAAACGTTTTATTAGTGCAGCACTACTTGCCTCGAGAAAAAATATTTCACAATCAATGTCTGTTTTTTGTAATTGCTGGATTTGTTCCGGGAAGCTTTCAAGCTCAGAAGCAACATTTCTGGCATCTATACCAATGGCGACATATTCATGCTTTGCCGATATAATTTCTTTTGTCAGGGCTTCAAGCATATTGATGGGTAAATTATCAATGCAGTAATACTCGAGATCTTCGAGTACCTGCAAGGCAATACTTTTACCTGAGCCAGACAAACCGCTAACGATAACCAGTTTCATAATTTTGAATGTTATTTTTTTTATTTAGTGAATTTAAATTATATTAACCAGCTTAGCACAAGATTGTCTTAATCACCGTCGATGAGCTTCTGTTGGCGTTTTATAAAGTCATCTGCTGCATTATAACCATTTAGATACAGAACATGATTGCGAACTGCAGCCTCAATAATGACAGCAACATTTCGGCCGGGTGCAACGGGGATCTGTACCTCCGGTATGTCTACATCGAGGATGCTTTTTTTACGTTGTGAGCCACCAATACGATCAATTTCCCAAAGTTTAGTATCAGATTTGTTGTTATCCAATAAAGTGTTGATATGCACAATAAGTCTTAAACGTTTGGTTTCAACGATAGAGCTATCACCAAACATGGCACGTATATTTAAAATACCCAAACCGCGTACTTCTAAAAAGTCTTTTAACAGGGCAGGGCTGCGACCACGAATAGTATCGGGCGCACTACGCCTAAATTCGGGTGCGTCATCCGCGATAAGTCTATGGCCTCGACTAATGAGTTCCAGTGCAAGCTCACTTTTACCTATCCCGCTGGGACCTGTGAGTAAAACACCGATACCCATGACTTCCATAAAAACACCATGCATGATCTTGCTGTCACCTAATAAGCGACCAAGATGATATTGCAATAATTCAGTGAGTTCGTTGCTGGGCAGGCTGGAGTAAAATAATGGTGTATTGGTTTGATTGGCTGCTTCTATAAATGCAGTTTCAATTTCGTCACTATTAGTAATACCTGCAAAAACAATTATTGCGGGTTCACATTCAAATAAACGTGATATCGCATCTTTGTGAGAGTTTTTTCCCAGTTGTTCCAGGTATTTAACTTCTTCTGGTCCAAGGACTTGAACCTGATTAGGTTTGACCAGGTTTAGAAACCCTGCGATGGGTATTCCTGAAACAGGTTTTTTATTTTGTAATAGTCGGCTTTCGCCTTCTTTTCCAGCCTGCCAGATTAATCCCAGTCTTTCGCCATGACTTTGTATGAAATCGCGAGTAGTGAGATCGTTGTTCATGATTAGTTAGATTGTTGCCACTCGGTTAGCAATTGGTAGGTTTCATCGTTACTTTTACTTTGACGTAATTTTTCACGAAAACTTTCTTCATTAAACATAGAGGCTAATAAAGCAAGTACTTGTAAGTGCTCATCGGTAGACTCTTCCGGTACTACCAGGGCGAACATCATATCTACAGGTTGATTATCAACCGCATCAAAGTCTACGCCTTGATCTAATTGTATAAACGCTCCGGTTATTTTTTTGCAGTTTTTAATCCGGCCGTGAGGTATGGCTATACCATACCCCACGCCAGTTGCACCTAAACGTTCACGTGCGATTAAGCTATCAAATATATCACTCGCATCAAGTTGATTTTGATCCTGAGTAACAAGTTCACTTAATGCTTCAAGTGCACGTTTTTTACTTTTGACATTAATACCGCTTTTTATGCGATTAACATTAATGATTTCAGATAACTGCATTTGTGAGTATTCCTTACTCTTCTTCTTCTGTAACAGGTTGTTGGTGCTTAATATCACTACCTTCCTGACGATGGTGATCTTTGAGCTTTTCTTTATGTTTTTTGATTTGGCGATCAAGTTTATCGGCCATTGAATCAATTGCAGCATACATATCTTCTTCTGTTGAATCTGCATATAAGCTTGCACCATTTATATTCACAGTGGCTTCAGATTTTTGTCGCTGCTTTTCTACACTTAGAATTACATGGACATTATTGACGTGGTCAAAATGTTTTTCGAGGCGTTCCAGTTTTTCTGCTACATAAGCTTTTAAAGAATCAGTAACCTCGACATGGTGTCCAGTAATATTTAATTGCATAGTTTTCTCCTTTACGTGCTGTTAAGCGAGTCGTTTGCGTTCATTTGATGGTGGAATTGCTAACGACTCTCTATATTTAGCGACTGTTCGCCGCGCAACATTAATTCCCTGATCTTCGAGGATGATAGCTATTTTATTATCGCTCAAAGGTTTCTTAGGCGTTTCTGCCGCAACCAGTTTTTTAATTAATGCGCGAATTGCAGTTGCCGAACATTCTCCTCCACTTGCAGTACTAACGTGGCTGGAAAAGAAATACTTTAATTCAAAGATACCCCTTGGGGTGTGCATGTACTTTTTAGTTGTAACACGAGAAATAGTTGATTCATGCATATCAACTGCCTCAGCTATATCATGCAGGACTAAAGCTTTCATGGCTTCTTCACCATGCTCAAGAAATTCTTTTTGTCGTTCAACGATGCAATGTGCAACTTTTAATAGTGTTTCGTTACGACTTAATAAGCTTTTAATGAACCAACGGGCTTCTTGCAGATGATTTTTCATTGAAGAGTTATCCTCACTGCTTTTTACATCTTTGATCATGTTGGCGTAAGTTGAGTTTATGCGTAACTTAGGTGCTGCATCTGAGTTGAGCTCAACTTTCCAGGTATTATTCACTTTTTTAACGGTAACATCGGGAATAATATATTCCGCCTTGTTTACATTTTCCTGTCCACCCGGGCGAGGGTTCATACTCTGGATAAGTTGAATAACATCTTTTAAATCATCTTCAGAAATTTTTAACTTACGCATCAGTTGTGGGTATTCACGGTTCGCCAGTAAATCAAAGTAGTTATCTACTAATGTAATGGCATATTCTCGTAAATCAACATCATTGGGTTGGCGATGTAACTGGATAGAAATGCTTTCACGTAAGTCACGTGCACCTACACCTGCTGGATCAAAGTTTTGAATTTGTCTTAATACAGCTTCAACTTCATCTGCTTCAACTTCAATATCGGTACCGAGATCTGCTAATGATGCAGTGATATCTTCAATACTACCTTGCAGGAAACCATCATCATTAATTTCATCAACAATAACTTCAGCAATCGCAGCATCGATTTCGCTGAATGGCGTCATCTTTAATTGCCAGCGCAAACGGTCGTGTAAGTTTTCGGTACTTGATGTGTAAACTTCTGGTTGATCATCTGCATTATAAGATGAGGAGGCCGCGGAAGTTGTGCCAGGTAAAATTGAATCGTAAATATCATCCCATGATGTATCTACAGGTAAATCATCTGGCATGGTATCGGAGGTTGTTGCTTCTGATGTGCTTTCTAAATTAGTTTCATTTGACGTTTCTAAAGTCTCATTTTGCGTAGTGTCACTAGCCTCTAATGTAGCTTGGGTATTTTCTTCAGCGCTAGTTGTATTTTCATTTTCGTTTGAGTTACTTTCCCCCTCATCCCCGACTTCCAACATCATATTGGAATCAAGGGCGTCTTGAATTTCTGTGTTTAATTCGAGTGTAGACAATTGCAACAAACGGATCGCCTGCTGCAGCTGGGGGGTCATGGTCAAATTTTGACCTAATCGGAATTGGAGTGCTTGTTTCATATAGTATTAAAAAGTACCGGCACCTTCATATTATATTTAACCGGCTTAATCTAATTTTAGCTTATTTTGAGAGAATGTGTAGTAATGATTTTATTGTGTCTTTTGAATTTAGAGCTTGAAGTTTTCACCTAAATAGACTTCACGAACTTTTTTATCATTTAGTAAATCATCGGGTTTACCACTAGCGATGACTTCCCCCGCATTCATTATGTAGCCTCGTTCACAAATGCCTAAAGTTTCCCGAACATTATGGTCGGTTATTAAGACGCCAATGTTGCGTTCTTTCAGGT
Organism: Gammaproteobacteria bacterium; assembly: GCA_030594815.1. GTDB lineage: Bacteria > Pseudomonadota > Gammaproteobacteria > UBA6429 > Thiohalophilaceae > JAGLTQ01. The sequence goes on from JAUVEN010000052.1 coordinate 5,583, forward strand.
GTTGGATAATGGATTGGATATCACGTACTGAAATGGGGTCAACCCCCGCAAACGGTTCGTCTAACAGAATGAAACGTGGCTCAGTTGCCAGAGCGCGAGCTATTTCAACACGTCGACGCTCTCCGCCTGACAGGCTCATACCTAATCCATTTCTGATATGTCCAATATGGAGTTCTTCGAGTAAGTCTTCAAGTTTTTGTTCTTGCTCGACAGTGCTGAGTTCTTTGCGGGTTTGTAATATAGCCATAATGTTATCTGTAACGGATAACTTACGAAAAATAGAGGCTTCCTGAGGTAAATAACCAATGCCTAAACGGGCACGTTGGTGCATAGGAAAATGGGTAATATCTTTGTCACCGAGTGTGATACTACCTTTGTCAGCACCTACAAGGCCTGCAACCATATAGAAGGAGGTTGTTTTGCCAGCGCCATTGGGCCCGAGTAATCCAACAACTTCTCCACTATGAATTTCCATGGACACGTTTTGCACAACACTTCGTCCTTTGTAACTTTTACAAAGGTTATCGGCTTTTAATATATTAACTGCTTTATTCATCTGCTATTTGATCTTTATTCTTATCATTTGCGCTGTCTTCAGTACTTTTACTATCAGGACCAATAATGACATGTACTCGCCCTTTTGACGGGGTTTTTTCTGATTTTATTAAATTGTTCTGATTACCAGCCGCTGTAATGGTGCGTTGACGAGTATCATACTCAATAGTCTCACCACTAAAGTGACGATCGCCTTGATCAACAAAGGCTTGTCCTTTTAGTGTTAGGCGTTCTTCATCTACAAAATATTCCATTTCCTTTGCCTGAGAGTGAACTTTGGCCTCATTATCAGGGTAGTGCTGCACATCTGCGGGAGAGCCAACAATCAAAGCTTTAGTTAATTTACCACCATTATGATACAACGTAATGGTATCGGCCTTAATACGGAGTGTGCCTTTTTTAAAGAAGACCGCCCCCTTATATTTACTGACACCATTCTTTTCATCCAGCAATAAATATTTTGCTGAGATATCAATCGTCTCTTGATTTAAGTTAGCCGCAAAAGCAGGACGGATGATGATAGTTAGTATCAACAGACTAAACAGAAAGAAAAATTTATTTTGCAGGCAAAACATAATGACTCCGGGTTTTGGATAAAAATTCAATTCTGTTTTTATTCATATCGGCGCGCATACCGATTGCCTGTATAGAGTTATTTCCTTGAATGAGTTTGATTTTCGATGTTGTATGCGCAAGATTTTGTTCTGGTTCTATGGTGAGCTGTTCTGCAGTTAAGGTCATTGGCAGGGCATTTTTATTCGAGCTTAACAGCTGTTTTAGAACAACCTTACCCTTGAGATGAATTATTTCATTTTTTTGTAGAATGACTGCTTCATTTGCCTGTGCGGTCCAGCTCTTAATATTGTTTTCATAAAATGAGAATAAAGGCTGTTGTAACTTCATGCTATTGTCATCAGGAAAATGTTCAAGATAACGGGCTTTAACCTGGTAGGCAGGTTTCCCTGTTTTATCCATGGTGGTTGCGGTAAAGTCTTTCAAAAAGTAATCAGGATCATGCCTTGGTTTTTTTGTCGTCAGTACTGGATTTTTTTCTATAGATTCAAAAACCCAACCACTTACAATAGCAAGCAAGATAATGAGTAACAGTGCAGTTAAGTAATGTAGCTTGCTCACTACGTCTTGCTACCCAGATATTTTTGAAAATGTGCTTCAAGCGTACCTTGTGCCTGCATAATAAGTTCGCATACATCACGAGCAGCACCACGACCACCACACTGTGGCGTTTGCCAATGCACATGTTGCTTAACCAGAGGGTGTGCATCTGCAACAGTAATAGCCAATCCCGCTTGTTTCAGAACGGGCAGGTCAATCACATCATCGCCAACATAAGCAGCTTGTTCTGCTGTCAGGTCTAATTCGGTTAATATTTTTTCAAAAGCAGGTAGTTTTTCTAATTGTCCCTGGTAGATATGTTTAATTCCGAGGTTTTGCATTCGATGGATCACAACGTCAGAAGTGCGAGCAGTAATAACGGCAATCTTAACGCCGGTTTGTTGTAACATTTTCATGCCTAAGCCGTCTTTAGAATAGAAGGCTTTATACTCCTGTCCATCGTCACCGACAATCAAACGACCATCGGTGAGTACACCATCAACATCAAAAACAAGTAGTTTGATTTTTGCAGCTTTGTCCAGAATATCTTTCATATTTTATTTGGTAATCATCTCGCAGACACGGTTTAAATCTTCAATAGTATCAACACCGGGCCCCGGTGGTATTTCGGCTGTTATGACTTTTATCTTTTCACCATAATAAAGGACACGTAATTGCTCCAAAGATTCCGTTTTCTCGATATCGCTGCTTTGCCATTCTAAATACTGTTTTATAAAACCTGCCCTATACCCATATAGCCCAATGTGTCGTTGATAGTCCTGGTTTTTTGGTAATTCTCGCGGCAGCTGATTAAAGCAGTCACGAGACCAGGGCACAGCTGCGCGCGTGAAATAAAGGGCGAAATCATTAATGTCTCTTACAACTTTTACTGCATGTGGATCAAAGAGTTCTTCGATATCCGTTAAGGGCGTGCACAGGGTGGCCATTTTTACATTACTGTCTTTTTCAAGTGCCTGGCCCACCTGGTTTAAACAAACGGGGGGCATCATCGGTTCATCACCCTGTAAATTAATTAAAATTTGTTCGTCATCAAAACCCAGTTGTTCAATTACTTCAGATAAGCGTTCTGTTCCCGATTGGTGATTTTCGTGAGTCATACAAACCCGAATATCAAGAGCAGAAATCGCATCTGCAATCTCATTTGAGTCAGTCGCAACAATGACCTCTTCAGCATCGCTCTTTTTAGCCTGTTCAATGACACGTTCGATCATGGGTTTGCCACAAATATCTCGTAACGGTTTGCCCGGTAAGCGGCTGGAAGCGAAACGTGCAGGGATTACAATGCGGAAGCTCATAGATGATTTTGCCAATGTTATTTTATTAATAATATGTGGTTATTCTAACGTAATGTTAGTCCGAATGCAGCGCAAGTGCTCACCTCAACATAATTTAGCTAGCTCTTTGTTTGTTCCGTCATTCACGCCCTGAGCAAAGCGAAGAAGTGCTGATGCGACCTAAGCAACGCGAAGTAGTACCTGATGGACTGCAAGATTTGCAGTTCTGAGGTAAAACGCGCAGCGGTTCTACAGTGCTCCTTGAACCCACCTACTGAGAATATACGCAAGATGTAGGTTGGCTCAAACGCAGTGGAGCCAACAATACTTATTGTTTGAGTAAGAGTAGACTTTGCATGGTTGCCTCTAAAAAAATCCCTGTCATAGTGAGTTAAGCGAAACGGGATATATTGACCCTACAGTAGCTTGCCATTACTATGTTATCTAACATTAAGTCACTGAAAACAGTTAAAAACTCATGAAAATCTCCGCCTCTGTCTATTCCAGCAAAAGTCAGTCTCTGCCTGAAATCATCAAAGATCTTGATGTGCATGGTGCAGATTTTTTTCATATTGACTGTAACGATGATTTGAGTGTATTTGATGATATTGCTGAAATTAAAAAACTAAGTAAGACACCTGTTGATCTCCATATTATCAGTTCTGAACCTGAAAAATATTTTGCCAAATCCGCAGAACTTAACGTTGATTATGTGACTTTTCAATATGAAAATCTCAAAGAAAAGTTAACCGTTCCTGCAAGCATTATTGCCAAACTGGGTTTGGCAATTACTTCAGAAACAGAGATTTCTGTTTTTGATGAGTATTCGGAAAAATTTGATTTCATATTATTTATGACAACCACGCCGGGTCAAAGCGGTGGTGAGTTTGATAAATCGAATTTCAAAAAAATTCGTCAATTCAGGCAAAAATATCCTAATAAAAAAATTCATGTCGATGGTGGCGTGAACGGTGAGGTGTCATTTATATTGCGCAACATGGGCGTTTACTCTTCGGTCTCAGGTTCCTACTTAATGACAAGTGAATCTATGGGGGCAGCAATGCTTAATCTGAAAACACATGAAGTTGATTCACATTTTCAGGTGAAAGATTTTATGCGCACGACGGATGAGCTGCCTCTATTAAAACTTAAAGATCGTAACGTCACAGGAATTCTTCAATCTATAGAAGATTATGATGTCGGTTTCACAATATTAATTGATGATAATGGTAAACTGGATGGCATTGTGACAAATGCTGATGTGCGTAAAGGTTTGTTAAAACATACTGACAATCTGAATAATGTCAGTGTTGCGGATATAACAAATACTAACCCGGTAACAGCAAACGAAAATTTCAGTGTTAAGGAATTATTAAGTTTTATAAAACAACAGAGTTTTGCAATTTCTTATTTACCTGTTGTTGATGACACAAACAAAGTGACCGGAGCGGTGACTTTCTTCAATTTGATTAAAGGCGAGTTATGATTATTCATTTAAAAAACAGTGTCGCAGACGCTGAAGTAGCAAAAGTAGCACAAGACTTAGACGCATTTCATATTAAGAAACCTGACTTTCATGTCTTAGTAACACCATCAGCATTACAAGAAGTACCAGCGCAGTATGAAAGCATTACTGAAGCGAGTTTCCCATTCCCTAATGATATGCAACTTGCCAGTGCCGACTATTTTAGTGAAACACGTGAAATTGATATTAATGGTGTAAAGATTGGTGGGACTAACAATAACACGATGGTTATTGCCGGACCTTGTTCTGTAGAATCTGAAGAACAAATTACACAATCTGCTGAGTTAATGGTTGAACAAGGCATTAAAACATTGCGAGCAGGTTGTTACAAACCACGTACTTCACCCTATTCATTTCAGGGTATGGGTTTAGAAGGTTTAAAACTGCTGGATAAAATGCGCAGTAAATTTGGTTTAAATATTATTACTGAGGTGCGTGACACCACACACGTTGATGAAATTATTGAATATGCTGATATTATTCAAATTGGTGCAAAGGCAATGTACGACCAGGGTATCTTGCGTACTTGCGGTAAGTCTCGTAAACCTATTCTGTTAAAACGTGGTTTTGGCTCAACGTTGCAGGAGTTTGTTCAGGCAGCTGAGTTTATTTTATCTGCCGGTAACGACAACGTAATTTTATGTGAACGTGGTATTCGTACCTTTGAAACTAAAACTCGTTTTACTTTGGATTTATGTGGGGTAGCGTATTTAAAAGAATACACCAATCTACCTATTATTCTTGATCCTAGTCATGCGTTAGGTTATCGCTATGGTGTACCTGATCTGGCTCGTGCCTGTACGGCGATGGGAATTGAAGGTTTGTTAATCGAAGTACATCCTGATCCTTCAGTTGCAAAATCAGATGCGGCACAACAACTTGATCATGATATGTTCCGTGACTTGTTAACAACATTACATCCGATTGCAACTGCAGTTGGAAGAACAATTATATAAGATATATTTACCCCTCCCTTTAAAGGGGAGGGCCAGGGTGGGGTGATTTAAATATTTCCCCTCGACAATTGCTCCTCGATAACTGCTCCTGCGTTATCCTATTTACGGGCGTCCTGCCCTAATGCATTGTTCTAACTTAGCACATCCATGGACTCGTCCCACTAACCCCCTCCCAGAGGGAGGGGGAATAACAATAAGGTTAATAAATATGTCTTTAAAATCTGGTATTAAATTTCTTGGCCTGGACGTAGATGGCACCTTAACCGATGGTGGTATGTACTACTCTGAAAGTGGTGAAGAGATTAAACGATTTGATACTAAAGATGGTCGCGGTATTATTGAGTTACAAAAGCAGGGTGTTGAAGTAGGTTTACTTAGTTCCGGTTTTAAATCAAAGATCATCGAAGGCCGAGCCAAAACATTAAGCATTAAAAAATTATATGTTGGTACCGATCCTAAACTCGGCATTTTAGAACAGTGGTGTAAGGATATGGATATTGATATGAAAGAGGTTGCCTATATTGGTGATGATATCAATGATCGCGACATTATTAATGCCGCAGGTTTTACTGCTTGTCCAGCCGATGCCATGAAGTCAATAAAAGACATCGTAGACGTAGTCTTAACGAACAAAGGCGGTTATGGTTGCGTGCGTGAGTTTATTGAAGAACATCTTGGGTGTGACTTATAACGTTATACCGCAGGATATCCCAACTCAGCTAATTTAGTTTTAATAGCAGTTTTATCAAGCTCATTCCCCTGAATACTCACTACATTACTTTCAACGTCTACTTTAACTTCAGTAATTCCAGTAAAACCATTTAAGCCTTTTTCTATACTGCTAACACAACCGCCACATTTAATTTTTGATGCCTGGATATTTAGTTGTTCCATAGTGAGTACTCCTGAAGATTATTTAAACTATCGCTGTGTAATAAAGCACAACCATATAAGTAACATAGCCACCTAAAAGCAGGCTACCTTCGAAACGGTTAATACGTCCTTCACCTTTAAATCCATACGCCATTATGAATAAGGCAATACTTAAAACAATCATAAAGGGAAAGTCGCGACTTAAAATTGCAGAGTCAATGATGTGTGGACTCATTAAACCGGGTATACCAAATACCACGAGCATATTGAACATATTCGAGCCAATGATATTACCTATGGCGATATCGTGTTCTTTCTTTAATGCACTCATTATTGATGCAGCAAGTTCAGGTAAGCTTGTTCCTATTGCAACAATCGTTAAACCGATAACAAGATCACTGATGCCGGCTGCTTTTGCAATATTGACCGAGCCCCAGACCAGGCCGCGTGAACTGATGATGAGTAATACAAGCCCGATGAAAAACCATAGAAACGCTTTTTGAGTTGTAATTTTCGGTATCTCTTGCTCAAATTCTTTTTCCATTGGATCACGTTTTTGTTTTTTTGCTGTTTGTATCATCCAGTACAACATAACAAATAATCCTGAGATTAAAATCAAACCATCTATTTGACCAAGGTGGCCATCCATTACCAGCGCTAACGCAAGCAACATAACAGTAAACATGATGGGGTATTCGCGACGTAACGTTTCAGATTTTACCGTGAGTGGCATCACCAGGGCTGTAATGCCGAGTACTAAGGCAATATTTGTAATGTTTGAGCCTAAAGCATTACCGACTGCAAGGGCAGGATTACCTTCGTAAGCAGCAACCATGGAAATCAGTATTTCAGGTGCTGAAGTACCAATACCTACTACCGTAAGGCCAATAATAAGCGGTGGGACACCGAAATTTTTAGCGATAGCGGCAGCACCATGAACAAAACGTTCTGCTCCCCAAACCAACAAACCAAAGCCAATGATAATGGCCATAACTGAAAGTAAAATATTTTGATCCACTTCTAACTTCTCTTCATTTCTTTAATTGCTATATTAAAAGCCCAGTTCTTTTTCAAGATCCAGATCTTCAGATGTTGTTTCGGGCACAGGAAGCGCGTCTTCTATTGGAGGATTGCCATCAAAAATTAAATTTTTCCGATGTTGTAGAAAGGCATCACGAATGAAAGAATATTTGTCTACGGCAGCTTGTTCGGCAATTCTGCTGGCACTTAATAATTTGTAACGGGTATCAATAGCTCGCAACGAAACTGTACCCCACCTGGCATCATCATTTTCAATTTCATAGACAGGATCATAGATGCTTTCAATTATAAAACCACCGGTACCACGCAAAGTCTTCGAACCAAAAAAAGGTAAGACCACATAAGGACCACTACCGATTCCCCATGTGGCGAAAGTTTGACCGAAATCTTCATTATGTTTTGGTAAACCCATTGGCGTTGCAACATCAATCAGGCCAAATAAACCAATGGTGGAATTAAATATAAATCGAGTAGTATCTTCTATTGCTTGTACAAATTTGAATTGCAGTATGTCATTAATGACAACAAATATATCATCAAGGTTACTAAATACATTTGATACGCCCGTTTTAACAGGACTAGGTAGAACTGCATCATAACCTTCTGATACAGGTCTAAGGACATATTCATCGAGCGTATCATTAAAGCTAAACATTGCTCGATTATACGATTCAAACGGGTCACCTTCAGTAGGACCACCGGGCACACTTGCACAAGCAGAGAGAATACTGAGACTGATAATTAATATAAGTTTTTTAAACAAAGACGTTTGAACTTGAGGAATCACTTTTTATTTTTTTCCGGTTTTTATTGCTCCACAACGCGAACAGCGATATGCGGTGAGTAGCTTGCCTTTTTTTACGTCAAAGGGGGTTTCTACGATTTCCCATTTATGGAAGCCGCTTTTACACAGTGTGCGCCCCTTAAACTTTTCTTTTAATCTGGGTTTCTTAAATTGAACTACGTTGCCCATAATCTGTCACTGTAACGAAGATTTACCAAGAATGAGTATTATTTCATATATTAGGGAGTAACATGCATTTTTTATATATTTTTAAGGGTGCAATATGTCAGTAGAAACACACCGGGTGCTAATGGGGGCATGTGGCTGGAAACATCAAGCGTGGTTAGATGACTTTTACACAGAAGATTTACCTGAAGAATGGCAACTGGGTTTTTATTCCAATGAATTTCCAGTGGTTTATGTTCCTGCAGCTGAGTGGATTAATGGCTCTAATTTAAATACCTCGGATTTAACGGAATGGACAGAAGATATTTCTGATTCTTTTCGTTTTATTTTAGAAATCTCAATTGACATTTTAAAGGATGAACAACGTTTTGCTACAGCACTGAAGAAAGCAAATATTCTAGGTGAATTTTGTCTTGGTTTGGTTTTTCAGGTTAATCATAATTTTCAGGATGATATTCAATTATTTCAAAAACGCCTGGACAAAGCGCAAGAGGTTGCACCTGTTTGTATTGATAAGTGTGGAACTGAACTTTTAAAAGAATTTAAAAATATTTTAATAGAACAAAATATTGCTGAAGTATGGCATGGTGAGCATCAGGAAAGTGAAAACTTACAACGTGGTTCCCTGGCGATAAGTAAAATTTCTTCGGATAACCTGGATATGGCAGGTTTAAGAAAAGTTATTGAAGGATGTTTAACGGCATCAAATGAAAATCGTATTTCTGTTTTATGTTTTGATGGCGACCCTCCATCTTTGGAACTACTACGCAATGCAGATATTATTTTAAATTTGCTGTAGCAATTGTTTAACAGCTAGGTAACAATCAGAATATGACAGACACATCAACAACTACACCATTAGTTGAAATTCGTAATCTTAGTTTTGCTCGCGGTGATCGTATGATCTTTGATGGTATTGATATGGATATCGAGCGCGGTAAAGTGACCGCGATTATGGGGCCAAGCGGAACAGGTAAGACCACTCTATTACGTTTAATTGGTGGCCAGATTAAACCTTTAACAGGAAGCATAAAAGTTGATGGAATTGAAGTCACAAAACTAAGCCGTTCTGCTTTATTTCAATTACGTAAACGTATGGGCATGCTGTTTCAAAACGGTGCTTTGCTTACGGATATGAATGTTTTCGATAATATTGCCTTTCCTATCAGAGAACATACTCAACTTTCTGAAAAAATGATTCGCACTTTAGTGACAATGAAACTTCAGGTGGTGGGTTTACGTGGAGCGCGTAACTTAATGCCGAGTGAATTATCTGGTGGTATGGCAAGACGTGTCGCAATGGCCAGGGCAATTGCTCTTGATCCTATGATGATAATGTACGATGAACCTTTCACTGGACAGGATCCTATCTCGTTGGGTGTGTTAGTTCGCTTGATTCGTGAGTTGAACGATACTTTAGGTTTAACCAGTATCGTTGTTTCGCATGATATTAAGGAAGCGTCATCAATTTCAGATACGATTTATTTATTATCGGGTGGTAAGGTTGTTGCTCATGGCAGCTCTAAAGCGTTACATGAATCTGGTTCTGAATGGGCAAAACAATTTATGAATGGATTACCTGATGGTCCTGTGCCGTTTCATTATCCTGCTATTGATTATGCAGAAGATTTACTTGCAGCAGGTAATAAATAAAAAGCATGCTTAATTTTATTCAAGGTCTTGGCCATAGTGGCTTAACTTTTTTCCAGCGGTTAGGTCGGGCTCATATTTTGTTAGGACATATCATGGCCGGACTGCCAAGTATGTTGTTACGTTGGCCTCTCATCATTCAGCAATTATATTATGTCGGTGTTTTATCTGTCCTTATTATATTGGTATCCGGTTTTTTTGTTGGCATGGTGCTAGGTCTGCAGGGCTATAATATTCTGGTTGATTTTGGTGCGGAAGAAACACTGGGTGTCATGGTCTCGTTATCCCTGGTACGTGAATTAGGCCCAGTGGTTGCCGCGTTACTATTTGCCGGCCGTGCAGGTTCCGCTTTAACGGCTGAAATTGGACTGATGAAAGCGACCGAGCAACTTTCTGCCATGGAAATGATGGCAATTGATCCTATTCGTCGTGTGCTTACTCCCCGTTTTCTTGCCGGTTTTATTTCAATGCCGCTTTTAGCTGCCATCTTTAGTGCTGTTGGTATTATTGGCGGTGATTTTGTGGGGGTTGGTTTATTAGGCGTTGATGAAGGGGCTTACTGGTCTCAAATGCAAGCCAGTGTTGATCTTTATGATGATATCTTAAATGGTGTCATTAAAAGTATCGTGTTTGGTGTTGTTGTAACCTGGATTGCCGTATTTGAAGGTTACGATGCAATACCAACATCTGAAGGTGTGAGTCGAGCAACCACGCGAACAGTAGTACATTCTTCTCTAGCCATTTTAGGTCTAGATTTTATTCTTACAGCAATCATGTTCTGAGGTCAGGATGATGAACACAAGAAAAACAGAAATTTTAGTGGGCTTATTTATAGCTGCCGGTTTGGTTGCATTATTTATGCTGGCTATGAAAGTCAGCAATTTAAATATATACAGTACTGATGCAGGTTATGAGATTACAGCTAACTTTGAAAATGTGAGTGGCTTAAAAGTTAAATCTCCAGTGACTATGTCTGGTGTACGAATTGGTCGAGTCAGTGACATTTCTTTTGATGGAGAAAGATTTGAAGCTGTTGTAAAAATTCGCATTGAAAGCCAGTACAACACATTACCTAAAGATACTTCTGCAAGCATTTATACAGCGGGTTTACTCGGTGAAAAATACATTGGACTTGAGGCCGGTGGTGATGAAGAGAACTTGCAGGATAAAGATAAATTAAAACTTACTCAAAGTTCTTTGGTTCTAGAAAAATTAATCAGTCGTTTTGTTGATAGCTTTATTGATAAAGATAAAAAATAATTAAAATGCAGCCAAAAATAACTGAACAATCAAAAGGCATTTATGCGATTGAGGGTGAACTCAATATGCAAACAGTTCCTGCTGTCTCAAAACAATTACTTGATCTTATTTCCGGGGTTGATGGAGATACATTTACCTTAGATCTTGCCCTGGTTTCTCGTAGTGATAGTGCAGGTGTTGCTTTATTGGTTGATACAATGCAAATTGCTAACAAGACAAAATGTACTCTTTTATTTTCAAATTTACCGCAACAGATGCAAGATATTGCTGGTATTAGTGGATTACTGGATATTTTGCCTCTCAACAAAAAGTAGAATTTATCCACATAATTCTTGAATCGACTGGATTCTTACCAATTTCACTCCAAATTGAACAAAATTACGTTAAATCAATCATGTTTAGGCTTAATAGCCGCTTAATTTGGGTGGTAAACCTCACATTAGCCGTATCCGATATCCTTCTCTCGCGCTACAATAGCGCACTTCAAAAATGGCTCAGGCATTAGTTTTTCGCTGGATTTTCTTAAATTTCAGGATATCGAGCAGGGTCATTATTAACCGAATTTAAATTGTTAGCAGAACGGGTGATTTTCATGAATCCAGAAGATGTACAAAAAATGATTCAGGCGGGTTTGCCTGACTGTGAAGTCAAAGTTGAAGGTGATGGTAGTCACTTTGAAGCGATCGTAATTGGTGACATCTTTGATGGTTTATCATTAGTTAAAAAGCAGCAGAAAGTGTATGCCACTTTAGGCGATAAAATTACTAATGGTGAAGTACATGCATTAACTATTAAAACATATACAGCCGAAGAGTACGCAAAAGCTCAAAAACTAATGGTTAAGTAATCTCGTTATCAGAGACAATAAGTTTAAACAATTATAAAAGAATAAAATTATTATGGATAAATTAATCATTACCGGCGGCAAACCTTTAAACGGTGAAATTCGAATTTCAGGTGCAAAAAATGCTGCCTTGCCTATTATTGTTTCAACATTATTATCTGATGAACCTGTTTTAATACGTAACATTCCGCATTTGCATGACATCACCACGACAATGGAATTATTAGGTCGCATGGGTGTGAGCTTAACCATGGATGAAAAGATGGATGTTGAGGTAAATCCAACAACCATTAAAAGTTATGTTGCGCCTTATGAGTTAGTAAAAACTATGCGGGCATCAATCCTGGTTTTAGGACCGTTGTTAGCACGTTTTGGTGAAGCTGAAGTTTCGCTACCGGGTGGTTGTGCCATTGGTGCACGTCCGGTGAATTTACATATCCATGGTTTAGAATTAATGGGTGCAGACATAACGGTTGAGAATGGTTACATCAAAGCAAAATGTAAACGCTTAAAAGGTGCAAAAATTGTTTTAGATGTTGTGACTGTTACCGGTACAGAGAATTTAATGATGGCGGCATGTTTAGCCGATGGTACAACCATACTTGAAAATGCTGCACGTGAACCTGAGGTTGTTGACCTGGCGAATTGCTTAAATGCAATGGGTGCAAAAGTCAGTGGCGCAGGTACAGATACCATCACCATTGAAGGTGTGGAGCGTATGCACGGCACCACTTATGATATTTTGCCAGACAGAATTGAAACTGGAACGTATTTGGTTGCAGCTGCCGTAACCGGCGGTAAAGTAAAATTAAAAGATACCGATCCAACTTTATTAGATGCTGTTATCTCAAAGCTGGAAGAGGCTGGTGCAGAAATAGAAATGGGTGAAGACTGGATTTCTTTAGATATGAAAGGTAAACGTGCAAAAGCGATTGATGTACGTACAGCACCTTACCCAGCTTTCCCAACGGATATGCAAGCGCAGTTTTCTATTCTTAATGCGGTAGCTGAAGGTACTGCAAGTATTACAGAAACGATTTTTGAAAATCGTTTTATGCATGTACAAGAACTAAAACGCATGGGTGCTGATATTGAAGTGAATGGCAATACTGCTATTGTAAAAGGTGTGAAAGAATTAAAAAGCGCACCTGTAATGGCAACAGATTTACGGGCATCAGCCAGTCTTGTTATCGCAGGACTGGTTGCAGAAGGCTCAACTGTCGTTGAGCGAATTTATCATATCGATCGTGGTTACGAATGTATTGAAGAAAAATTATTAATGCTTGGCGCAACCATTCGTCGCGTACCCGAATAATTGTATTGTTTGATATATAAATAGAAGAAAAAGTTATGAGTGAAACATTAACTATCGCATTGTCTAAAGGTCGTATTTATGAGGAAACCATGCCTCTACTTGCGCACGCAGGTATCGTTCCAAAAGATGATCCTGAAACCAGCCGTAAACTCATTCTTGATACCAACCATGATGATGTGAAACTCGTTATTATTCGCGCAACAGATGTACCGACTTATGTGCAATACGGTGCTGCTGATATTGGTGTGGCAGGTAAAGATGTATTGCTTGAACACGGTGGCGAAGGTTTATATGAGCCACTGGATTTAGAAATAGCAAAATGTAAATTAATGACAGCAGGACCTGTGGGAGCAAAAGAACCTGAAGGGCGCCTACGTATCGCAACAAAGTTTGTAAATTGCGCGCGCCGTTATTATGCTGAGCAAGGTAAGCAAGTTGAAGTTATTAAACTTTATGGTTCCATGGAGTTAGCACCACTGGTTGGTTTAGCCGATTTTATTATTGACGTGGTAGATACCGGCAATACATTAAAAGCGAATGGACTTGAACCTTTAGAACATATTGCAGATATCAGTTCACGTTTGGTAGTGAATAAAGCATCAATGAAAATGAAGCATGCTCGAGTTAAAAAACTGATCGATCAAATTGCTGAAGCTGTTAACAACCGCAAATAATTTAATTTTTTTATTCACTTGGAGATTACTTCGTCGTTGCTCTCCTCGTAATGACAGCAAACTCATGTCATTGCGCGCCCTGAATATTGTTGTAAACAATATGAGGAAGTACTCTTGGGGTGAAGGAACAAAGTGACTGTGGCAATCTCCCTAATTTAGCGCTCAACAAATTATGAACATTAAACGTTTAACAACATCTCAAAGTGATTACCAATCACAAATGGATTCCTTACTAGCATGGGAAGGCGTGTCTGATGATCATGTTAATTCAACAGTACGTGAAATTCTAAAAGATATTCGTTTACGTGGTGATGAAGCTTTAGTTGAATATACAAATAAATTTGATCGTATGAATGTCAGCTCAATGAAAGAACTGACTTTTACAAAAGAACAAATTGAAGCGGC
>JAUVEN010000084.1 GCA_030594815.1 Gammaproteobacteria bacterium
GCGCACCTAGAAGTGCTGTGCCTAGAAGTGCTGTACCACCAATTGCTGCAACTGATTTTATGAAACCTCGACGGTTACTGGATTTATCCACCTTGTCAGTAACAATGGTAGATTTTTTATCATCTTTCATTTTTGACTCCTCTTTTATTGTAGATGTACATCGATTCGGGGTATTCCCCATGTCGAACTTATAATTATGAATTATTCATTATATGGAGTATGTTTATACTTATTTATTGCTGTGTTAGCAATCGTCTGGATAATATTTAATTATTTTTAGATAGTCTTATATAAGCGGTGGCTAATGCATATTCATCGCCAACATTCCCGGGGAAAATGACTACCGGCATATCAGGATAACGCGGGTGGTTGTCCGGGCAACATACAACCGAGCAACCCGGAAGTATTTGCCCCACTACGCGTGAAGTGCGTAACGATAAACCACTACTCAAAACATCATTAGAAGTGATTCCGCCTTTGCTTATAAGGAAACCCAATGTTTCAGGTAAGTTGCGAACAACATCCATAAGAAATGCTGAAACCTGTTCACCAAAAGCTAACCGTGCTTGTTGATTTGAAAATGTTTTTTCAACACGACTGGTGTAAACAACCGGTGTTAAATTTTTTGCATGTGCTTCTTCAGCAAGTTTCAATATATCTTTTAGTAACGAATCACGTTCAGTTGGAATACGCTGAACATCCACTTCCAGGGCAACGACACCATCTTGCTTGAGTAGTTGTTCCAGTTGTTGGGTGGTCTTTTTAACATGTGAACCAACAATGACTGCACCTGCTTTACCATTACGCACATAGTCAGACATCGCTTCGGCGGCAACAGGTTGTGGCGGTAAATTGGCTAACGAGGTTAATAAACTGGCGCCGCTACGGAATAGATAACGTTTACCTTGCCTGGTCGCTTCGGTTAATTGTAAAGCAAAATTATTTAAATCATCCTGGGTTTCGCAATCCACTGCACAACATACATTGTTTTTTAGATTTAATAAGCGATCTTTACTATCGCCGCGTACATCATTTAATAAAAAGCGTTCAACATGATCTGCTTTGATACGTCCAGATGTTTTTTCTTCAACATAATCAGGTAGGTAACTGTGCGAGTAACCGAATACAGAATCGTTGGCAAATTCAGTTTCATGAACCGGTATTTCTTTTCCATCAACTACCAGATAGTGAATACTGTCACGTGTAATACGTCCACCTTCGAAAAAAGCAGGAACAAGAAAGTGTGCATCAAACGGCCCGAGTTCTTCGGCAATGACATCGGTTTCAACGGGATAGTGTCCGCGTAATGTTGAATCAGAACGGCTAACCAGAATAGGGTTAATGATATGTTCTTCGTGCTTTAGTTCATCAAGCACCTGGTTGATGTTTTGACATACTTCACGGGTTATATCGGCTGCACGATTTGCATCCATACCGCGGGTATTTGTCAGAACAAAAAACAGCGGGGCAGAGTCAAGCATTGCTTCACGTAATGTCTCAACATCCCAACGGGTTAATAACAAACAGCTGTGTACTGTTTGTGAGCCAGTTGGATCGTCATCAAGTACAATAATTTTTGTATATTTCATTGTTACTTATTTCTCAAAAATAACCGTGCAAAGGATTTAAGGAGTAACACGTAAAGTGTTAGTAGGGGGAGACATGGTCCCTTTGCACGGTAAAACTGTTTACTTGTTTAAACTTACTACACGATCAGCCATTGCATCTGGTGTAATACCATTGAACTCCATAATTTCAGTTGGAGAAGCAGTGGTTTCACCACGTTTCCAACAGAAAGTGTCACGTTTGTTTGCACGTGTACGTAACAGTACAGGTTCTAATGGAGCACTTGGGCCACCACTGACTGCAAGTAGTACGTCAGCATCAAACAAAACATTAAAGTGATCATCATCCATAAACTTGTTATCAGGTTCCGATACCGTATCCCAGGCAACATCAGTTGGACGATATAAACGGCGTGGGTTAACTACAGCCACGATACGTACGCGGTAACCTTGTGCTTCAAGTTTATCTTTCGCTTCAAACACAGGCAGGAAGACCATGTCGCCTGTTACTGCAAAAACAACCGTACCTTTATCACCTGATTCACTTTCATAAATAGTTGCGGCGCCTTCTTCGATGGCGTGCAGTGACTCTTCAACTGTCATGTAAACAGGCAGCGGGCTTTTAGATGCAATAATCACCATGCCTTTATTGAATGAATTCGTTGCCCATTCATAAGCCACCTGAATTGCATTGGCGTCACAAGGGAAAAGTGGGAAAACATTACCGTTACGCATCATGCCGGCGAAAAAGTTTTCAATTTCAGGGCGTTGATGAGTCCAGCCATTTCGACCTTGTTCTAAAGCTCCCGCGGTAAACATGGTAACGATAGAAGGTGTTTTGCGACGTAACTCGGCCATCGCCTGAGTCACGGTTTGCACAATCGGCCAGCCGTTAATAGCAAAACTCTCATACGATAACCATAAGGCACGTGAACCAAACAATGCCAGACCCGCAGCAAGACCGGCGCAGGCATCTTCATTTAAAGGTTCATAAACCTGACCATCAGGTTCCTGGTTATAAAGAGGATCTACTGTGGGGTGACGAATTTTTAACGCATCATTAATGTTCTTCATCGCAGAGGCTTCGTTACCATCTGCATTAGTGACAATAAAACGTTTGTCAGCCTGACCAACGGCCGCCACCAGGGCACCCATTGCAGTTGCAGGAACCGCCTTTTCTTCTTTGCTGAATTCATTAATCGGTAACTTGCCTAATGGAGCAAGATCCAGAACGTGTTCTGTTACTGATGTTTTAACAGCAGGTCCGCCGCCAGCACGAGAGAAGTTATCACGCACAATTTGCCATGCTTCAGGGTTTAAAGCACGACGCTGCAGACCAGCAATAATATGTGGTTGATCTAAGGTATCAGTTGGGTACAAGTTATGAGATTTAGAACCAACAGTATGTACACCAGCCCCTTTCATTTGTTTAATGATGAACGTGGTTAAGGTTCCACTCATGGCTAATTTAGCGGCTTTATCAACACCTTCAAGAATTGCTTGTGTAAAGGCTAAACGTTTCTCATGTGAGAAATAAGTACTATCAATATAGTCGCCTTCCTGACCTGAGTCATCAAAGTCTTTAGCATCAATGAGAACAACTTCTTTAAAGCCGTGACCTTTCCAGTAATTTGTCATTTCTTCATTGGTCATACGTGAAACCATTGAATGATGTTCCTGACTATAACCATTCCATACCAGGGTAGGCAGGAAGTTAGTTGTGTCTGGATAAGCAGTATTGAAATGCATCATCGCGGAGAGGATATACGGTTCGCCCATACCACCATCACCCATTGTGAATGGGAATAATTTTTCAGGGTGTAATAATGCACCGGCCATTGCAAAGTGTTGGCCCTGACCTAGTGGACCAGCAGGGGCTAACAGGCCCGGAACTGCACCAGACAAGTGTCCTAATAAACCTTCACGTTCACGAAAACGCGCTTGTATATCAGTCACGGTGTTGATGCCCATTTCTTCAAGCGAGGTATCCAAAAACATCGCGCTATAGAAACCGGGTGCATGGTGACCCACTTCGGTAACAATATTAGTATGGCCAAGCATAACTAATGCCGCATAAGCATCCGCACTTGAGGCAAAACCACCTGGATGGCCTGAGCCTTTTGAACCACAAACTTGCAAAGTGAGATACCGTAGTGCATCAGCCATTAACTGTGACTGATATACAGCCTCAGGGTTAGCAGGGTCAGTGATAGCATTCTGACCTTTAGCGATAACAGCCGTAGCGGCTTTTTCATTATATTCTGGCCATGCATTGCCGTAATGTTGGATGCCTTCACAAAATGAAGGTGTGTTTTTTGCGTTTAATTCTTCTGCTGAACTCATTGAGGTAATCTCCTGACAATACGATAGCAATCGCATTGAGTTAACTGTTTTATGTCATTGTTTTACTGGACTGCAATAACCATAGAACATAAAGTGCGTTTTCACAATGTGTAATCGTTTTCATAATGCGAAATCATGGTGTGTTGAGTTCTAATTAAAGTAGGTTATAGAGCCCCATAGGCTAGTATAACGATAGGATATGTTTTACTATTTCACGATAAACAATCGTTTTCATAATGTGAAAGAGGCTGGAATGAGTAAGACTTCTTCAATCCAAGTTATTGATCGAATGGCATTATTACTGAATATCATGGCGCAATATGATGAAGCGGTAAGTCTGAAAATTCTTTCTGCCGAAAGTGAATTACACCCATCTACGGCTTTCCGTATTCTTTCTTCATTAACCAAACATCAACTTGTTGAACGTGATGATGCCGGTTATTACCACTTAGGTATCAAATTACTTCATCTCGGAGCCCATGTTCGCCAACGTGTTGGTCTGCGTCAGCAGGCGAAACCTATTATGAGAAAACTTCGTGATGAACTGGGTGAAACTATAAATCTGACAATAAGAGAGAATGACGAAGTTGTTTATGTTGAGCGTTCAATTAGCGGCCAGATGATGCGCGTTGAACAGGTTATTGGTAGTCGTGCCCCTCTTCATGTAACCGCTGTTGGAAAGCTTATGTTGGCAGAATCCGGTGAAGAAGGATGTCGCAAATATGCAGAGCGAACGGGTTTACCTGCTTATACAAAAAATACTATTACTGAACTAGATACTTTAATTAGTAAAACCAGGCAGGCACACCGCAATGGTTTTGCTTATGATGATGAAGAAGCAGAAAAAGGTGTAGGATGTATCGGTGTTTTAATTTATAACAATACAGGTGAAATTGCGGGTGGCTTATCTCTTTCTGCACCGATTGAACGACGCAAAGAGGAATGGGTACCCATTGTTATAGAGGCTGGCAAACGCATATCAGAAAGCCTTGGCTACTTTGGTTATTATCAATAATTTATAAAGCCGTTGTAGGTGGGTTCAAGGAGCACTGTAGAACCGCTACGCGTTTTCCCAAGAACTCCAAAGGAGTTCATTAGGGATGACCCAACTGCACTTTGTTTGTTCTGGCCTTACCTCAGAACTGCAAACTGTGCACAGTCCATCAGGTACTACTTCGCTTTGCTTAGGTCGTCCATGACGGAACCAACATACGAGCAATGTTGGCTCCGCTGCGCTTGAGCCCACCTACAAAAATCACAAATAATGTTAACGGGGCGGTGATGATTCTAAAATTATAATATGCAAACGTCGTGGGCCATGTGCCCCTAATTGAATAGTTTGTTCAATATCTGCAGTACGAGATGGTCCTGTAATAAAATTAATAGAACGTGGCATGGTTTCACCGGCTTTTCGTAATAAGTCCCATGTATCTTCCATGTAAGGATAAATTTTATTTTTCTGAATAACACAGATGTTATTATCAGGCATAAAATTTAATGTGGTTGGGCTCTCTTTACCTGAGCAAAGAACTAATGAGCCTGTTTCAGCAATACCCGCATAGGCCATAGTCAACGTAGTAATATCTTTAGCGTCAGCGGCTCTATACTCAACCGTTATTTCTTTTTGCCACTTCACTTGTTTTAATAATTCAGATGGGGCGGCAACCAGCTTTGGCTCTATGTTGTAACAAGACATATATTTATAAATTGCTGTTGATAAGTCAGTTATGTTTTTTATTGACTCAATGGTAGCCGCAACACTTTCTACTTTTGAAATAAAACGTTTAACAATATTTTCAGAATAAACGGGAAGTACTCCCCGTTTGTGGGCAGATAAATATTCTTTAATCGTTACTGTTTTTTGCTCTGTTTTGGATGATGCTTGTTGCAGACGTGAAAATATTTCTCTACGTGAATTAGTCATGCTTGCTCATCCTTTTATTTTTTTGTTGTTTTTTCCAGGCAGAAATAAAACTTTGTCCTTGAGGTGAAGGTAAGTCTCTGGACCGGGTCCATGCGTGGCTAAAAGGGAGTTGGCTAATACTGCCTGTTGTTTTTCCTAACCAGCTAAGTAATTTAACAAAAATATTTGTAGCTAATCTGTAAAGAAGTGGATGCAGAGCAAATAAAGCCCATAGTTTTAATGCTAAACGTGAACGTGTCGAATTGATTTTTTCTTTATGTGCTTGTATTCGGTGTTGACGTAATAATTGCGGTAAAGGAATTGACATGGGACAAACTTCTTCACAACGACCACAAAGTGTTGAAGCAAAAGGTAAATGCTGGCTTTCTTTAAGTCCTTGCATTAAAGGGGTAAGAACAGAACCCATCGGTCCCGGGTATACCCAGCCGTAAGCATGTCCGCCAATCGTATTATAAACCGGACAATGATTGAGGCAGGCACCGCAGTGTATACAGCGTAACATGTCATGAAATTCACCATTCAACATTTCACTGCGTTTATTATCAAGCAGAACCACGTGAAAAGATTCCGGGCCGTCGAGATCAGTGTTACGTTTAGGCCCGTTGAAAAAAGTAGTATAAGACGTTATCTCCTGACCGGTTGCGCTTCTTGCCAATAAGCGTAGTAATACCGAGGTGTCCTCTAATGTTGGAACTACTTTTTCGATACTTGAAATTACAATGTGGGTTTTAGGTAAACTTGCGGTTAAATCACCATTGCCTTCATTCGTCACAATAACAGTGGAGCCGGTTTCAGCAATTAAAAAATTGGCACCGGTAATGCCTACGTCAGCCTGAATAAATTTATCGCGAAGTACTTTACGGGCTTCATCGACAATTTCAGGGATTGTTTCAAGTTTACTTTTAAAGTTATATTTTTTGTGGTGTTCTTTAAATAGATCAGCTATTTGTTGCTGACTCTTGTGTACCGCCGGCGCAATGATATGACTGGGAGGCTCTTCGGCAAGCTGGATAATATATTCACCTAAATCGGTTTCTATGGTTTCAAAGCCGGCTTTTTCCAATGCTTCGTTCAGGGCTACTTCTTCCCCGACCATAGATTTACCTTTGGTGATGCTGCGGGCGCCTGCATCCTGGCATAATTTAACAATAATGTTTTGTGCTTCTTTTGTATTACTTGCCCAATGAACTTCACCACCACTGTTTTTGACTTGTTGCTCAAATTGCTTAAGGTAAGCTTCAATATTTTTTAGAGTATGTTCTTTAATTTTATATGCATTAGAACGTAACTGTTCAAATTCAGGCAAAGCATCAAGTGCGATTTTACGCTTATTAATAAAGCCGTCTTTTGCATTTTGTAAGGCTTTTTGTAATGTGGAATTCGCTAATGCAGCTACCGCATTTTTTTTAAAATTACGAGATTTAGATTTCATTACCCATACCCGCCTTATCAGTTTCTCCTGCGAGTAACTCGGCAATATGAAAAACCTTTATCGGACTTTTTAAACGTTTTAATCGACCTGCAATGTTAAGTAAGCAGCCCAGATCAGCTGAAACTAATATTTCTGCACCTGTTGCCATAATATTGGCAACTTTATCATTTACCATTTGTTCAGATATTTCCGGGTACTTAACGCAAAATGTACCACCAAAGCCACAGCAAGTATCACTGTCATTTAACTCGATTAAGTTTAAGTTTTTGTTTGAATTAATTAAATTACGAGTTTGTTGTTTAGATCCCGTTTCACGTAATGATGAACAGGAATCATGACAAGTAATAGAAATCTTGTTTTTAATCGGGAAAGAAATCTTTTTACAAACATCATGCAAAAAAATTGTAAATTCATAGCATCGACGTGATAAATCGGTTGCTTTATTTTTCCACTCTGGATTATCCTCAAAAAGGTTTGGATAGTGGTGAATGAGCATTCCTGCACATGACCCGGAGGGTATGATGACATATTCATACTGCTTAAATGTTTCAATGGTTTGCTGGGCAATTTTACGGGCACTTTTTAAATCACCATTGTTATAAGCCGGTTGTCCGCAGCAGGTTTGTAGTTCAGGGACGTCTACCTGATAGCCAGCCTGTTCTAATAATTTGATTACCGCAAAGCCTGCGCTTGGACGGAAAGTATCAATCAGGCAGGTGGCAAATAAAGCGATTCGCATACAAGTCTCGAGCTATAGTAATTAATTAGATGGGTTATCATTTCATGTTATCGGCTATGATGAAATGCTATATTTATAGAATATTGAAAATTTTTATTATTTAATGTTAGAGGATTAAGAGATGAAGAGTTCTACTATGCAGCAGGATTTTGTTGAAGATATTGTTCTTATGCAAGGGATGCAAGTACAACTTGATAAATGGCAATGTTTGCTTGAATCAGGACATAAACGAGTGGGTTGGAAAATTGGTTTTAATGCTATGGCTGATCAGGAACGTATGAAACTGCCGTCACCCATTGTTGGTTTTTTAACAAGTGAAAGTGTTCTTGATTCCGGAAGTACATACAAAGGTAAAAAGCACGCTAAACTTATGCTGGAGGCAGAAGTTGCTATTCTAATTGGCAAGGATGTTTCTGTTTCTGCCTCTGCTGGTAAGGCTCAACTGCTTGCTGCCATTGAAGGTTTTGCACCAGCAATAGAAGTTGTTGACGTGGCAAGATCATCTCATGATATAACTTCAATTCTGGAAGATAATATTTTTCATGAAACATTTATTTTGGGTGAACTGGTTAAGGATATAGCGGAGTTTAAGGTGAAAGATATCCTGGGTAATGTCTCAGTGAATAATCAGGTTGTGCAAACAGCCGATCCTTCGCGTTACCCTGATGATATTAGTGAAGTTGTTTCTGTCGTTGCCGATACACTGGCAAAGCAGGGGAAATGTTTACAAGCAGGTGACTGGATAATATCAGGTTCAATTACCCAGCCCGTTGAGGTATTTTCAGGTGATCAAGTTGAAGTTGCTTTATTGCCACTGGGTTCACTTTCATTAAATATAGACAAATAAATTTCATAACAAGCTACATTGTGCCTGGATACTTATGTAGTAAATGTTATGTCATCGGCTTAAAAATTTTGAGGTTAATATTATGACTGAATATATCAAAATTGCAGGACTTCAAATCGCCAAGCCGCTCTATGAGCTTGTAAAAAATGAAATATCGCCAGGCACCGGGATAAAGTGTGATGATGGCTGGCAAGGTTTTGCCGAAATTATCGATGATATGACCACACAAAATCGTGCCTTGTTATCCCGGCGTGTTGAACTTCAGGCCAGAATTGATGCATGGCACCTTGAGCATAAAGATCAAAAGATTGATTATGCTGCGTATAAAAACTACCTTTATGAAATTGGTTACCTGCAAAAAGAAGCAGAAGCATTTACGATTACAACAGATAATGTGGATGAGGAAATTGCTTCAATAGCCGGACCACAACTTGTTGTTCCTGTGAGTAATGCACGTTATGCATTAAATGCTGCCAACGCACGATGGGGCAGTTTATTTGATGCGCTTTATGGTACGGATGTTATTCCGGAAGAAAATGGTGCAAAGAAGGGGGCTATATTCAATCCTGTGCGTGGTGCGAAAGTGATCGCTTATGCTAAAGCCTTTCTTGATGAAGCTGTTCCCCTTAAAAATGGCAGTTATATTGATGCCATTGCGTATAGCCTTAAACAAGGTCAACTGTCCGTTACACTTTCCAGTGGTGAACATACTGAACTGGTTAATGCCTCTCAGTTTAAGGGCTATCAGGAGAGTGAAGGCCAAATATCTTCATTGTTATTAAGTAATAATAATCTTTACATTGAAATACATTTTAATACCGATCACCCCATTACTGAATTACACCCCACAGGTATACGTGACATCTATCTTGAGTCTGCTATATCAACCATTATGGATTGTGAAGATTCTGTAGCCGCGGTGGATGCTGACGATAAAGTACTGGTTTATCGTAACTGGCTGGGTTTAATGAAAGGTGAGTTATCCTGTTCTTTTGAAAAAAAAGGAACCAGTATAAAACGATCCCTCGAACCTGATCGTCGTTACCTGTCATCCGACGGAAGTTATTTTGAAGTGCCTGCACGTAGTTTAATGTTAATACGTAATGTCGGACACCTGATGACAACCGATGCGGTACTGGATAAAAAAGGTAATGAAATTTATGAAGGCATGCTGGATAGTTTTATTACAAGCTATTGTGCTCTACATGATCTCAAACAGAACAGTCCTTATCAAAATAGTCGCAAAGGAAATATTTATATCGTTAAACCAAAAATGCATGGTCCGGAGGAAGTGGCATTTACGGTGAATCTTTTTTCACGCATTGAAGATGTGCTTAAATTAAAACGCAATACCATAAAAGTAGGCATTATGGATGAGGAACGTCGTACGACTTTAAATTTAAAAGAATGTATTCGTGCGGCAAGTGAACGCGTTATTTTTATTAATACCGGTTTCCTGGATCGAACCGGTGATGAAATTCATACTTCGATGGAAGCCGGGGCCATGGTGCGCAAAGATGACATGAAATCATCTGCCTGGTTAAAAGCCTATGAAAACTGGAATGTGGATATTGGTTTAGCATGTGGGCTTGCAGGTAAAGCACAAATTGGTAAAGGTATGTGGACCATGCCTGACCTTATGCATGCAATGATGGAAAATAAACGTGCACATCCCGAAGCCGGTGCGAATACCGCATGGGTTCCTTCACCAACAGCTGCTACATTACATGCCATTCACTATCATCAGGTTAATGTTTTTGCTTTGCAAAAAAATATTATGCAACGTGAACGTGCCAGTATTGACGATCTTTTGACTATTCCGCTTGCAGAGTCAGCAGACTGGAGCGATAAAGAAATTCAGGAAGAATTAGACAATAACATGCAAGGATTATTGGGTTATGTTGTGCGCTGGATTGATCAGGGTATGGGTGCATCCAAAGTACCCGATATTAACAATGTTGCTCTTATGGAAGATCGCGCAACATTACGAATATCAAGTCAACATATTGCCAACTGGCTTTATCATGGTGTGGTGAATGAATCACAAGTTATGGCATCACTTAAACGTATGGCAGAGTTTGTTGATCGGCAAAATATTGGCGTGCCTAATTACATTCCAATGGCGCCCCATTATATCAGTCTGTCTTTCCAGACAGCACAAGATATGATTTTTCATGGACGACGCGTTCCGAATGGATATACCGAACCTACCTTGCATCGTCGACGCCGACAATTAAAAAGCGCGTTAAGAGGTGATTACTAAATACAAGCATTGCATAACCGTGCGAGCTGCACACTATTGATTATTCAATTAGTAAAATGCTCTCTTAAATTTCTATCTTAAAGATAAGTTCTTTCCCTATTTTGCTATGCAAATATAGGGTATCTTTAAGTACATGCAAATCCTAAATACAATCGCAATTCTTCTTACCCTATCTGCTATTTTCGCATATCTGAACTTCCGTTTTTTTAAGCTGCCAACAGCCATT
>JAUVEN010000158.1 GCA_030594815.1 Gammaproteobacteria bacterium
CATAAACACATTGAGAAAGAACCGCTTACTGATGAGAACCGCTGGCGAATAATCCGTGATGCGACCATGGAGGTGGGGCCACCTTTATTTTTCTCCTTACTGATCATTACATTAAGTTTTTTACCTGTTTTTACCTTAGAAGCACAGGAAGGAAAATTATTTGCGCCTTTGGCATTCACCAAAACATTTGCCATGGCAGCATCAGCAGGTTTAGCCATTACGCTGGTTCCGGTGTTAATGGGGTATTTCATTCGTGGCCACATAAAACCTGAGCATGAAAACCCAGTAAACCGATTCTTGATTAACGTCTATCGACCTGCAATTAACTATGTTCTGGAAAAGCCTAAAAAAGTTTTAAGCATTGCATTATTACTGGTGTTAGCTGGTATCTGGCCCATGTCTCAAATAGGTTCTGAGTTTATGCCTGACCTTGATGAAGGTGATCTCATGTATATGCCAACTACCTTCCCGGGTGTCTCGGTAGGTAAAGCTCAGGAAATTTTACAACAGACAGATAAATTAATTAAAACGGTACCAGAAGTGGCTAGAGTCTTCGGTAAAATTGGTCGAGCTGATACTGCAACCGATCCAGCACCATTAACGATGATTGAAACCACAATTCAATTTAAGCCAAAAAGTGAATGGCGTGAAGGTATGACTAAAGAAAAATTGAAAGCGGAGTTAAATCAGTTGATCAAGTTTCCCGGGTTAACCAATGCCTGGGTCATGCCAATAAAAACACGTATTGATATGTTGGCGACCGGTATAAAAACACCAGTAGGTATTAAAGTATCCGGTCCAGATTTAAAAGTGCTGCAAGATATTGGTAAACGTCTTGAAGAAGTTGTGATTAAAGTTCCAGGAACCGTATCGGCATTTTCTGAACGTGTTGCTGGTGGACGTTATGTCACCATTGATGTTGATCGTGTTGCTGCTTCTCGTTTTGGATTAAACATTGCCGATGTACATGATGTTGTGAAAACAGCATTAGGTGGCATGGTTGTAGCGCAAAGTGTTGAAGGTTTGGAACGTTATCCAATTAATGTTCGTTATCCGCGTGACCTGCGTGATTCAATTGAGGATTTGCGAAACCTTCCTATTATTACAACAACAGGTGCACGTATTCCATTAAGTGAAGTGGCTGATGTCAGAACTGAAATGGGTCCGGCCATGATCAAGAGTGAGAATGCACGACCTAATGGCTGGACGTTTGTCGACATTGCCGGACGTGATCTGGGATCTTATGTTGAAGAAGCGCAACGTGTTGTGGCAGAAGAAGTAGAGTTGCCTCCGGGTTACTCGATTTCATGGTCGGGGCAGTATGAATACATGGTGCGGGCAAAAGAACGTTTATCCGTGGTAGTACCATTTACTCTATTGATCATCGTTTTACTTTTATACCTCAACTTCCGCAATATCATTGAAGTACTTATTATTATGGGCACGTTACCGTTAGCATTAGTGGGTGGTTTCTGGTTGCTTTATTTACTGGGTTACAACATGTCGGTTGCGGTGGGTGTAGGTTTCATTGCTCTGGCAGGTGTCTCGGTTGAAATTGGTGTCATTATGCTGGTTTATTTAAACCAGGCTTTTGAAAAAGCACATTTCATTGCTGAGAAAGAAGGCCGTGCATTTACTCCGCATGATCTACAGCAGGCAGTAATAAGCGGCGCTTTATTGCGAATTCGTCCAATTATGATGACAGTAGCCGCGATTATTGCCGGTTTATTACCTATTATGCTGGGTAGCGGTACCGGCTCTGAAGTGATGCGTCGTATTGCTGCACCCATGGTTGGGGGTATGGTCAGTGCAACATTATTAACGTTGGTTGTAATACCTGCAGTGTTCTTATTATGGAAGCAACGAGAACTAAGGTAATAGTAAATTACAGGTAAAATATGATTTTTATTTAAAGGTGATTATTTATATCGGTTTTTAGAATTTTTATAATGTGCCCTTGATAATTATGAATCTGACTATAAATTCAAACGAAGGTAGTAAATGGTGAAAATAAAATTAAGCAGTATAGTTTTATTTGTTTCAATTTTTTTATTCTCCTGTAGTGAGGAGTCTAAAGAAATTGAGCCTCTTTCTGCCAAAGAAAAAGTAGTTAAAAGAAATGTTGATCCTGTCCAATATTCGCAGGGTGCGCGTTTATATCAATTAAATTGTGCGCAGTGTCACGGCTTAAATGCTGAAGGAGAAAAGGATTGGCGCCAGCTAGATGAAAATGGGAAAAATTCTGCTCCTCCACTAAATGGAACAGGACATACCTGGCATCATTCAACTAAGGCGTTATTCAATGTCATTAGAAATGGTACAGGAAAAATAGGCGGTAATATGCCTGCATGGAAAGATAAACTTTCAGATCATGAGATTAAGTTAATTTTAACCTGGGCCACTGCACAGTGGTCCGATGAAATATATACCGCATGGTATAATCGTTTTCATCAAAATAAGTAAGATTCACACTTTTATTAATACAGAAAAATTTTAGGAGTTGTTATGTACGGATTTAGTACTACAGTTACAGGTAGTTTTGATGATGCAATTGCACAAGTTACAGAAGAGTTATCAAAAGAAGGTTTCGGTGTTTTAACTGAAATTAATGTTAAAGCGGTAATGAAGAAAAAGCTGGACCTTGATAAACGTCCATACACAATCCTCGGTGCGTGTAATCCTGTGTTAGCAGATAAAGCAATTACGGCTGAAGCGGATATTGGTTTATTACTTCCTTGTAATGTTTTAGTGCGTGAAGAAGAAGACGGTTCTATTGTTGTATCTTTCATGGACCCTTCAGCAGTATTAACTCTTGTTGATAAAAAAGAAGTTAAAGAACTGGCTGCAGAAGTACGTAGTAAGTTAGAACGTGTTCGTGATGCACTATAAACTGGTATTTAGTTAGAAATAAAAAGCCCGCTTAATGCGTAATACCGATTAGTTAAGATAAAAATCGGTTCCCTCCCCTTCAAGGGGAGGGCTAGGGTGGTGTGATTTATAATGATCCCATCGACAATTGCTCCTGCATTGTTCTCGGCAACTGCGTCCTGCGTTGCTCTAGCTCCTCCATCCATGGAGTCGTA
>JAUVEN010000083.1 GCA_030594815.1 Gammaproteobacteria bacterium
GTTGCACCAAGGCAGAGGAAGATATTAAAAAACATATTAAGAAACGCCTTAGCCATTTCACCAGCTTGTATCAAGTTAAACGTTTCCATTGAGAAGGTAGAAAATGTAGTAAAGGCACCTAGGAAGCCAATAATTATAATGGCGCGCCAGTATTCAGCTAACATAAAACGTTCAAGTAACAAGATAGAAATAAATCCCATTAACAATGAACCAACAACATTAACGGTCAATGTTCCATAGGGAAAATCAGTCCCAAATATTCGATGTACACTGGTAGAAGTTAAATAGCGCATGACTGCTCCAAGTGAACCTCCGATAGCTATGGCAAACAAATTATTCATATGGAGTAGTTTACCCTTTATGTTCTAATCTATTAAGTTTTTATTATTCCCCCCTCCCTTAGGGTGGGGGTTTAGGGGGTGGGGATAAACTGATCACCCCACCCTAACCCTCCCCTTAAAGGGGAGGGAATAAATCTTTATATTTTTATTTATTGAGATTAACAGTATTAGAATTACACTTTTTTTCCAGCTTTTTTGTCTAATTCACGTAAGTGAGCAAGTTTTTCTTTTATTTTTATTTCGAGGCCACGTTCTACCGGCTGGTAATAATTCATTTCCGGCATGGTTTCTGGAAAGTATGACTCCCCTGCTGCATAAGCCTCTGGTTCATCATGAGCATATCGGTATTCATTACCATACCCTAATTCTTTCATAAGCTTGGTAGGAGCATTACGTAAATGAACAGGCACTTCTGCAGAAGCATATTGTTTGATATCTGCTCTTGCTTGATTGTATGCCTTATACACCGCATTACTTTTTGCGGCACTGGCAAGATAAAGTACTGCCTGGGCAAGAGCTAGCTCGCCTTCCGGACTTCCTAAGCGTTCAAGAACATCCCATGCCTGCATCGCTAGCGTTAGTGCACGTGGATCAGCATTACCAATATCTTCACTTGCCATACGCACGACACGACGTGCAACATAAAGCGGATCACAACCACCATCTAACATTCTTACCAGCCAATAAAGTGCTGCGTCAGGTGCTGAACCTCGAACTGATTTATGTAAAGCAGAAATCTGGTCGTAAAAAGCTTCACCATGATTATCAAATCGACGTAAATTTTCGCCTGATATACTTTTAATCGTCTCTTTGTCGATGATGTTGCTATCAGTTAAATCACTCGCTATCTCTAACAAGTTCAAAGCGCGACGAGCATCTCCATCCGCTACCTGCCCTAATAAACTCAAGACATCATCATCGACTTGTATATTTTTATTACCTAAACCTTTTTCTGTATCATTCAATGCACGTTTTAAAACCTCAACAAGATCATCTTCATTTATAGATTTTAAAACATAAACACGAGCACGAGAAAGCAAGGCATTGTTTAATTCGAAGGAGGGATTTTCAGTTGTTGCACCGATAAAGGTAAACGTGCCATCTTCAACATACGGTAAAAAAGCATCTTGTTGAGACTTATTAAAACGATGTACTTCATCGACAAATAAAATACTGGGTTTACCCTGTTGTTGATATTGTTGAGCACGACTAACTGCTTCTCGAATATCTTTAACACCGGATAGTACCGCCGATAAACTTATAAATTCTGCATCACAATAATTTGCGATCATGCGCGATAATGTTGTTTTGCCTGTTCCTGGTGGTCCCCATAAGATGAGAGAATGAAGTTTGCCATTTTCAATCGCTAAACGAAGTGATTTATCTTTAGCTAAAAGGTGCTGCTGACCAACAATGTCATCGAGCTTTTGCGGACGCATACGATCAGCAAGTGGTTGCCACTCACTACTGTCAACTTCAGGGAAAAGATTTTGCTCTTGATCGATCATCACACACTGTTGCTTTTAAGTAGCCTTATTGGCCGATGACATCAACACCTTTCGGTGGAACGAATACAAACCGACTTTTAGAAAGCGTTGGGTTTTTTATTACTTTATTAAATTCCAGGCGTGTCGTCTGACCAAAATTATCACGCATTTCCATTGCTTTTAGTTCGTTATCTTTAAAAGCAAGACTAACGGATTCAAAATTTGTATTTTCTTTTTTCGGTGTTAACTCAAACCAAAGCCAGCCTTCTGTTACACCCACTTTTTCAATAGTGTATGACTCTGTTAAATCTTTTGGATTGCCCAACAACATAGCTGGAGTATTAATTAAAATATTACCTTGTTCTTTTACAACGACCTGCTCCAGGTCTTCGTCATAACTCCAGAGTTTTTTACCATCTGCGACATAAATTAAATTGTAGGGTTCGTTGTATTCAAGATAAAACTTGTCCGGACTTTTAACGACAATCAAACCTTTACTTATTTGTTTTGCTTTATTATTACTGGAAAAAACAGATTGGGTAAAACCTGCCTGAAAGGTATGTAGGTTGCTTAAGTATTTTGTAAGTTCACTTGCATGAAGTTGCATACTTGTTACAACAATAGTACAAATAAAAAATAGTTTTTTAATATTCATTTTTTTCATCTTTAATTTCTAAACAAAAGTTCTAAATTCGCGGCTATATTTAAATACACTCTCAAACGGATCCATCATTTTTTGTTGGTTCCGTCACGCGCGACGTGAGCGGTAGCGAACAAGTACTGAATGAAACGCGTAGCGATTCTACAGTGCTCCTTGAACCAACCTACATAATTATGACTTTCTTTTAGTCTTTAGGTGGTGGTGGCGCTATAACTTCCCGACTACCATTTGATTCTGCCGGGCCAACAATTCCAGCAAGTTCCATAGCTTCAATCATTCGTGCGGCACGGTTATAACCAATCTTAAGACGACGTTGTACACCAGAAATAGAGGCTTTACGTGTTTCTGTCACTATACGTACTGCATCATCGTATAATGCATCACCTTCATCATCGTCATTATATCCGGGCATGGCATTTTCATTCTTAGGTCCCGTCGTTACCTCTTCAATATATTGTGGCTTACCCGTTTTCTTTAAACTCTCAACAACATTATTCACTTCATGATCATCCACAAAGGCACCATGAATACGTGTTGGTATTGCCGTACCCGGTGGTAAATACAACATATCACCATGGCCCAATAATTGTTCTGCACCCATTTGGTCTAAAATCGTTCTTGAATCAACACGTGATGAAACCTGAAATGCAATTCGCGTTGGTATGTTTGATTTTATCAATCCCGTTAACACATCAACCGATGGGCGTTGTGTGGCAAGAACTAAGTGAATGCCGGATGCACGCGCTTTTTGTGCTAAACGCGCAATCAACTCTTCCACTTTTTTGCCCACGAGCATCATCATGTCAGCTAATTCATCCACTACGACAACGATATACGGTAAGGGTTGCAAATCTGCGACAGGTAATTCTGAATCTTTAGGATGTAACGGATCTTTAATGGGATCTTTTGCTTTAATCGCATCTTTTACTTTTTTGTTGAAGCCAACAATATTACGTACCTTCAACTTGGACATTAAAAGATAACGTTGATCCATTTCAGCCACACACCAACGCAATGCATTCGCGGCTTCTTTCATATCAATAACCACAGGTGCAAGTAAATGCGGAATACCATCATAAATTGAAAGTTCCAACATTTTTGGGTCAATCATAATCATACGAACTTCGTCTGGTGTTGAGTTATACAACAAACTCAAAATCATAGTATTCAATGCCACCGATTTGCCCGAACCTGTTGTACCGGCAACAAGTAAATGAGGCATTTTGGCAAGATCAGCGATGGCGGCAACACCACTAATGTCTTTACCTAGCGCCATGGTTAATGGCGATTTAGCATCGGCAAATATTTTGGAACTGATGATCTCACTCAAACGCACAATTTCACGATGTTCATTGGGGATCTCTAAACCAATGGTAGTCTTACCGGGGATAACTTCAACAATACGAACACTAATCGAGGATAAAGAACGCGCAAGATCTTTTGCCAGGTTTGATATTTGACTGCTTTTTGTGCCAGGAGACGGCTGTAATTCGAAACGAGTGATAATAGGACCAGGATGCACTGCCACAACTTCTGCATCTATATTAAAATCTTGTAGCTTCATTTCAACTTGATGCGAAATGGCTTTAAGAGCATCTTCAGACAACATATGTTTACTTGGTGTTGCTACATCTAATAAAGATATGGAAGGCAATGTTCCATCTGAATCAGCAACAAAAAGTGAGGCCTGTTTTTCCTGTTGCACACGAGGACTTTCCTGAACCGGTTTGGGTTGCGGTTGTATAAACGGTTCTTTACGTTTTTGTTTTTTCGTTTCATGGCGTTGCGCAGTCACTTTATATTGCTGATCACGTTTCTTTTTCATTTGACGGGTTGTGTACAACTCATACAAACGCACAAAAGCTTGTTTGAAACTACCCAGGGATTTTAAAGTAAATGCACCGGTTGTATCCATAAGCCATAACCATGACAAATGAGTAAATAATGTCACACCAGCAAAAAAGATAGACAATAGTAATAAGGTAGCACCGATAATGTTAAAGTCATCTTCCATCCGGCCACCTAAAATATCACCTAAAATGCCACCTGCATTTACAGGTAGTGGGCTCACAACAGTCGCATCGTGCATACTCGCTAATGCACAACCTGCAAATAAGGTAAGAACAAAACCTAAAGAACGTAATGCGACACCCCGTTTATCGAAAATGTGTTCTTTTTGACGATCTTTGTAAATCAGCAATCCCGAGTACGCCACCATAATCGGGAAAAGGTATGCAAGGTATCCAAACAACGAGAGAAAAATATCTGAGATAAGTGCGCCCGTTGGACCACCTAGATTAGCGATATCTTTTTGAGCAGCGAGTCCACTATGTGACCAACCGGGATCGGAGGAATCATATGAAAAAAGCGCTAAAAAGAAATACAACGCGGCAAATCCAAAAATGAATAATGCGCCCTCTTTTAAGCCTCGAGTTATATGACTTGCGAGTGGTTTTTTATCAGTAGTTGTCTGTCGAGCTTGTGCCACAAATGAGTTCTTTATCGTTATTTTAGTTAATATTAATTATAGAATAATAGCATAAGTGATTAATATTATTAGAATATTTCTTTTATCACTCAAAAATAAGCTAGATTACTCGTCTCTGTAGGCATCTTACCCAAAAAGGCAGAACAATGTGTCGATATCCCCACGTATTAAGCCAAAGCCTTAAGAATAATCACACCATTTTGCACATTGATACCGCTGCTTAATTCAGCATCTAATCCCCAGTCTGCTCCACTTAGTCTGGCGACATACGGTAATAAAACTTTAGATAAAGCCTGTGTAGCAGTCCTAGGTACAGCTCCAGGCATGTTTGTAACGCCAAAATGAACAACGTCTTCCCAAATAAAGGTTGGATTTTCATAGTTAGTAGGGTGAGTCGTTTCTATACACCCCCCCTGATCCACAGAGATATCAATAATAACACTGCCTGCTTTCATTGATTTTACTTGTTCGGCTGATACCAGATGTGGTGCTTTGGCACTAGGAATTAATACTGCTCCAATTAATAAGTCAGCTTCTTTTACCGCCTTGTCGATTTCCTCTTCCCCCGGGAAACTTGTGGTTACATTTTGACCAATTGATTCAAGTGTAATTTGCTTGTCTCTATTTGGATCAAAGACCAGTACATTTGCACCTAACGCTGATGCTATGTGTGTCGCTCCGGTGCCAGCTGTTCCACCACCTAAAATAACAACCCGGCCTCTTTCAGATCCGCTAACACCGCCCAATAGAATTCCTCTGCCTCCCTGAGGCTGATGTAGTAAATGGGTGCCAATTTGTACTGCGATACGTCCTGCAATATCACTCATGGGTGCTAAAAGTGGTAATTTCTTATTATGAGTCACACTTTCAAATGCAATGGCGGTTAAGCCAATACTAAGTAGTTCTTGAGTCAAATCTGGAACGGCAGCTAAATGCAGGAATGAAAAGAGAATATGGTCTTTTCGAAGATACTTTAGTTCTGCTTCTTGTGGTTCTTTCACTTTTACAATGAGTTTTGCACTTTTGTATAGTGCTTTTGCTGAATCAACCACTGTCGCACCTACATTCAGATACTCTGAATCAGGATAACCACTTAATACACCGGCATTTTTTTCAATGAAAACCTGATGATTCATGCTAATCAATTCACCAACGGCTTCAGGTGTTAATGCAACTCGGCCTTCAAGTATTTTAATCTCTCGCGGTATACCAATTTCCATATTCAACCTTTACGTAGTTTTGTACTTTACGTACCATAGTACAAAATTTTTTGACCATTGTGTTGCCTCAAAAGTTGCATAATGAAAATCAGTCCACAAATTACGGATAAAGAACAAACCTTTTTACAACCATATTTTAAATTAAGAATTTCTGGAGTTTAGTTCATGAGTGAAACAAAACATTGTCGCGTATTAATTATTGGTTCAGGTCCTGCAGGATACACTGCGGCTGTTTATGCTGCCCGAGCTAACTTAAATCCTGTAATGGTTACAGGTATGGAACAAGGTGGACAGCTCATGACCACTACGGAAGTAGATAACTGGCCCGGCGATGTTGAAGGTTTACAGGGTCCCGCTTTAATGGAGCGTATGAAGGAACATGCTGAACGCTTTAATACTGAAATAATTTTCGACACTATTAATAAAGCCGACTTAAGCAAACGTCCTTTTACTTTAACCGGTGATAATGCGGTGTATACCGCTGATGCCTTAATTTTGGCAACGGGTGCTTCAGCGATGTACCTGGGATTGGAGTCTGAAGAAGCGTTTAAAGGCCGTGGAGTTTCTGGTTGTGCTACTTGTGATGGTTTCTTTTATCGTGGCAAAGATGTAGCTGTTGTTGGTGGTGGTAACACTGCAGTTGAAGAAGCATTATATCTTTCTAACATCGCTTCTCACGTTACGGTTATTCATCGTCGTGATAAATTTAGTTCTGAGAAAATTTTATCTGCACAACTTATCGAAAAAGCAAAGAATGGTAATGTCACCATCGAATGGAATTCTGAACTTGATGAAGTATTGGGAGATGCCACAGGTGTGACAGGGGCTCGTCTAAAAAACCGTGAAGATGGTAGTACAAAGGATATTGAACTTATGGGTATCTTTATTGCTATTGGCCATAAACCTAATACGGGTATTTTTGAAGGCCAACTCGATATGGACCATGGTTATTTGAATACAAAAGGTGGTCGTGAAGCAAATTCAACAATGACCAGTATAGAAGGTGTTTTTGCTGCTGGTGATGTTGCCGATCATGTATATCGTCAGGCAATCACCTCAGCTGGTGCAGGTTGTATGGCAGCATTGGATGCGGAGCGTTTCTTAGATGGTCAAGAATAATAAGTAAATGTAAATATTAAATTGCACCATTAAAAAGCGTGCTTCTATTTATTTAGATGCGCGCTTTTTTTTATGCCGGGCATCCTCGGCAACTGCGTCCTGCGTTACTCTCGACAATTGCTCCCTACATTGTTCTACCTTCGCCCGTCCATGGGCTCGTACCTCCACCTTTCAGGTTCGCTACGCTCATGAATTGTGTTCCCGACAATTTTTTATTGCGATTAAAATATAAAATGGTATGCTAATTTACTAAAGGAACGAGTAGAAATTTAATGGCCGAAAATAATCAAAATACATTAGAACTCAAACACAGTATTGGCGATACAGTTCAACTTCAATTTGTACCAGGAAATGAGGAAGATCGATATTACGTTAAACTTATTGGTTTTTTAGACGGCAAAAGTATAGTCATCACCACCCCGAGAGATCATGGTCAGACTTTACGTATTAATAATGATCAGGAATTTATTGTTCGACTGGTCAGTGGTAACTCTGCAAAAGGATTTAATGCTACAACAATCCATTCAACGTCTCGTCCCTACCCTCACCTTCATCTTACTTTTCCAGATAAGCTCGAATCAACAACCGTTAGAAAAGCTGAACGCGTTGATTGCAAACTTATTGTTTCTGTACAAAATGAAGAAGACAACAAATCTTTTCCTGAAGGGAAAAGTGCTGCGATGAAAAATTTGAGTACAGCCGGTGCCCAGCTAATTACAAATGAACCCGTTGGTGAGAGCGGCGATAAAATTTCTATCACATGTAAAGTAACCGTTGCTCAATTCGAACAATACCTGAATATCACTGGAGTAATTCGTCGCATTACTGAGAAAGAAGATGATGCTGCTAAATTTGAATATGGGATTGAATTTACAATTCCTGATGACAAAGACAAATTGCTTTTACATGGTTTTATTTACGAGCAAATGTTAAATATTTCTATCTAGGATATTTATACTTTAACTCCTTTTGTTTTTAACATGAACCTTGAAATTATAACAATAGAATCACTTCATGCTGTTTCAGCAGATGAATGGAACAACCTCGCAGGTAATAAATATCCTTTTACACAGTATGAATTTCTTGTCGCATTAGAAAACAATGGTGCAGTCGGAAAAGAGTTTGGCTGGATAACTCATTTCTTCCTCGCTTATGATGACAACAAGCTCATTGGAGCTTTACCTCTGTATATAAAATTTAATTCTTATGGTGAGTTTGTTTTTGACTGGGCATGGGCAGATGCATATCAACAGAACAATATTCGTTATTATCCAAAATTAGTTACTTCCATTCC
Organism: Gammaproteobacteria bacterium; assembly: GCA_030594815.1. Lineage (GTDB taxonomy): Bacteria > Pseudomonadota > Gammaproteobacteria > UBA6429 > Thiohalophilaceae > JAGLTQ01. Next base: position 8,611 of record JAUVEN010000083.1, read on the forward strand.
CTACACACCGGCTACTGGCCCTCGCCTCTTAATTAAGAACAACAAACAATATCAAGAAATTGCAGATGCTCTTATTAATTCAGTATTAGTATTTGCAAAACAATCGCAGGTATCTTCCTTTCACTGTTTATTTACCAACACAAAAGATACAGATTACTTTAGCCGACACCCTGAATTCATGATGCGCTTAGGTTGCCAGTTTCACTGGAGTAACAATAACTACACCGACTTCACTGATTACCTGGATAAATTAACCTCTAAAAAACGAAAACAAATAAAACGTGAACGTCGTATTGTTAAAGAACAAGATATTGAGTTTGAAATATTAAATGGTTTAGAAGCAACAGATTATCATTGGGATGTGCACCATCGTTTTTATGAAAGTACCTTTGAGCGCAAAAGTGGAATGCCAACGCTTTCAAAAGACTTTTTTAAAGAGCTTGCCAAAACCATGCCAGAAAATATTGTTTTAGTATTAGCTAAATACCAGGGTGAATATGTTGCCAGCGCATTTAACCTTAAAGGAACGGATACTTTATACGGGCGTCATTGGGGGTGTAGTGAAGATTTTGATAACTTACATTTTGAAGCTTGTTATTATCAAGGACTTGAATACTGTATAGATAATGGTTTGAAATATTTTGAACCGGGTGCACAGGGCGAACATAAAATTGCCCGCGGTTTTATGCCAACAAAAACCTGGTCTGCTCACTGGATTACACATCCACAATTTAGACAGAGCATTTCACAGTATTTGCAACATGAAACTGAAGGTATGTTGCACTATATTGATGAACTTAATGAACATAGTCCATTTAAAAATAAAAACTAAGTTTTTTTAAATGTAGGTCAGACTCGTAGTGCCCCTCATTAAAATTATGGGAGGGTGTCAGTCTGACAAAGCTATTAGCTATAACTGAACTAACTTATACCGCGTCAGACTGAAGTCTGACCTACAATAAAACAGTACCTATGACTGCACCTTATTTACTCGACAACGTTCACAAAAGCATCTTTCCTGATGTTGAATTAGCCTTATCTGAGCCTGATGGTTTATTAGCAGTAGGTGGCGATCTATCTATCAAACGATTAACGTCGGCCTATCAAAAAGGTATCTTTCCCTGGTATAGCGAAGGACAACCCATTCTCTGGTGGTCTCCTGATCCTCGTATGGTGTTAAAGCCTAATGAAATAAAAGTTTCTCGTAGCCTGGCAAAAACAATTCGCAAAAATAAATTCAAGGTAACTCTGGATCAAAATTTTAAAGAAGTTATCAGTAACTGTTCTAAGCCGCGTTTAGAAAAAGGAACAGAACAAAGTGAAACATGGATACTCGATGAGATGGTTGAAGCCTATGTAAACTTACATGAAGCCGGATACGCGCACAGTATTGAATGCTGGCAAGATAATAAACTGGTTGGTGGACTATATGGTGTCGCAATTGGCAATGTTTTTTTTGGTGAGTCTATGTTTTCACGTGTTTCAGATGCATCTAAAGTTGCCTTTGTTTTTCTTAGCCATCAATTAGAACAATGGGGCTTTGAACTTATTGACTGTCAGGTGTATACATCACACCTGGAAAGTTTAGGTGCCTATATGATACCTAGAAAACAATTCATATCCTTTTTAGAAAACTATGCTGTAGATAATGCTGCTAATAACAAATGGCAAATTGATGCCGATTTATCTGATATTGTAATAACAAAGATTAAAAACAAACCCAACATGGGAAATACCACATGAGTGATGATGAAGTTGCTCCGCTTGATGAAATTGGCTTTAGTGTCACTCCCGCACACGAGTGTAGTTACCTCGATGATCGTGAAGCAATTACACTCTTCGTTGATCCTAACTATCCTATCGTAATGAAACAATACAGTGAATTAGCCAAACTTGGATTCAGACGTAGTGGTTCGCATATCTATCGTCCACATTGTACTGATTGTGGTTTATGTATCCCTGTTCGAGTACCTGTTGATGAATTTAAACCTAACCGTAGTCAACGTCGTAATAAAGCGCTAAATAAAGACATAACTTTCAACGTTACAGATGCAGAGTTCAACAACGAACATTACGCGCTATACCGTAAATATATGAAAGGCCGTCATGCTGGTGGGGGTATGGATAATGATGAACCGGATAGTTATGAAACATTAATAAGTGCTGATTGGAGTTTATCAAAACTTCTCGAATTTCGATTAAAAGACAAGCTAGTGATGATTGCTGTTATTGATTGTTTTGATGATGGCATCTCTGCGGTCTACACCTTTTTTGATCCTGAATATTCAAATCGTGGACTTGGGGTATTTGGTATTCTGTCTGAGATTCAATACGCTCAATCATTAAAGCTCTACTGGCTTTATCTTGGTTATTGGAATCCAAAAACGAATAAAATGTCTTACAAAAGCAATTATCAGCCAATGGAGTTCTTTGATGGACAGGAATGGCAATGGCTTAAAAAGAGTTAAACCCTCATGTCATTACCTCATTTCCTCGTTTTTTTGCAGGTCAGGCTCGTCGTGCCCCTCATTGAAATAATTTAGAGGGTATCAGCCTGACGCGGTATCGATAATGATGTGGATACCTTTCATTTTCATCGCTCTATTCAATACCGCATTGGACTGAAACCCAACCTACAATAGTCCTTCCAAACACTACATTTAGTTAAAATTTACATTTAAAACACAATATCTTGTGCTAGATCACGTTTTTTTATCAATATTTAACAATAATGTCACAAATATTAGCTATATTTATTAAGACGGGGAGAGAAACAGCCGATACAGTAATTAATGCAGCAATAGTCCCAATTATTCTGCATTGTAACGTTAACCTAGCAATCCATCCTGAAGAGGATGAACGGAGGTTCACCATGTTAAGCTTCCTTTATCACCTAGCTCACGACTTTGAACTTAGTCACGGTTACCGAGCAAATCTACTCTATATAAGCCAGCGTCATTATGATGCATTGTGTGAAGAGTTAGACGATATCAACAATCTTGAA
>JAUVEN010000038.1 GCA_030594815.1 Gammaproteobacteria bacterium
TAAGATTGATAAGTTCTTTTGTGTTCATGCTGGTTTAGTCCAAATATTATGATGAGCAACTAACGGAAATTTCATTTGACCATTCAGGTGGTTGCCCTGCATATATTTCATTTTCCGGTTGTTCATCAAAAGGATTTTGTAATAATTTAAACAAGCGATCTATCTCTGAGTAATCCTTATCCGCTTCTGCCTTTTTAATGGCGACCTCAGCCATGTAATTACGCAGAATATATTTTGGATTAACTCGCTTCATTTTAATTGAACGCTGTTTGTCGTTAGAACCTTCTTTAATTAAACGTTGCTGATAACGGTTCGCCCATTGATCAAATGGTTCTTGTTCTACAAATATATCATGAATAGCCGCATTTTTGTTTGTATCCGGATTGTTTATGTCTTCTGTAGCAAAGTCGCATAGTTTGCGAAACAGTATCGTATAATCGACATGATCATTTTTCATTAAGTTTAATAAATCTTCGAGCAATTGTTGATCTTCATCATAAGATTCATTTAATCCTAATTTGAGCCTCATGAGCTCTGCAAAGTCAGAAATAAAAATAGTCTGATACTTTTCAAGCTCTTTTTTAGCCATCTCTGCTGCTGCATCCGGGCTCTTGTCTATTAAAGGTAACAAGGCCTGAGCAAAACAACTCAAATTAAATAAACCGATATTGGGTTGCTGTTCAAAAGCATAACGGCCCTGGTAGTCAGAGTGATTACAAATATATCCGGGTTCATAATTATCTAAAAATCCATAAGGTCCGTAATCAAGGGTTAGACCAAGGATAGACATGTTGTCAGTATTCATAACGCCATGTGCAAAACCTACAGATTGCCATTGAGCAATGAGTTTTGCTGTACGCTTAATTACTTCAGTCAGTAAAGCAAGGTAGGGATTGGTTTCAGATAATAATTCCGGATAATGATGCTCAATAACATAATCAGCTAGAGTTCGAATATGATCATATTGTTGGCGATAATAAAAGATTTCAAATGAGCCAAAGCGAATATGGCTAGGAGCTAAACGCGTTAATATTGCCCCGGTTTCAATCTCTTCACGATAAACTTCATCATCACTGCCGGTTATACATAACGCGCGGGTAGTTGGGATATTCAATCCATGCATGGCTTCACTGCATAAGTATTCTCGAATAGTTGAACGTAAAACAGCACGACCATCACCATCTCGAGAGTAGGGTGTAAGCCCGCTGCCTTTTAATTGTAATTCCCACTTTTGATTATTTTTATTATGCATTTCAGCAATGATAATGGCACGGCCATCACCAAGCTGAGGGTTCAGGTGTCCAAACTGGTGGCCTGCATAAAGCATGGCAAACGGCCTGGCATTTTGTAGTGTTTGCTTGCCGCTGAAAATATCGACGAAAAGTTGTTCCTGCTCTATGCCTTCTTTCAAGTCTAAAAGTTTTGCAGCTTTTTTATTGAAATGAATGAGGTTTGATTCCGTTTTAAAGGGAGTTGGTTTTACCTCAGACAAAAATTGCTCGCCAAGCTCTAAAAATGATTGATGTAGAGGAATTGTTTTAAGTGAAAAAGACATGGATACAACCTTAATTGGGACTGTAATTATATTATATACCGTAGTGTTTTACTAGGTTTTATGCGTTAGGGATTTGTTGAATAAGAATAAAATGATAATGTCGCTCACTTAAGCTAAATAAATTTAAAAATTTATTCCCTCCCCTTCAAGGGGAGGGCTAGGGAGGGGGGAAATACAAACCCTTAATCGATCGGCATTAGGTATAATGACCTTTTTAAATAAAGCAGGAAAGTACAGTGCCAAGAGCAAACGAATTAAAAAGTGGAATGGTTGTTGAAATTAATGGTGCACCACATTCAGTTAAGAATGTTGATGCTAAAAGCCCATCGTCACGTGGCGCCTCTACTTTATATAAAGTCCGGTTTACTAATTTAAAAACAGGTCAGAAACTGGATGAGTCCTACAAGGGCGAAGATATGCTTAAAGAAGCCGATTGTGCGCGGGTACAGGTGCAGTTTTCGTATGTTGATGGTGATGCTTATACTTTTATGAACATGGAAGACTTTAGTCAGTACACTTTAAACCGTGATGAAATTGAAGACTCTGTTGGCTATTTAACTGAAGGCCTGGACGGTATTTTTGCCTTGATAATGGATGATGCCATTCTTGGCATTGAATTGCCGCATTCAGTCGTTTTGACGGTTACTGAAACCGCGCCAGGTATCAAAGGCGCGACGGCAGCAGGTAGAACAAAACCGGCAACATTATCAACGGGACTGGAAATTCAGGTACCAGAATATATGGAATCAGGACAAGACGTTAAAGTGAATACGACCAACGCAAAATTTATGTCGCGTGTTTAATTAAAAATGTTGGGCCACTAAGAACACCAAGGACACGAAGAAAAATAAAAAATTGAACAGCTGGGGCACAGGGAAATCAATGTAGTTTATTTCCCGGATTCAACTGCGCTGCATCCAGGCTACAAGTATTATTGACTTTCTTTGTGTCCTTCGTGGCTATCTTTTATTTATCGTAATGGCTCAAATAAATATTCCAGTCCATTCACTTTAATCTCATGAACAATGGCCATCATCTTTCCCAATTCACCAGAGGGAAAACCTTTATTGGCAAACCAAATAACGTAAGGCTCAGGGAGATCGATTAATAATCGGTTAGCATACTTACCGAAGGGCATGCGGTATTGAGCAAGTTTTAATAGTAGCGTTGGATCTGATTGCAATTCAGAAAAAACATCTCCATCATTTTCAGACATCGCTATGCCGCAAAACGATCCTGCAGATATTTCATAATCTCATCTGATTCATACATCCAGCTATCATTGCCTTTTTCATCAACAATTCTCAAGCAAGGAACTTTTACCTGACCACCACCTTGCAGTAACTCTTCCCTGTATGTTTGATTGTGCTGGGCATCTCGCGTTTCAATTTTAAGTGATAAACGTTTGTTGTTTCGTTTCACTTTTATGCAAAAAGGGCATGTTTGAAATTGATATAGAGTGAGGTTACCAACTTCTTTATCAATTTTCTGCTGCTCATCTTCTGGACGTTTAATACCTCGAGGAGTCGTTATTTTATCAACAAATAAAATAATCGGACCAATAATTAAACGAAGTGTTTTGAAAAAATATTTAAAAAACCATTTCATAGAGGGAGTAACCATGTAATTTAAAGGGAAAATTGAGGCGAGAATTATACAGTATTTTACGTTCTGATAATTAATAAATCAGACATATTGACCTGCACACCAGCCTGAAGACCACGACCATTGGAAATTATATCCCCCCAACCAGCCACTGATATCCATAACTTCGCCAATAAAATAGAGTCCGGAAACTGTTTTGCTTTCAAATGTTTTTGAAGACAAAGCGTCACAATCCACTCCACCTATCGTCACCTCGGCGGTACGATACCCTTCGGTAGCATTGGGTTTTATAGACCAGTTTTGTAGCGTTGCTGCGATAACCTGAAATTGCTTATGTGAAATTTCCTGCAGTGTTTTATCTAATAACTCCGCTTCAATAAAAACATTCACCAATCGTTTAGGTAATAATTTATGTATTAGTGTTTTGAGTTTAATTTGCGGGTGGTTTTTATATGCGGTGGTTAACTCTTCAAGTAAATCTAAATCAGGCAAAAGATTTACCTCGATTGCCTCGCCGGCAGACCAGTAAGATGATATTTGTAATATTGCCGGACCACTTAAGCCCCGGTGTGTGAATAAAATATTTTCACGAAAACTCATATTTTTTGTGTTCACAACACTATCAATCGCAATACCGGACAAATCAGATAAAGTTTCTTTGTCTTGCTTATGCAAGGTAAACGGAACAAGACCGGCTGAAGTAGGCCAGACTTTTATATTAAATTGTTCAGCAATTTTATAACCAAATGGAGTTGCACCCATTTTTGGAATAGATAAACCGCCTGTAGCAATTACTAATGATTGGCAGTGAAAATCGTTATTGGTTGATTTGATGATAAAGTGATGATCTGATTTTTGATCTACATTAATAATATCTGTTTTGAGCAGGATGCGTACATTTTCTTTTTTACATTCATCCAGTAATAAATTTAGAATATCCTTTGAACTGTCATCACAAAATAATTGACCATGTTCACGCTCATGATAGGGAATTTCATAAGATTCAACCATGGCGATAAAGTCCCATTGAGTAAATCGACTTAAAGCGGATTTAACAAAATGAGTATTATGTGAAATGTAATTTTCTGTACTGACATCGTAGTTAGTGAAATTACAGCGGCCGCCACCTGACATGAGGATTTTCTTTCCAGCCTTGTTTGCATGGTCGAGTACGATAACTTTGCGTCCACGTTTTGCAGCTTCAATCGCACACATTAGTCCAGAAGCACTTGCACCGATAATGATGACATCAACTTTTTTCATATATTGTAAGTGTTTTATGCATGGTTATGTCTGCATTTAGCTATCGTCAACAATTTGACAGAAGAACAGTTGTTTTTTAGCGATATATGGTAACAGATTGGGTAAACTTGAGCGGCGATATATGGGCTTCTGGGCTATACTTGGGTTAAATTTGGACTCTTGAATTGCAGTCAAATATAATTATAAGATCTCGAAGTTGTTATGGGACGAGGAAGTTATGGCTGAAGCCTTTTCTAATGTTGGTTTGTTGAAGTTCTTACTGGGATTACCTGATCTTGAAGATTTGGGCAGCGTTGCTTTACTTGATTTGGCAAAAGATGCCCGGGCTGAATTTCTGAAGAAAGGCGAATCACTTTATGCAGATGAGCATATGGAACGTCATCTTTACCTGGTTGAAGGTGAGGTAGAACTTATTGCTAACGATCAGATTCTTCAGGTTATTAAAGGCGATTCAGAACGAGCTAAACAATCACTTTTCAGAGTTCATACCCATGGTTTAGAAGCACATTGCCTTAAAGATGCAAGTCTGCTGTCTTTAAATGAGGCAACCTTTGAAAAATATATTTCTACTATAATGCCAAAGGAAGAACCAGCTGGTATCAACTTTAGTAATTATCAGGCAAGCGATGGTGATGCCGGAATCATTAATGAAATCCACAGAGAATTTCATCACAATGAAGTTGATCTACCCAGCATGCCTGAGGTTGCACTAAAAATTAATCAAGCGGTACAAGATGAAAGTCTCGACTTTCAAAAAATAGCGGACATCGTGCAAACAGATCCCATGATCTCTGCTCGTGCGGTACAAGTTGCCAATAGTGCCATGTATGCAGGTCAATCAGTACAAACCATCAAGCGTGCTGTTCAGCGTATTGGTTTACGTGCGATGCGAACAATTGTAATGAGCGTTACTTTAAGAAACTTATATACGCCACAATCACCACTCATTAAAAAAAGAATGAGGTCTTATTATCATCACAGTATTCGTGTTGGTGTTATTGCTCATGTTTTAACTAAAAAAATAAAAGGTTTTGATCCTGAGCAGGCTTTTCTTGCTGGTTTGATCCATGATATTGGTATTGTGCCTATCTTAATAAGAGCGGATAGCCATGACGAATTAAAAGATGATCCTGTTTTACTCGACAAGCTTATTTATAGCCTCAAGACAAAAGTAGGAGCGATGTTATTAAGGCAATGGGGGTTTGAAAGTGAACTTATTACCGTGGCACAGGATGCTGAAAACTGGGACAGAAATGTCATTAATGCAGATTATTGCGATATTATTCAGGTTGCCCAGTTACATTGTGAAATGATAGGCGGTCGAAAACTTGATGCACCTGCCCTGGCCGATTTACCTGCTTTTGAACGTTTGAATCTTGGTGGTATTAATCCAATGCTGATTGTTGCTCAGGCGAAACAGGAAATGAATGAAATCATTCATATGCTGGAATAATTCGTTATACTCTATTTTTCTTTTCAAATTAAAATTCATATATTTTTATGTCAAATCAAAAGCAAAATAAAAATGACCAATGTGTTATCGCGCAAACTAAAGAATGGCTGAACAATGTCATTGTTGCTCATAACTACTGCCCCTTTGCCAGGCGTGAAGTTGATAAAGGCAGTATTCGATTTCAGGTTGTGCATGAAACTGAATTTAATAGCTTACTTGAAAGTGTTATTCAGGAATGTGTCTGGCTTGATCAGAATGATGAAACCGAGACAACACTGATTATTTTTCCCTCTAACCTGAATGGCTTTAATTTATTTTTAGACTGCCTTGCATTAACAGAAGATTTACTCGTCTCCCAGGGTTATGAAGGTATATATCAGGTAGCGAGTTTTCATCCTGATTATTGTTTTCAGGGAGCAGAAGAAAATGATCCTGCAAATTATACTAATCGATCACCGTATCCTATGTTTCACCTTATCCGGGAAGCCAGCGTGAAAATGGCTATAGAAAATCATCCTGACGCAGATTCTATACCGGAAAGAAATATTGAATATGCTCGTGAGCAAGGTATTGATAAAATGAAAGCGTTACTTGATAAATGTACACATTTTGAAGAGTCTAATGACTGAACTCATTGTAAGCAGTCTTTCTATATATCCTGTTAAGTCGTGCCGGGAAGTTGCACAAAATTCCAGTTACGTTGAAAGTTTTGGATTAAGAAATGATCGTCGCTGGATGGTGGTTGATGAACATGGTGTAATGCTAACTCAGCGAAAAATTTCTAAAATGTGTTTGATTCAGCCTGAACTTACCGCAAGCGGTTTAATTTTAAACTCATCGACAATGAATTCTCTTCCCATAAATATCCCAATACATAATAAAAAGTGCAGCGTTAAAGTCTGGACGGATCAGTGTCAGGCTTTTGATGCTGGAGATGAAGCGGCAACGTGGCTAAGCCATATATTAGAAAAAAAATGTCGACTTGTTTATTTTCCGGAAGACGAAATTCGGCAAGTTGATTTAGCGTATGCAAATAAAGGTGATAAAACGGCTTTTAGTGATGGTTTTCCACTTTTAATTATATCGCAGGGCTCGTTAGATGATTTAAACCAGCGATTATCTTCACCCATCAGCATGAATCGTTTTAGACCTAATATTGTTATTGATGGTTGCGAACCTTTTGCAGAAGATGGATGGAAAAAGATACGAATAGGCGAGATAACTTTTCGTATTGTTAAGCCGTGTAGTCGCTGTGTTATACCGAGCATTAATATTGAAACTGCGGAACGAGAAGAGGAACCAATTAAAACATTATTGAGTTATCGGAAACACGATAAGAAAATATTCTTTGGTCAAAATGTTATTGCAGAATCAAATGGAAAAATAGATGTTGGAATGTCGATAGACATACTTGAATAGCTGTCAGGCTTAAATTTTATCCTGCCATTTTTCACTCATGAACCAGCTAGTGAAATCATCTGCATTTAATGGTTCACTAATGCAGTGTCCTTGTGCAAAATCGCACTTTAGGTTTTTAAGACGATCCCATGTTTTGTTGTCATGAACACCTTCTGCAACAATCTTTAGTCCAAGGTTATGTGCGAGTTCGATCGTAGCAAGCACAATGACATCATCATCTTCATCTTCGGTCATTTCCATTACAAAAGAGCGATCAACTTTTATTTCATCAATGGGCAGTTTTTTAAGGTAGCTTAGAGAGGAGTAGCCAGTTCCGAAATCATCAACTGATAAATGTATACCAGTAGATTTTATTTTCTCAAGAGTGTGCTTTGCTCTTAACGGTTCTGACATAATATCATCTTCAGAAATTTCAAGACTTAAGTTATCAGGTGATAAGCCATGTTCTTTTAATGTGTTCAGAATATATTGCAATAATATCGAGTCATGCAAGTTGTGTACTGACATGTTGATTGCAATATCAATGTTAATATTTTTCTTTTTCCATAAGGCACATTGAGCAATTGATTTTTCAATAACCCATTTTGTTAATGGCTTTATTAAACCGGTTTGTTCTGCTAATGGAATGAACTCATCGGGCTGGATAAATCCACGTTGTGGGTGGTTCCAGCGTAATAATGCTTCTGCGGCAACAATTTGTTTTGTCGTAACATTAACTTTAGGAAGAAAGAACAGTTCTAAAGATTCACTTGCTATTGCTTCTCGCAGTTCACTCATTAAGGAAAGCCGACCAATACTGTGGGTATCTTTAGATTTGTCATATATTGAATATCCAGTTTTATTTTGTTTTGCTGTATACATGGCAATATCTGCACGTTGTATTAATATATTTACATCATTTCCATCAGCTGGACATTCGGCTAGTCCAATACTAATCCCAATATTTAAGGTATGACCATCAACAATAAATGGCCGCTTAAAATCCTCCAATACTTTAATAGTGAGTACTTTTGCTTGTTCTAAATTAGTTTCTGGAAGAAGTATAGAAAATTCATCTCCACCAAGACGGGCTACAGTATCCGTTTTACGGAAAATATTAAAAAGACGTTCAGCAGTTTGTTGCAATACAAGATCACCAATGTGATGGCCTAGTGTGTCATTAATTTCTTTAAATCGATTCAGGTCGCTCATAATCAGTACAAGTTTTTTTGATGAACGCTCTCCTCGTAATATCTCTTGTTGTAGACGATTATGTAAAAGTTTTCTATTTGGAAGATCGGTTAGAGGATCGTGCAATGCCTGATGAGTAAGGATTTGTGTCTCATTTTGAACAGCTTCAGCAAGGAGATTAAAGTTTTCTTCAAGAATAGTTATCTCGTCACCAGTATTAGTTAGGTCCAGTTTTTTTAAATTCATTTGCTCTGAGAATCGTACAACATACTTTGTAAATTGTTGTATTCGTCTGGTTATAAAAAATATTAAAACAACAAATGATATAATATAAATCATAGCGGTCAGACCACGAATAGGTCGTTCTTCACTTAGTACATCACGCGTTAATTGGCTGGCTTCAGCGGTTGATATAAATGACACCAATTCAATTATTATGTCGGTAGCACCATAGTCAAAAAACCCCTGGCCGATTTTTAAATAACGATCTTTTAATGTATCAATCGCAGTGCCTGGCGGTATCAAAGATGAATTACTGCTGGCTAGAATAGTAGGTTGATCTTCAGCAAGTAAAGCAATAACGTTTGAATCAGCCATGGCAGATGCTTGCGAGGCAATTAAAAATTCTTCGTCGAGCGGTGACGCTAACATTAGTGTGGCAAGAGTTTTACCTTTTTTATTAACAAATTTTTCTGATGCTAGTAAATAAGGTTTGCCATCTATACGTGTTAAAAATCCTTGTCCATGACTTAAATTTAATAGCATTTTTTTTGGTTGTCTAAGTAATATTGGAGCTGGCTCGCTACTTGCCTTATACAGTTCTTTGCAATGGCCTTGAGCATCAAGTAATGCCATGTAGCGTGGTTTTACAATATTTCGAATAACAGACAGGCTTGGTAACCATGGTGGAGGGGTTGTGTAGGTTTTATTTTTTGTACTTTGTCGCCATGCTGGAGATTCAATGTATTCTTTTAATTTTTGTGAGCCGATAAAAAGTTTAACTGCCTGATGATGACTTTTTAAATAACGGTCAAACATTATGCGTTGCTTTTCAGCTTGCCAGCTAAAACGTTCTTCCAGTTTACTGTTAAAGATTTGTTTGAGAGAGTAATTTTGGATGGAATCAGTAATCGCCCATACAACAAGTCCCATTAATACTGCAGAAAGCAGCATCTTCAGCATTAAAGAATGTCTGACTAGGTTAATCATTATAGTTATTTTTTGTGTTCTTTTGTTTTTTCTGGTTCGCCAATCAGCTCATCACCTTGAAATTTCCATCCTGCACGGCGAAGTTGAGATGGCGGTATATAACTAATATCGGTATGAATTTTTTCGATGTGATTTTGCAGATATTGCACCAGCTTTTTTGCTTCAACCTGGCTTTTTAACTTTTTATTACCTGTGTTATTTTTCCAGGTTGTAAGGCTGTAGCTTCTGTAAAGTGGATACTTACCTGATAAAACATACTTTAAGTCAGTCGCTTTATGGCCATCGATCTTTAACATTCTCACGGTGCCTTTTTTCTGATGATATGAAACCATTAATGGAACCTCCCAGCCGATGGCACCAGTATTACGAGATACTTGTGAAATCATGTCAGGAATTACACCTACCTCAAATAATCGTGGACTGAATTGATCTTCATCATTTAATAAACCACGCCAATGACCTGGGCGAATTTTACAATGTAACCGACCTATCGGTTTAATGAGTTGTTGAAAATCATTTGTTTCATTTTTTTCTAATTGAGACCAGCGAGTGGGTGAGCCTTTAAATAGCTCACGAGCTTGTTTACTAGTGAGATTGCGTAAAGGATTATCAGGATGAACAATGAGAGCAATAGGTGATATACCCAGAGAGTGAAATTCTAAGCCGGGCAAACGATCAGATTTTGCTGGTGGACAACAATAAGCACCGATATCAGCAGATTTTTTTCGTAGACGTCCTGCGGTAATACCACAAGTACCAGGTTTTATAATGATATTTAGATGATTTTTTTCAGCGTATTGGTGAATTAGCTTGTGAAAAATAGGGTAGCTTTGTTGGCCCAATGCAACGACTAAATCAGCCTCTGTATGGGCTTTATCGTACTTAAAAGGTTTGTTTTTCCACTCTTTATCTACCTCGCTAAGCACATCGGGATCACTAAATGTCGGAGCCATCATGTGCTGCTGAATATGCTCTGCCCAGACAATCTGCGGACTTAAAAAAAAAATAAAAAGCAGTACACGAGATTTATATGAAAAATATCGAGAGCCAAAAAATGCCATAAAGAGTTACCCCATATAGATGAAAGTAAGCCGCTTAACACAATACAAAAAATACCTAAGCTTCGTTAAATGTCATTCTGGACATTTGGGGGGGATGAAGCTAACTAATTATTATTTTTTAATGTTTATAGTATTTTTATAGTTAGCGGAAAAATGCAGTATTACAAAAGCAAATATAAAGCATATTTGCTGCTAAATCAGCATTATGTCAGCTCATTTCAGGCATTATCTGGGTAATAGGGGATAAATCATGGACAAACGGTGATTGATTATATGGGCTATCTCATAATTTTTTCTTGATTTTGGTGACCCAGTGCTTATCAAATAACTGAATAATTTTTCCTAAATTACTTCCTAAATAATAGTCTGCCGCTGTTTGACTTAAACGTTTTGGCGGCAGTGGTTTTACGTGGCCTAAATGGTTTAGTCGTTTCACTAATGAAGGAACTGGGGCCGGATTATGCATTTCAACTTTTAATGCTACCTGTATTGTTTCGGAGATCTCACTGTCTGTAATCCCAGCTTTAACAACTTTTGTTATTTGTGCATAAGGGGTGAATTCAGGTGTTTTAGAACGTTTAGCCATATGATAAATTTTTGGCCAGAATTTATTTTTCAGAAATTGACCTACTACTTCATCATAGACAATACATTCATTCATATCGTCAACATTAATTATATCCATGCCATAACTGTCCGCCTCTAGTTCTTCTTCTTGTATTAGTGGCATCAACATTTTTTGATAGAGCGGACTATATATCTGAAAAAAGTAACTAAGAACTTTGGTGAGCTTATTTTTTGATCGTTTACTACTGATTTTAAACTGTGCCCAAATATTATTTAAGAAATAAAGTCGTGTTGAGACAGGCGTATGTTTAGTAGAGAGCTGTCCAATTCGACGAGCTAATAATGCACGAAAATATAACGGTGACATTGTTTGTAAAACAGGTAAGCCAATAATGAGGGTAGTTGTATTCATAAATGGCATACCAGAGCGAGGTGTTTTGATAACACTGATTTCATACTTATCATGAATGATAATGCGATTAATCTTTGGATTACCGAATTCACTTTGTAATTCTTCGATTAATTTAAACAAATGTGGAAATTTTTCTTTAGTGACATCCAGACCACTCGGTAAAGAAAATTTCAGCTTGTAAATTGCCCAGCTAAAAGCAGCACCAAGGCTAATCAGTACTAACTGTATGCCCGCATCGATCCAGTCTTTAAGCTCTTTTGCATTAACAACGTTTTCATAAAGATCAAAAGGGAGGGTTAATGCAAGGAAAGGGAACATTAAAAGAAACAAAATACCGAAAGAGGCAATAAAGATACCTATAGCAAAGCCTACTCGAGGGAATTTTTCATATATTTTAAAAGAGAGGGGGGCTTTTGAAGATTTAGCCTTTTTTTTCATAAAGGGCAGATAACGAGTTATATCCATTTTGTCTTCACTTTAACGTCTGAATAATTTTATTGGATTGTGGCTGGGGCAACCACGTAATATATGAGATATCGTAACTTAATTGATTTAATAATACAGTGTATAGAGCACATTTCACTTATGTGCATTAATAAGTGTTTCTATCTATATAAGGTTTTCATAATATATTGATGTAAAAGCACATTATATTTCGCTTTAAAAAGTAGTATTTTGCTTAAGTATCAGGTTAAAATCACAGCGTTATATTGCATATTCTTAGCTTATTTCAGTAGTCCATATCGGTTATCTCCTGTAATTTACTAACGAAAGATTGCAATTAAATCTTTTAACAAAAATATAATAAAGGTAATTTACATGGCAACTGGTACTGTAAAATGGTTCAACGATTCTAAAGGCTTCGGCTTTATTTCTCCTTCTGATGGTAGTGCTGATGTATTCGTACATTTCTCTGCTGTGCAGGGTGATGGTTTCCGTTCTTTAGCTGAAGGTCAATCTGTAAGCTATGAAGTAGAAGATGGTCCAAAAGGTCCACAAGCTTCAGCTGTTACTCCACAATAAATAAGAGTTTTTTGTCTTATTTATAACAAACCCCGCTTAATGCGGGGTTTGTTTTTTATTCCACTTTAGTTTTGTTAAATCAGTAGTTGCAAACTCATTCGAGCAACTACCCCCCCTTTGTTGGTTCCGTCATGGACGACCTAAGCAACGCGTAGTGGTTCTACAATGCTCATTGAACCCACTACTCAAAATATGCGCTAAATGTAGGTTGGCTCAAGCAAAGTGGAGCACAATACTGTGCAACTTTAATATTGTTGGCTCCGCTTTGCTTGAGCCCACCTACTATTTAATCGGATACGACGTAGGTTGGCTCAAACGCAGTGGAGCCAACACTGTGCAACTTTAATATTGTTGGCTCCGCTTTGCTTGAGCCCACCTACTATTTAATCGGATACGATGTAGGTTGGCTCAAACGCAGTGGAGCCAACAATACGGCTGCAGACTTCGTTTTATCGTCTTTTTATTTTTATCCATTGAGTATAAATCCTGCGATTTGTTGCTATTGTTTAGTTATCTTTAACTAACATATTGATGATGATGGAAGATAATAGTAATCCAGTCCTTTGGTATTTTGCTGATCCCATGTGCTCGTGGTGCTGGGGATTTTCACCCGTTATATCCAAAATTAAAGAAAATTATGCCGATAAAGTTAAAATTGCCCTGGTCATGGGGGGCTTGCAAACCGAAGAATTAAATACGCTGTCTGATTCTTCTCGAGAAGAGGTTCTTCATCATTGGCATCAAGTTGAAGAAATGACAGGCCAGTCTTTTTTATTTGATGGTGTGCTGGCAAAAGGATTTATTTACAACACCGAACCGGCATGTCGAGCGGTGATCACCGCAGGCTTAATTGATTCGTCAAAAATATTTACCTATTTCACCGCTATTCAACGCGCTTTTTATACAAAAAATCAGGATGTGACCCAGACAGGGTGTCTGCAACAATTGGCAGTAGATTGTGGCATGGATGCTGAGGAATTTAAGCGTCTGTTTGAAGAAGAAAGTACAAAACAGAGCATTGAAAAGAGTTTTCAATTTACCAAAAAAGCCGGTGTACAGGGCTTTCCCACACTTATTTTAAATCTGCAAAATGACCTCCACATCATCACCCGCGGATATATGGATTATGATGCTGTTTCAAGGGCATTAGATAAACTCTTGCCCATATAGACGCATTCTTGGCTCCCCTTAAGGTTATTGCTTGTGTGTTGTGTGCCAAAAAGGCAAAATACCGCCTAAATTTTCTGACAATATTGTAAATACTTCAAACAAGGATACTTTATATGAAACTCATTCTTTTAGGCGCACCAGGCGCGGGCAAAGGTACTGTTGCTAAATTACTGACAAAAATGGACGGTTCTGTTCAAATTTCAACGGGTGATATTTTACGTGCGGCAGTAGCTGCAGGTACTGAACTCGGTAAACAGGCACAAGCTGCAATGAAAGCAGGTGACTTGGTATCTGATGATTTAATCATGGGCATCATGGGCGAACGTTTAAAAGAAGATGATTGTAAAGCCGGTTACTTATTAGATGGTTTCCCTCGTACAATTCCTCAAGCAGAAGCTTTAAAAGTATTGTTAGCGGACATGGGCGAAGAGCTGGATATGGTTGTTGATATTCAAGTTGCTAAAGATGTTATTTTAGATCGTTTAACAACTCGTCGTACTTGTGAAGGTTGTGGTGAAATTTATAACGTTAAATCAAACCCACCTAAAGAAGAAGGCAAGTGTGATAAATGTGGTGGTGCGGTAACTCAACGTGAAGATGAAACAGAAGAAGCAATCAGTAATCGTTTAGACGTTTACAATGAAATGACTGCTCCACTTGCTAAATTCTATGCAACTGAAGGTAACCTGGTTTCAGTAGATGCAACATCAAGTGATGCTGTTCTTGATGCGATCAAAGCAAAGCTAGCTTCTTAATTTAGAAAGTCAGTTATAAAAAAGGGAAACCAGTAAAATGGTTTCCCTTTTTTTTTGCAAATATATAATGTAATAACTAAAATACTTAAATATGGAAACAAATAAAAAAGAAGTTATTATTCTTGTCCATGGAGTTTGGATGAAAGGCCCCGAGTTATTTTATTTACACTATAAGCTATGGCGGCAGGGATACATTGTTTATCAATTTCATTATTCCAGTTTGTTCAAAACACCAGAAGAAAATGCAGTAAAACTCTTTCAATTTATTTCTAAAATTGACGCATCAGTTATTCACTTTGTTACTCACAGTTTGGGTGGCATTGTAATTAAGCATTTATTTCATAATCAGGAAATAAAACAAACCGGTAAGGTTGTCATGATTGGTTCACCGGTTAATGGAAGTGCTGTTGCGATATATTTAAATCAAAAAAAATACCTTAAATATGTACTAGGTAAATCTATTATTAAAGGTTTACTGGGTGATGCACCAGACTGGAGTTATAAAAGAAAAATTTGCGTTATTGCTGGTACTAAAAGTTTAGGCATTGGCCAATTATTGGCACGAGAGGTCATGAAAAAGCCAAATGATGGAACGGTGAATTTATCTGAAACGTATGTAGAAAAAGCTGATGAGCGTCACGAGGTAGCACGAAATCATTTTTTACTTTTATTTTCCAGTGAGGTTTTGAAAATAATATTACAATTTTTGAAAAAGTAAATATATCAGGTAGTGGAGTTTCTTTTCTGCCTCCACTACCGATCAATAAAATTAATTATTCCATTTCCAGGTCTTCACTTACTGCAGCCAAACCCGCATTAGCACATTTTTCATCAACCTCTCCGGAAGGTGCGCCACTCACGCCAATACCACCTAAGATTGAACCACCGATGTTAATTGGAATACCACCTGCACTAATAACCAGACCATCAATTTTTGCTACCTGGAATGGTTTGGTAAAACGGTCTTCCATCGTCGATAGGGCAGCATTAAACGCCATTGCTGTGTGTGCTTTTTGTTTGCTGATTTCCAGGGTGATATCCATTGCTAATACATCACGTAGCATTACCTGGGGATGGCCACTACGATCCACAACAGTTACTGCAATCTGTACACCTTCTTTTCGGCATTGAGCAATAGCCGCTTGCGCTATGCGTAAAGCAGTTTCCATCTTCATACGTTTAACCGAAAGAGTTAGTGATTCTTCCGAGTAAACACTGTTCGATAAAGAAAAGATCAAAGGGATGAGTGTTAATGTTTTTAAATATTTCATTCTGAACTCCGAGTAGTTAGGTTTATAATATTTTTTGAGTAAATTGTTGGATCCGCTGCGCTTGATCCAACCTACATTTAAAGATTTATCAGTGGCTACTTAATTTACCAAGCTCATCTAATAATTGCATAACAAGCTGTTTACCGTTTTCGGTCATTTTCTTTGTTAAGACATCAGGATCTCGCTCACCATCAATCAGTCGTTTCATAATGCCACCTAATTGACGCATGTCTCCTTGCGTTGCGGTCATTTGTTCAGCCATAAATGAGGCTGCTTGTAATGCCTGAGCATCACCGCGACAGGCTGCATTTATCATGCTGGCTAAACCGGGAGCTGCCATAGTGGGATCGGCCTGTTGCTGTACATCCGGTAAGCTGGCGGGGTTTTGTAACCCAAGCAAAATACTTTTTATAATAACCTTATCTTCATCATCCAGGCCAATAAACAAATCGTCACCACGTTGACCAGAAACAATTTTATTGATAGCTTTGACCAGTTCATGCCAGTTTTGCTGCGTTGCCATATCTAACATGGGTTTGAGTTGCTGTTTAGCCGTATCATTTTGGCAAGCATGAACTACTTGATGGATCAGCACTGCATGGGATTGTCTTATTTGTTCTTCTTGATCGGGAATGCTGGTCATTGTTAATTCTCATATGGGATGAGTTTAGAGTATAAAACAAAATCAGATAAAGAATATATCAGACATAAAAAATTTTTCTGCAATACTATTATTAGTTCCCTCCCCTTTAGGGGGAGGGTTAGGGTGGGGTGATTTTATATAGCCCTTGGCTCCATGAAGGAGAAGGATAAATTTATAAGGCATTTTATGTATTTTGCAGACATAAAAAAAGGAACGCATCTGCGTTCCTTTTTTAAGTATTACTCGAAGAGTGCAGGTATTAACTACAACCTTTAGGACGAGGTAAACCGGCAATTTTGTTCGCACACTTGATTAAACCCGTTGGGAATAAAGAATAAATATACTTCTGGCTAGACTCATCTTTGCCGTATAAATCTTTCATTAGCTTAGAGAATTTACGAGGCTCACATACAGTACCATTATCTGCAAAGAATTCGCGTGCCAGGTTAATGATGTTCCAGTGCTTTTCACCCATTTCGCCAACATTTTCAGTAATAGCGATTTGCGCAGCAAGCTCTTCGTTCCACTCGTCTAAGTTCAATAACCAACCTGCTTCTGATAGCTCAATTGTTTTACCGTCTACTACTGCTTCCATTGTGAATCACCTAATAATTTGAATATGCCTGTAAAGTTGACTGATTTTATCAGGAATTATCCTGAAAAACCATATCAGAGTGCGCTTATACACTAGTCTTTTTTATATTTTCACTTAACCGATTGATATTTATAGAGAAAAACATTAATAGGAATCTGTTTTTATAATGTTATTTATCAAAATGCATTTATTTAAGGAGTAATTAGATGCGCTTTTGACTCTGCAATTTGGATTGTGGCTGTCAGACCTGCATTAAAAGCCAGGTAATCTTTTTCAATACCATCACTGAAAATCACCCCGTAATCACTCATGTGCGAAGTTAGCGTTAAAGGTTTATCAGGAGTAATGACACCAAAAACCATATTGGCTTGAGAATTTTTACTCGGCCAGGGTTCTCGAACGGCGTACATGAGTAGATTTTCATCCCATTCGAATCGGCCGTCATTTTTAGGCATATTCACTTCACCGCCTAAGGCGTTAATTATTCCAACTGCACCGGTATAAACTGAACGCATCCAGCCTGTTGAACCTGCACCCGTTGAAATAATGACACCACTGCTTGATTGATATTCAGTTTGATTTCCCTGGCTTATGTCATAACGAGCAGAAGTGTGACTACGGGGGCCAATAAACAAATCATTAAAGGCCAATAATTCCTGGCCGTCATTCATCGTGGCGTTGGCCATGGTAATTTTTTTAATAGTTGAATTACCAGACAAAATATCTTTTAAGTCCGGCATACCTTTAATATTATCAAAAGGCAGCAACGCACCCTCGATAGTAGATGGATCAGGATTGATGGCAATAATAGGCTGATCAGTTAAATATTTTGCCGTGTTTACTACCAGTCCATCCTGACCAATTGTAATAACAAGATCATGTGCGGCAAAAGTAAATTGAGGAACTAAATCTCGTGAAATAATTTGTGACTTAACACCGCGAGGAATAATGTCACGCAACTGGCTTAATGTTTCCTGATAACGAGCATGGGCTTGTTCAATAGGGGTGAATGATTGACCCGCATGCTCTAAATAAAACTTTGCTTGTTCTACAGTATTAAACTTTGCAGTTAACGATTCTAATTCTGTTTCACGCGTAACAATAACCAGCTTCTCGTATAAAGCTCGAGAAGGGGCTCGAGCGAGACCTTTAGTGTTGGCTAAGATAGCGGATCTCGCTCGTGTAGTTGCAGCATTGTTAAGCGTGTTATTCATTTGCACCGCCTCCAATGTAACCAACAACTTTACTGACTAAGTCAGGTGTAATGGTTAAGTTATCAATAGTACCTGCATTGGCTGCCCATTCTTTTAAGGCCAAGCCCACCATGGTTTGTGGAGATAAATCTTTATATAAGCGATAACGAATTTCATCTGCCTTAGTTTCTGCTTCAGCTTCCATTTCTATCGCTTTCGCTTCTGCCTGTGCTTGTTTAATTCTGTTTTCACTTTGTTTAATAACCAGCTCACGGCGACGTTCTTCAAGTTCGACTTCATTGTCTAACTCACTGTTTTTGATTTTGCTTTCTTCAGCCACCGCAGCTTTACGCCGAGTGTAGATCGCTAAATCAGAACGTTGTTGTAAACTTTCGCGATAATCCGCTTCCAATGCCTTTTGCATTTCGGGAGTCGCTTTAACCGCAGTAAAATATAAACTTTCAATGACAACACCTAATGCCTTTAACTTAGGTTCATTTTGCACACTGGCTAATACCTCCGAAGTGAGTTCTTTAACTTTAATGAGAGCATCATCTAAAGATAAATTATTCACACCACTACGTGTGTTGGCTTGTACGGCATTAATAACACGGTTAATCAATTTCTCGGGATCTTTACTAAGATAACGACGAGTTTTTGGATCAATAGTGTAATCAAGAACCTTAGCGGTTTCAGTAGGAGCAACAAGGCGATAACTTAGTTGACCCTGAATACTGATCTCCTGATAGTTCGCTGTTGTTTCATTAAAAATGAAAGGTGCGTCCTGACTTATAACGGGCACAGTTGCAATTGAGGTATTGTGCGGCCAGTACCAGAACGTTAAGCCAGTACCTTCTTTTTTTACGATACCTTTTTTATAGCGGATCACATAGGTGTTAGGTTCACCTTTGAAATATTTAATAATCATAATACACCTCCTGTTTCTTTATATTCCCTCCCCCTATAGGGGAAGGTTAG
The DNA here is from genome assembly GCA_030594815.1 of Gammaproteobacteria bacterium. Taxonomy (GTDB): domain Bacteria; phylum Pseudomonadota; class Gammaproteobacteria; order UBA6429; family Thiohalophilaceae; genus JAGLTQ01. The sequence goes on from JAUVEN010000038.1 coordinate 19,343, forward strand.
GATGGGGGAATTATATCCACCATTCCTTACGCAACATTCTTCTTTATATTCCTTCCCCCTATGGGGGAAGGTTAGGATGGGGGAAATATATCCATCATTCCTTACGCAACATTCTTCTTTATATTCCTTCCCCCTATGGGAGAAGGTTAGGATGGTGGAAATATATCTACCATTCCTTAAGCAACATTCTTCTTTATATTCCTTCCCCCTATGGGGGAAGGTTAGGATGGGGGAAATATATCTATCATTCCTTATGCAACATTCTTTTCCATTTGTTTTTGACTAAAGTCCAACATCCTTTCAATTGGCTTTAATGCTTTTACTATCGTATCGTCAGAAAGATAATTAATTTCAAATCCATTTCCCTGTTGCGCATTTTTAACCAGCTCAACCGTATTACGTTTCATGTAAGGGCATGCATTACACTGGCAACCACTATAAATAGGTGCCAGTTGTAAATTAATGTCCGCTCGAAGTTGACGCATGTTATGTAACAAGCCTTCTTCAGTGGCAATGAATACGGTCTGTGCTTCACCATCAAAGTTTTCAACCCAACCCAACATTTGTTTAGTTGAACCAACAAAGTCAGCGTGTTTTAAAACCGGTAAAGGTGATTCCGGATGAGCCAGTAAATAAACATTTCCTTCAGCGCGTGCCTTATCCATCATGTAGGTGATCTGTTCATCTTTAAATTTATCGTGCACTTCACACACTGCATTCCACAGCGGCATGTCATAGCCATACTGATAATTTAAATAAGCACCCATGTTTCTATCCGGTGAGAAAATCACTTTTTTACCCTGGGCATAAAGTGCAGCAATAATGTCATCCACATTTCGTGAAGTAACGATCCAGTCAGAAATTGTTTTATGTTCTGCACTGGAATTGATGTAACTAACGTGTACGTGATCAGAATATTGTTCACGCCATTGCTTTAAAGCATCAATGTCTGTTTGTGTTACTAATGAACAAGTGGATGATTCATCCGGCAAAATAACCTGAGTATCCGGATTAATGATCTTGGTCGTTTCTGCCATGAACTTCACACCAGCAAAAACAATCCGATCCGCTTTTTCACGTTGCGCAATTAACGCAAGCTCAAGACTGTCACCAACATAATCAGCCATCGCCTGAACATCGGGAGTAGTGTAGTAATGTGCTAATGTTAATGTGTTCATGTCTTATCTCCTGTTACTTAATAATCTCAACTATGTCGGGATTAATTACACTATATAACTTGGCGGGACGATGCGCGCCTTCACGGCGTTCACCGCCAGTCTCTTTAATTTGATCCAACGCCAACATCCATTTGCGAAAATTCCGACGATCCATTTCTTCGCGTAAAATAATTTCATACACATCCTGTAATTCACTTAAGGTGAATTCTTCCGGCATAAACTTAAACGCAATGGTTGAGTAATCGAGTTTCGCCACCAGACGTTGATGAGCCATATCAACAATCTTTTTATGATCAAAAGCGAGCGTGGGTGACTCATCCATTGAAAACCAACCCACCGCCTCGGCATCCGTTGCTGCTTGTAAAACAATTTTGTCAGAGGGAATCAGCGCAGAATAAGCCACAGTAATAACTCGTTCACGTGGATCCCGGTCAACCGCGCCATAGGTATATAGCTGTTCCAGATAGACACCCGAGACACCGGTTTCTTCGGCTAATTCTCGTCTCGCGCCAGTTTCCAAATCTTCATCTAACTCTATAAAACCACCGGGTAAGGCCCATTTACCTTTAAATGGCTCTCCACCGCGCATAATGAGTAGCAATTTCAACTGCTTATCACGAACCGTGAAAATCACGATATCGGTGGTGACAGCGGGATGTGGGTATTCGTATTGGTACATAGTGCTTCCTCTACTTAGTGTCTTGATTACACTAACAAGATAGTGTAAGATTTACACTAAGTCAAGAAAGAAGTTGAAATGATTTTCAAACTTCAATTATAAATAAGGAGTGGCCATCATGAATCAACAGTCTGTAAATATGAGAGAAATACGTGATGTAGCAAATCGTTTTGATGCAAACTCACTAGAGAGTTGCATTCAATTAGCCATGGAGAATAAAGATAACCCTTGTTATCCAAATGATGAACGGGAAGAAACCATGAATGTCCTGGCAAAAGGCTTATATGTGCGAAGCCAAATGGAACAAGGCAAAACATCGGCGGAAGCCATCAGGGTATTAGGAAAAAGAATCAGATCATATTCCCTCTCCCCATGCGGGAGAGGGCTAGGGTGAGGGGAATGAAAGAAACATCATCACAACAAATGCAATTCAAAGCTATTCAAGGGTGTTTGTTCGGTACGGCAGTGGGTGATGCACTGGGTTTGCCTTTTGAAGGCATGTCGCCTCAGCGTATAAAAAAACTAAACCCCACGCCGTTACGACATCGCTTTTTCTTTAAGCGGGGAATGTTATCAGATGATACCGAGCATACCTGCCTAGTTGCACAATCACTCATTGTCAGTGCTGGTGACAGTCAACTCTTTGTAAAACAATTAGCACGACGATTACGTTGGTGGTTATTTGGTTTGCCCGCGGGAATTGGTATGGCGACACTAAAATCACTCATCAAATTAAGCGTTGGTGTGTCGCCTGAAAAAAGCGGAGTGTGGAGTGCCGGCAATGGCCCCGCCATGCGCAGCGCCATCATCGGAGTTTATGCTGCAGAGAATAATGAACTACTAACAAGTTTAGTCACAAAAAGTACCCTCATTACACATAGAGATCCCAAAGCATTAAAAGGCGCGTTGATTGTCGCCAAACTCGCCGCTGAAAATGCAATTGCAAAAGAAATAAATATTAAACAGTGTTTAGAAAAAATTAAACCGATAGTAGGTGATGATGACATACTTACAGAGCTCATAGACAAAGCAGTCACAAGCGCCAGTAATAATGAAACAGCAAAAGAATTTTGTCACTCGTTAGGTTTTCATAACGGTGTCTCGGGTTATATCTATCAAACATTACCCGTCGTGTTACAAATTTGGTTACGCCATCCCCGCGATTATGAAACCGCAATGCAAGAAGCAATTTTGTGTGGTGGTGATACCGATACAGTTGCGGCAATACTGGGAGGCATAGTCGGTGCAGGTTGTGGTGCTGATGGTATTCCAAAGCAATGGGTAGAGGGAATAATTGAATGGCCTCGTTCTGTAAGTTGGATGAATGAGTTAGCGTTACGACTTGCCAGGGCAAAAAAAGAAAAACAAAAACCGCTAGCAATTAATTTGTTGGGTATATTATTACGCAACGCATTTTTTATGTTGTGGGTTTTACTTCATGGGTTTCGTCGATTATTACCACCCTACTAAAGATAAAACAGGGTATGGCAGAACATACTCTTAAGTTTACATAAACGTGGCAAAAAGGTGTGTGAGTTTATAATTTGTGCTATTTTTAATGAACAGCCTATCCCTCTGGGCTAAATAATAAAGACCAGATAATGGGTTAAATATAAAACAAAGCGATTCCCAGTTATGTTTAATATGTCAACATGTTGTACGCTATTATATAAACCTCTGAATTACGGGTAGCCTCCCCGATGGCCGGCTTGCATAAGCTGGTAAGGTACGAGTAATCACTGATACTTATTTTTCGTTTAAATATTAGAAAAAATTACTTTTTGATCCCACTTATTTTATCAAGGACAGGTAATGACTACGAGCTGTAAATACGAAACGCCAGATGGTTCATACTCATGCAGTAGACCGATTGTGTTTGGTAATACGTGCATGTTTCATGCATCAATAGGAAGCTTAAAAGAACTCAAAGCGGGTGAATATTATAGCGAAATAAAAAAACTCGTAGATATTAATGATACAAACTGGGCAGGATTTATTTTTCCGGAAGACTTCAAACTATATGATTTAAAGTTTAATACAGCGGTTGACCTTAGATGGTCAGTATTTGAGGATGTTACAATAAATAATATTCAAAGTTTAGAAAAATTTGATATGAGCCATTCAACTTTTAATGGAAATTTCCATATTTCAAAGGCGGAATTTAAAAAAGAGGTTGATTTACATGATTCAATATTTCAAAAAGATGTTGAAATTTATGCAAAAATTTTAGGAAGAGCAGGGTTTCATGGGTGTGATTTTTATGGACGAACCTCTTTTTTAGGGAGTATCACTGGTGGTGGTACATTTCATATGTCAAGATTCCATGAGGCAGTTACGTTTCGTGGTGGGCGTGATATAAATCTCAAAATTTCATCAGTAATATCTACCAGCATTGTTGGTGATGTTGGAGCAACTTCTAATAATGATATAAATCCTAGATTTATTTCTAGAATAATTAAACTTGCAGCCAATATAAAAAATCACATTAAGGCAAGATTAAAGAAGTTGCATCATCAATTAACAAATGCGGCATTATCCTTATATGAAAAAACAATATATTGGGTAAATAAACAAAAACGCGAATTGATGCCCTTGAAAGATAGTTCCGTAAATATTAGATGGCTGTTCGATTCTGAGATAGTAATGACAGAAGTTGAATTTCGTCACCCTGAAAATACAAAATTTATGGGTGTTGATATGTCTAGAGTTAGTTTAGTTGGTACTGATGTAAAAGGCGTCCACTTTTACGATGCTAAATTTTATCAACCTAATCTTAAGAGACAAGGGCTTTATGATGAAGTTTTACTTTTAGAAACCCAAGATTATAATTACAGTTACTATATGTTGCCACGAATAGAGTCTGAGTATAGAAATGTTCGTGTTGCCTTGGAGAATAATAAAAATTATTCAGCCGCTACAGATTTTTATGTGGGTGAAATGGAAGCCCGCCGCCGACAGATGTTTTATCCAAAGAGATATTTTTTTAGTATAGAAGCGTTATATCACGCTTTGAGTAATTATGGCGCAAGCCCATGGCTAGCTCTACGAATGTTTATCTGGTTAGTGATACTCCATACTGTGTTAACAGTGACTTTTGTAATAACGCCAGAAACTGCTTTTGTTAAAATTTTAAAGATTAAAGAAAATATTCCGCTAATAAATGATATATTTAAGTTATCTATTATTAATATTGTGAATTCTTTTAATATCCTAACTTTTCAGCGTGGAAATACCATTTTAGAAATAACACAACTATCAGGTCATATTGTTAATACTTTATTTAGGGTTTTAGGGCCAGTTCAGCTCGCACTAATTGCATTAGCTATTAGAGTAAAAATTAAAAGACACTAAGTTATTCAAAAATAAAATAGGTTCCACAAAAAAACGGGGTCAGAAATATTTAGGGTCAGAGTAAAAACTCTAATAAAATGTTTTGGATAAAAGCATAGTATGTGTATTTATAAAACGGCTAGTAGGATTAGTGAAATTGCATAGAACTATTATTGATAATCCTCTATTAACAAAACTTCATGAACATCAGAAATATTTGGGGTCAGACTAAAATTTATTACTGCCTAAATAATATATGTAGCTTTTCTGATTTTTTATACTGTTCTCAAACATTGGTTGAACTTATACATTTAAGCAAAATGTAGACTATATTTAATAATAATAACTAATGCAGGGAGCAATGACCATGAGTAAGAATATTATCCTCTGTTCGGATGGTACTGGAAATCAGGCTATAAAAGGACGTGGTACCAACGTTTACAAGATCTATGAAGCCATCGATAGACATCACTCAACACCACAATTTGCTTTTTATGATGATGGAGTCGGCACGGAGAGTTTTAAATTACTCGCGATGCTCGGTGGTGCTTTTGGTTTTGGTTTAAGTCGTAATGTCCGTGATCTTTATGCTCATTTAGCACGTATCTATAAGCCCGGTGATAACATTTATTTATTTGGTTTTAGTCGTGGTGCTTATACGGTACGTACCTTGGCTGGTTTTATCACCAAGTGTGGTGTGCTGGATATTGAAAAATGTGAAAATGGCAAAGATGTCACCCACTATCTTGAAGGAGCCTATAAGGCCTATCGCCGTGATTATAAAACGATTACTTCCCGTGTTTGGGATGCATTGTTTAGTTGGTTCACACATTGGCGTTACGGTTTCACCGAGGTAGACGAATTCATACCCTTCACCCATGAAGAAGGTAATACGCCGGTGCGGTTTATTGGTGTATGGGATACCGTCAGTGCGGTGGGTTTTCCTATCATGTGTGTCACTGAATGGGTTGATACACTGTTTTATAAATTCAAATTTCCGAATCATGCGCTCGACTCAAAAGTGAAACAGGCTTGCCATGCGATTTCGATTGATGACAAACGTAAAACCTTTCACCCTGAATTGTGGGAGCAGGATAAAAACATTGATAAATGCATTCAGCAGGTTTGGTTTTCCGGCGTGCATAGCAACGTTGGTGGCGGTTATCCAAAACAAGGTATGTCACTGGTCGCCCTCGACTGGATGATAAAAAAAGCCCATGCGGCTGGAATACAATTTATCGAACATGATGCACTCTGTTATCAGCAACATGCGGATGTACATGACAAACTTTATGATTCTCGCTCTGGAGTGGCCGCATATTATCGCTACGCGCCTCGTAATATTTATGAGATTTGTCAGGAATATGGCAGCACCCCTTTGATACATGAATCGGTGTTGCACCGTTCAGAAAATCACACCGATGGTTATGCACCGGGCAACCTGCCGAACAATCTCAAGTTTGTCTCCAGCACCGAGGAGGGCTTTTTGCATAGCGAAAAAAGTGATGCTATTAGCGCCGAGATGGGTAACGATACCACCCTGTTATCCAGAGTTTCTTTTTGGATCAGTTTGCGCAAATGGTTGCAGGTTATCTTTTTTACCTTAACGGCAGCGATGATTTACCTGCTGATCAAGGAATATTCCGTATCCATTATTACTTCTCTATTCAGTGATCCGGATTCAATAAGCACCTGGATTAAAATTATCAAGGTCATTTTATATGCTGGATTATTGATACCGGTGGTAGTCGTTATTTTGCTAAGCCGTTGGGCGCGAGGAAATATCCAGGATGCATTTTCGAGCTTTTGGTACAAGATTAAAAATGCGACAGGTTTATAATGAAAAGGGGTCGGAGTGATTTAAATCTAATCATTCCTATCCCTTTATTTATGACTAAAGAAATGTTTTATCGGTTTTTATTTTTGATAGCACTTTTATTATTCTTTAAGAGCGATGGATGCCATTTTCATAGTGCTTTCAAATGATTCTGTAAATTAAAGGGGTCGGAGTGATTAATAATAAATCACTCCGACCCTG
>JAUVEN010000100.1 GCA_030594815.1 Gammaproteobacteria bacterium
TTGACCTACAGGTACTTGAATCGGCTTACCATTATCAGTCGCAGCCATACCACGTTTCAAACCATCACTGGTTCCCATCGCGATAGCACGAATAACACCATCACCTAACTGTTGTTGTACTTCAAGCGTTAAGCCTGTGTCAGCAACAGTCAATGCGTTATAAATTGCTGGCATTGCATCACGTGAAAATTTCACATCAACAACAGCACCAATGATTTGTACAATATTTCCAGAACTCATCTCAGTTCCCCTATAAATTTAAGCAATTCTTTTTTAGCGTATATCTAGTAGCGATTTAACCTTATATATAAGGTTAAACAGCAGATGCACCTGCAACAATCTCTGATAGCTCTTGTGTAATCGATGCTTGACGCGCTTTGTTATAAACAAGTTGCAATTCACCAATTAAGTCACCCGCATTATCGGAGGCCGCTTTCATTGCAACCATACGTGCGCCCATTTCACAGGCAACGTTTTCGATAACACCCTGGTAAACTTGTGATTCGATATAACGAATCAATAAACCATCAAGCACAACTTTTGCATCAGGTTCATAAATATAATCCCAATGATGAACAAGTTCCTTATCTTCTTCTTCCTGCATAACCGGAAGCATTTGAAGAATGGTTGGATCTTGTGTCATGGTATTTACAAAGCGATTATAAACAACATACAAACGATCAATTTCACCGTTGTCATACGCATCTAACATCACTTTTACGGTACCAATTAAATCGGTCACGCTAGGTGTATCACCTAAGTGAGTGGCTGACGCTTTAATGTCGCTGACGTTTTTGAAAAAACTTGTCGCTTTTGAACCAATAGTACACAAATCAACATCGATCTTTTTATCTTGCCATTCAGTTACGGCTTTCAATGTTTTGCGAAATAGATTGTTATTTAGACCGCCACATAAACCACGGTCAGAAGAAATAACAATAAAACCTACTCGCTTAACATCACGATCTTCAAGATACGAATGTTTGTATTCAGAATGAGCAAACGCAAGATGATTAATTACGCTACGAATCTTGTCCGCATAAGGACGAGCTGCGTGCATACGATCTTGTGCTTTACGCATTTTACTCGCCGCAACCATTTCCATTGCGCGCGTAATTTTTTGCGTGTTCTGAACACTACCAATCTGTGTACGAATCTCTTTTCCACTTGCCATGATTTAACTCCAATAAGCCTAAATTCTGGTTACCAAGTAGCACTTTCTTTGAACTTAACCAAAGCCGCTTTCATAGCGCCTTCGATTTCGTCATTAAAATCGCCAGTGTCGTTAATTTTAGCAATGAGTTCAGCATTATTAGACTTCATATATGCTTGCATAGCCGCTTCAAAATCTACGATTTTAGCAACTTCAACATCATCTAAATAACCTTCGTTAGCAGCATATAAAGAGAATGCTTGCTCCGCGACTTTCATCGGTGAGTATTGCTTCTGCTTCATTAATTCCATTACACGTTGACCACGTTCAATCTGGTTACGCGTAGCTTCATCTAAATCCGAAGCGAACTGAGCGAATGCTGCAAGTTCACGGTATTGAGCCAATGCTAAACGAGTACCACCACCTAACTTCTTGATGATTTTAGTTTGAGCAGCACCACCAACACGAGATACTGAAAGACCAGCGTTAATCGCTGGACGAATACCTGCGTTAAACAAATCAGTTTCTAAGAAGATCTGACCATCAGTAATCGAGATTACGTTGGTTGGTACGAATGCAGACACGTCACCCGCTTGTGTTTCGATAATTGGTAGCGCCGTAAGCGAACCTGTTTTACCTTTTACTTTACCGTTTGTATTCTTTTCTACTTCTTCAGCATTAATTCGAGCTGAACGCTCTAATAAACGTGAGTGTAAATAGAATACATCACCAGGATATGCTTCACGGCCTGGAGGACGACGTAATAATAATGATACTTGACGATAAGCCCAGGCTTGCTTGGTTAAATCATCATAAATGATTAAAGCGTCTTCGCCTTTATCACGGAAGTATTCACCCATTGAACAACCAGCGTATGGAGCAATAAATTGCATCGCTGCTGAATCAGATGCGTTAGCCGCAACAATGATTGTGTGTTCCATCGCGCCATGTTCTTCTAACTTACGAACAACGTTCGCAACTGAAGAGGCTTTTTGACCAATCGCAACATAGATACACGTAACGCCTGTATCTTTTTGGTTGATGATTGCATCGATAGCGATAGCGGTTTTACCCGTCTGACGATCGCCGATGATTAATTCACGTTGACCACGGCCGATTGGCACCATTGCATCAACTGATTTCAAACCTAACTGAACAGGTTGATCAACTGACTTACGAGCCATAACGCCTGGCGCTACTTTTTCAATTGGAGATGAAGATTCCGCTTTAATCGGACCTTTACCATCGATAGGCGTACCAAGAGCATCAACAACACGACCACGCATTGCTTCGCCAGTTGGAACTTCTAAGATACGACCTGTACATTTAACTTTGTCGCCTTCAGAAATACCTTCGTAATCACCTAAGATTACCGCACCAACAGAGTCTTGCTCTAAGTTAAGTGCCATTCCGAAGATGTCACCAGGAAACTCGATCATTTCACCAGACATAACATCGTTTAAGCCGTGTATTTGTACAACACCATCAGCCACACTAACAACGGTACCTTCGTTGCGCGCTTCAGTGCTCGCATCAAAGCCTTCGACCCGTTTCTTAATCAGTTCGCTGATTTCAGATGGATTCAATTGCATAGTTGTAATCCTTAAAATTTATAAAATATTTAGAAACTGTTTTTAATATACTCAATCAAGAATATAATTAATCAAACTAACTTAACTCGATTTACTTCATCAAGGTGGTAGCTAGCTTATCTAGCTGACCAGACACAGAACCATCAATCATTAAATCACCTGCGCGAATAATTGCGCCGCCAACGATTGATTCGTCGACACTAGTCTTTAATGTTACTTCACGACCTAAACGTTTTTTCAACGCTTCTGTCATTGATTTAATCTGTGCATCACTTAATGGAAATGCGGAAGTCACTTCTGCTTCAACTGTTTTTTCTGCTTCTGCGCGATGCTCTTCATAAGCTTGAGTAATCTCTGTCGCAACGTTTAAACGACCATTTTCAGCTAAAACCTTTACAAAGTTTTTAGCCAGGTCATTTAAATTATCGCCACAAACATCAACAATAATTTCAACAATCTTTTCTCTTTCGATAGAAGGGTTGCTGATCATATCGCTCAATACTTCATCAGACGCAACTGCTGCAATAAGTTGCAGCATGTCAGACCAGTTTTTTAAATCGCTTTTTTCATTGGCGATATCAAAAGCAGCCTGAGCATAGGGACGAGCAATAGTGCTGTTTTCTGCCATCGTCTTCGTCCTCTAATTACAGTTGAGCAACCAGATCTTTCAATAGATCTTCGTTAGCTTTTTCATCGATTTCACGTTTCAGTACTTTACCAGCACCAGCAACTGCGAGAGAAACAACTTGTCCACGCAACTGTTCGCGAGCTCGATTCACTTCTTGTTCAAGTTCTGCATTTGCAGCAGCGATAATACGTTCGCCTTCTACACGTGCATTATCTTTTGACTCTTCAACGATTTCGCTAGCACGTTTCTCAGCAAGATTAATAATATCTTGCGCTTGTACTTTTGCATCTTTCAAAGTATCAAGAACGCGTTGCTTAGCGAGTTCACCGTCGTGCTTGCCTTTTTCAGCAGCCGCGAGTCCGTCAGCAATCGTTTTCTTACGTTCTTCTAATGCCGTAACCAATGGAGGCCAGACAAACTTCATCACAAACATGACGAAGAAAATAAACGTAATCGATTGTCCGATTAGGGTGAGGTTTATATTCATTATAAAAGCCTTACTTTAATTTAAAGTTGGATTTAATAAACTCTAGATTTTTATATCGTAGAGTTCTTATACCGCAGCAACTGCGAATAAGATGTACATTGAAATACCAACCGCAATCATAGGTACCGCATCAACAAGACCCATAACGATGAAGAACTGTGTACGTAACATTGGGATAAGTTCTGGTTGACGTGCTGCGCCTTCTAAGAAACGACCACCTAAGATACCGATACCGATAGCTGCACCAAGTGCACCTAAACCCATCATTAAAGCGCCTGCGATATATAGCATTGCTGTTGCTTCAGTCATATTATTCTCCTAATACTTAAAAATTTAAAAAAGTTAAAATCTATAAAACGTTTTAGTGCTCGCTATGCGCCATATCGAGATATACGATAGTCAATGTCATAAAGATGAACGCTTGTAACGTAATAATCAAAATATGGAAAATTGCCCAACCAAGTTGAAGGACACCACCTAACGTCGCCATTACTAATCCCGCATTGAACATAATTGCAATGAGGATAAAAATCATTTCGCCAGCGTACATGTTACCGAATAGACGCAAAGCCAATGAAATAGGCTTTGCGATTAATGAAACAAATTCCAAAATAAAGTTCACTGGAATAAACAAAGCCTGAACAACTTTATTGTTTGACTGGAAAGGCATCATTGTTAATTCAGCAGTAAAGCCGCTGATGCCTTTATTCTTGACGCTATAAAATAGTACCAGGAAGAAAACTGAGAACGCCATGCCGATAGTGGCATTTGGATCGGTTGAAGGTACAACCTTCATATATACATGGTGTGGGTCTGCACCGAAGAATGTAACACCTACCCATTTAGTCGCTTCAGGAATCCAATCAACAGGAACTAAATCCATCGCATTCATTAAGAAAATCCAGACAAATACGGTCATGGCTAAAGGCGCAACCATATCGTTTTTAGCCGTAAATGAGCCTCGAACACTGGTATCAATGAATTCAACGATCATTTCTACGAAATTCTGTAACCCAGTCGGCACACCAGCAGATGCTTTATTGGCGGCTTTAGTGAAAAAATAGATGAAAATTAAGCCAGTGATGATGGACCACAACATGGTATCAACATGGATTGCCATAAAACCCATAGATTTAGCTTCAGCCGCTGTATGAGCAAAGCTCCACTCACCTGTTGTAGGCGATTGACCATAAGTCCAATTGGTTAAATGATGCTTAATATAATCTGCAGAAGAAATTGCTTCACTTGACATGTGATTCTTATACCTAAAAAATTTTGAAAAACTTGTTTATAAACAAAGCGTTACTTACGCCTTGTAACACCATAACCGCTACGACTAAACCAAAAAGCTAACTGAGCAACAATAAAACCAGACAAAACGCCTGCGGGAGCCAATTTTAACCACCCTAAACCCAATGCTAATAAAACGATCACCATTACAAACCGAATTACGATGCCTTTGATTAACTCTATTGAATTTACTGAGTTTTCAGAAGGTTTATTATCGACAGTTTGTGTAGCAATCTTTAGCCGCCAACCAAAATAACTTGTGCTGGCTATGATAACGGCACCGCCATACAGCGTTGCCAGAAAAAATTCGTGGCTTTTGACTAGAGAAAGTACCACCGCAGTGAGTACAACCAGGCCAACTTGAACCAATAAAATCTTACGTAGAGTGTGGGAAAATGCGTTATTTGTTACCGATTGCACCGTCAAAATCAAGACTCTCCACACTAGCAAATGTGCCTAACAATGCTCTATAGGCCCAAGGCGCGCAGTATAATCGAGGCTCGATTTGGGGTCAATAATTACTTTAATAACCCAATAAATTAAGGAAGAGTAGGGGATTTTGCATAAAAAAGCTCTTTATTTGCATCCAAACCATATAAAGAGCGCTTTATTTACAACTAAAGAATTTCTGGCTGATTTTTTCTACTCAACACCACAATCTCAATACTTTACTTCATTTCAGCTAAAACAATAAAAGCCAGCTCATCAAATGAGCTGGCTTTTATCATTACTAAAATTAAGAAAAATTAATCTTACTACTGACCAAACACATGCGGTGCATGACAGCTATAACAATTATCACCTGATTTATTGCCTCCACCAGTATGTTCATTGTTATGACATGCCTTACATCGATCGGTATCTACCTTATATCCCGTAGCGCCAATGCCAGGGTAATAACCTGTGAGGTTTGGTTTCTCTAAACCCACAGTTTCAGCAGTATGTGTGCCATGACATGCATTACACTTAACCATGGTATGCGTCATTTTTGATGCCGCATATTCATCAACCAGTTTTTGGTCGGTTTCATGACAGCCACCGCTCAGACAGGAATAACTGAATTCCACGGCAAAACTGGTATCAAACACCTGTTCAGGTTCGGTCGGAGTGCCCGGTTTAGCCGCATATGATAATGAGGAAGCCAATACCATCATTATCAGGCTAGCCAGTACAAATTTAATGGATTTATTTAAATATTTCATGTTTATTCTCCTCCATTAAGCCTTAGCTAGTTTAACGGCACAGTGTTTAAAGATAGGTTGCTTACAATCCGGATCAACCCAGTTCATGGTGAGTCGATTGGTTGCTGTTAATCGACCTCCATTTTGCGCAACATCTTGCGGATCTAAATCAGCAAAGTGCATGGGAACAAAGACCTGACCTTTTTGTACAGTGCCAACAATCAGGGCCTTAATTACAATTTCACCTCGACGTGTGGTTAAACGTACCAAATCACCTGTTTTGACTCTCAAAGATTTGGCATCATCAGGATGAAGTTCTACGTAGTTTTCTGGCACCATTTCATGTAACTGTGGCACGCGTTTAGTTTTAGTTCGACTATGGAAATGCTCAATCACTCGACCTGTAATTAACCAGAATGGATATTGGTTATCAGGAACCTCTGGCGCTTCGATATAATCTTTGGCCCATAAATAAGCGCGACTTAAGTTATCAGGATCAACCCAGGGTTGATCCTGAGTTCCTCCCTGGGTATCCGCCCAGTTGGTATTAAAACGTCCATCGGTGTACATGCGTGTTCCACCATAAACATTAGATGGTGTAGATGGCCATTGAATACCTTCATTGGCTTCAATTTTGTCATAAGTCATACCACTCATGTCACATATGGTGCCAGCTGAACATTGTTTCCATTCTTCAAAGGCTTCTTCATAAGAATTGAATGTCACCAGTGCTTTACCGTCTTTGTCTGCAAAACGTTTATCCATAGAAGCAATTTTTTCTGCCACCATTTTTGTGATTTCCAGATCGGCATACGCACCATAACCATCTGCACGTAAATCATAGCCCGCCGGTTTAACTGCCTGACGACCCAGATTCACTTTTCGTTCTGAACAAGTGTATACGCCGGTTTTTTCACCCCACATAGCAGCAGGTAAGAACATATCGGCAAAATGAGTACATTCCATGGGTTCATAAATATCCTGCACCACAATGTATGGGCGATTTGGATTATTAAAGTCCATATAGGAATATAATTTATTGAGATCCGGCAGCGTTACAGCAGGATTAGTACACTGAATCCAGAACATGCTGAGCTCGCCATTTTTCATCATTTCTACGTGACTATTGATATCCTGGTAGTCCCGATTAGATGTAATAACAGTAGGCTTATGAGGGGGGATCTTGCCTCTATCAACATTCCAGAAATCTTCCAGCCAGCCCACATGATCCGGATTGTAGTAGTTTCGATAACCTGCCAATGCTGATGACGCACCTGCTTCACGATTACTCATCGCGGTAGCCTGGCCAGTGATACTAAATGGCGATGAACCTGGACGACCAATCTTGCCCATAATTAGGTGCATGGCACAAATCATACGTACCGTATCGGTCGCACCCATCGACTGGTAAACACCTTGAATAAATAACGATAATGCCTCAGGAGATTCACCAATCCATTTTGCAGCCAGTGCAATATCTTCTGCGGGACAGCCTGTAATATCAGACACGTACTCCGGTGTATATTTAGCCACTGTTGCAGCCATTTCAGTATAGTTACGTGTATGTGCAGAAATGTAATTACTGTCTGTCCAGTTATTAGCAATAATTTGTTGAACCAGGCCATTCATTAAAGCAAGGTTAGTGCCCGGCTTGAGGGCCAAATGTAAATCTGCACTACGAGCAGTTTGAGTTGAACGTGGATCAACAACAATAAGTTTTGGTGCTCGTACAGTACGACGTGCTTTTGCAATACGACGCCAGAGTTGAGGATGCATTTCTGCTGGATTCATTCCAATAACAAAGAAACAATCTGTATTCTCTACATCATCATAACAACCAGGAGGTCCATCAGAACCAAACGTTGTTAAGTAACCCACCACTGCTGCAGCCATACATAAACGGGTATTAGAATCCATGGTGGCAGTACCAATAGCACCTTTACCTAATTTACCAAATGCGTAATATTCTTCGAGTGTCCACTGACCCGTGTTGTAAGTTGCAATTGAATCAGCACCTTTTACATCAACACCATCAATTATTTTTTGACTTAGAATAGTGGTTGCTTCGTCCCAGGTAATTTTTTTCCAGTCACCATTTGCATCTCTGACTAATGGCCACTTACCTCGGTCAGGCGCTTCTAAAATTTTGTCTTCAAATAAACCTTTAACACAAACTCTACCGTTATTGGTTGGGTGGTTTTCATTACCACGTACTGCAACGGCCTGGCCTGCTGCATTGACGCCAATATTGAGACCGCAACCAAAAGAACAATAACCACAAACGGAATAAACCCACTCTGTAACATTATCGAATGTATCATCCGCTATTGCGTCTTTACTGGTTACTAAACTAACAAGTCCACCACCAATTACTGCTTGTGATGATACTATTGCACTCCATTTTAAAAAACTACGCCGTCCATGATTACAAATATTTGGATCTTTTTTCAGTTCTTCAAGCTCTTCTTTCGTAAAGACTTTTACGTTTATTTTATTATCATTCGATTCCATAGCACTCCACCCACTACCCATTTAATAATTAAAAAATACATCATTGTGTTTTTATAATTGAACCTTGATTTTTATAAATAGGTTTTTATAAATACTTATAAAAAATTGCTTCTCTTTCAATGCAAAATGATAATTACGTAAATGAGGTGGTTTGAGCAATGACAAATGTCACCTGTTAAATAATATATTTAATTTAGGTGTAGAGATCACAAATTCAAAAATTAATTATAAAAATAACATTAATGAAGTCTTATATATCTGTTTGGTTTTATACAGGAGTTATCAATATTTAATATTATTAAAAATCATAAACTGAAAAATTTCATAAAATAATGAAATGTTTAGGTATTGAGGTATTGAGGTATTGAGGTATTGAGGTATTGAGGTATTGAGGTATTGAGGTATTGAGGTATT
>JAUVEN010000152.1 GCA_030594815.1 Gammaproteobacteria bacterium
ATGGCAGTGTTGAACCACATGTTTTACAAAATGAACTTGCGAAATGCCTGGCTTCGGGTAACTCATATCTTCCAATGTTACCTTCACCCTTAATCCATTTAAAATGATCAGGTTCAATAATTATATTTGATGCATGAGCCGATCCCGTTATTTTCTGACAACGCGTGCAATGACAATATTGAAAAACTTTTATAGGGCCAGTAAATTCATAGTTCACCCCACCACATAAACAACTTCCTGAAATTTTTTCGTCTTGCATTAGGTCCATCCTTTTTAATGTATTGCTTTGTCGCCCCAAATTTCTTTTAATCTTTGGTCTCTTCCACAACGCCAACGATAATACTTGTAACGAACAGAGTTATTCTTGTAATAGTCTTGATGATAACTTTCTTTACCTTTAATTGGATAAAAGGTGGCGGTATTTAAAATAGGGGTGATAACTTTTTGATTAGGGAATTGATTAACTACATTCTGACGTGATTTTTCAGCCAATGCCTTTTCTTCATCATTCGCAACAAAAATTGCACTTAAGTAACTTGGGCCTTTGTCACAGAATTGTCCTCGAGTATCAAATGGATCGATGTTTACCCAGTAGTGATCAAGTAACTGTTTATAACTGACTTTAGCTGGATCATAGGTTATCTCAACAGCTTCATAATGACCTTGATGATCACCTCGATACGTCGGGTTCCTGGCGGTACCTCCGGTGAAGCCAGAAATCACATCTGAGACACCAGGTAGTTTCTCAAAATCTGATTCCATACACCAAAAACAACCACCCGCAAATATCGCTTTATCTGCAATCACTGTTGGTATGTAAGATACTAACGTAGTTAATAATAGAAATGCCAGTTTATTGTTTTTCATTTTTACTCTCAAAATATAGAAGGTTATTCCCTCTTTAGTGACAGCTAAATAAAAACGAGGTTCAATTCAAAAGAAAGTTAAAATAGTATGTTACTCCTTAAACTATTCTATCTCTTATTCCCCACGGTATTTTAATTGAAGCCCTTTTAGGAAAACGCGTAATATTTGGTCTTTACATTCTCTATAGTGTTTATGACCGGACTTACGGAAAAAAGCACTTAGCTCATGTTTACTCATGCGAAAGTCCTGTGAGTCCATAATTTCTAAAATATCTTCAGCTTGAAGGCTGAGTGCTATTTTCAATTTCATGAAAATAGCATTATTACTGAGGTCGCTTTCAGGTTTAGGCTTTGGCCCATCTTTTTTACCGCGCTTATCATTAATCAAACCGTTTAAAAACATTGCTAACAAGGGATCACTTAATTTTTTATACGCAGCATCTTCTTCTTGTTTCATCCAGTCACTGATCTGTGCTCGTGTCACTTCATAATCAGCTAATGCAAATAATGAGATCATTTTATCGTCATTAAAATCGAATATATAACGGACTCGGCGTAAAATATCGTTATTAGTCATCTTTCTTTCCTATAAATTTTATACAAATTTTCTCACTTCCAAACTCAATAATATCACCTGAAACTATTTTTTTCGTTTTCGTGTTTCAACTTCACCATTAACAATGACTTGCCCTTGCTCAATAACAAATTTCGCTTCTCCGCCACTGGATGCCATTCCCTCAAACTTCAGAATTTTATAAAGTTCAACGGGTTCTGTTGTAATTTCAACTTCTCTCATTTTGTGGATGGCTCTCTCGCATACTTTCCTAATCTCCAGTGAATAAGAAAAATAATGATATCAATCAACATAATAATAAGAACACGTATAAAACTTTGAATCGCATCTCTTTGTTCTGCTTTTAGTGCAACAGAGTAACTCTTTTCTCTTATTTTAGTTATTTCTGCTTCACTGTATTTTTCTTTGTACTTTGACTTGTTTCTGCTAAAAGCTTCATTTGATTGATGCCTTTGATACTGGTAAGACTTTATAGTCATCTCTGGATTAGACATTTCTAAAATATCGTATAAACCAATACCAAGAACGATGGCAAAGCAAATAACAGTGACAAAGCAAACGGCTAAAGCATAAATTTCCAGTAAACTTTTTTTCATTGCTCCATATCCCATTCTTTCTTAATTTATATACGATATTAAAAATTTATCTTTAAAATAACTATCACTTCACACAGAAGGATTTCATTTGCTACGGCAGTCTATAATATAAGATATACTCAAACTTAAACAGCCTGGATACTTGCTATTTGCGACCATAAGCAAAGCACGCAAGTATTATTTAGATTCAGAAAAATGAACGATATGAAAAAACTTGTACTTTTACCCAGCATTTTAGTTATGTTGACGTTTACGGGTTGTGCCCGTCACGCTCAGATCATCATTGATCCTCACGGTGTTGATATGGGGCAATATCAGGCTGATTTAGCAGAATGCCAGCATTTAGCTCAACAAGTAGATTCAAAAGTTGGCGGTAGAGTTGTCGGAGGTGCTATTGTGGGTGCTATTGCAGGAAGTATCATTGGTGGAAATAGTACGACCGTTAGAGCAGCCCAATTAGGCGCTTTAAGTGGTGGAGTTTCAGGCGATGCTGCAACGAAGCAAGAACGTAATCGAGTTGTAAAAAACTGTTTACGTAACCGAGGTTACCAGGTTCTTAATTAACCCACACACGCTCTCAAATAAAGTGCACTAAAATGGCCTACATTAGTGCACTTTAATATACCCCTGCACTTGCATTGTGCATTTCACATATTCATTCCACAGGAAATATTTCATTTTATTCATAAAAATCAACTAGTTATACTGTTGGCACAACCTTTGCTCTATACCAGCCAAAGTATTTAAATTATTTTGGAGTGACAAGGCATGTCAGTTGATACGAAGAAGCTTAACCTGTTTTCATTTAGTGGAAAAATGCGCATCCTGCATTTAAGCTGGATGGCCTTTTTTATCAGCTTTTTTGTTTGGTTTAACCACGCACCGCTATTAGGCATGATGCGTGAGTCTTTAGGCTTAAATGATCAACAAATCAAAACCTTATTAATCCTGAATGTCGCACTAACTATTCCTGCGCGTATTATTATTGGCATGTTGGTGGATGCCTTTGGTCCCAGACGTATCTTTTCCATGCTGCTCTTTGTTTCCAGTTTCCTTTGTTTTGGTTTCGCCATGGCAGAAGATTTTGAGCAACTCGCCATTATGCGTTTTCTATTAGGTTTCGTAGGTGCTGGTTTTGTTATCGGTACTCGCATGATCGGTGAATGGTTCCCGGCGAAGCAGACTGGTCTCGCTCAAGGTATCTATGGTGGTTGGGGCAACTTCGGTTCTGCTGGTGCTGCAGTTATCTTACCAACAGTCGCTTTAATGTTTGGTGGAGAAGATGGCTGGCGTTTAGCAGTGGGCTCTACAGGTGTCGTAGCTCTTATTTATTCTGCTATTTACTTCTTTAGCGTTACTGACACACCTAAAGGCTCAACTTATTTTAAACCCAAGAAAAATGGCGGCCTGGAAATTACCAGTACGTTTGATTTCTTTTTGTACTTAGTCATGAATATCCCGTTATTTGCTGCACTTGCTGTACTAACATGGAAATTGAGCCCGGTTAACCTGGGCATGTTGAGTGATGGCGTAACGACAATGATTTATATCATATTAGGAACGCTATACGCATTCCAAACAATTCGAATTTATCAAATTAACAAACATGTTTTCACAGAGACCGTTCCAGAAATTGAACGTTATAAATTCAAACAAGTTGCCCTGTTAAACCTGTCTTACATGGTCACATTCGGTTCTGAACTCGCTGTTGTTTCAATTTTGCCATTATTTTTTATGGATACATTCAACCTGTCAGCTATTCAAGCAGG
>JAUVEN010000024.1 GCA_030594815.1 Gammaproteobacteria bacterium
GTGAACATGTAAATAAATATGAACATGCAATTGTCATGGGAGATTTAAACTGTAAAGTTGAGAGTGATGAAATGCGGCATTTATTTAGTCAAACTAAATTGCATGAACCTATTGAAGAAGTGCATACCTTCCCGAGTTGGCGACCACAACATCATATTGATCATATATTGGTGACATCTGAGCTTGAAGTGGTAAAAGCTATGTCGCTAAAACATGTTTGTTCAGATCATCTTCCTATTATGATGGAAATAAAGTTACCTGAAACTTTAAATCTTGAACCTAAATCGTTAGTTGCTGAGGCTGCAGTTAATAAAAACACTGAAGTTGCATAAAGATGGCGGGAAATAAATATACAGATCTTGATTCCGAATCAGACAGCAAGTGGAAAAATAAATACCTGGCAAGTCTGGAAGAGCTTGAAATAAAAGAAAATCAGTGGCGTGACAGTGAGAAAAATTTACGTGCATTAATTGCACATTTAACGAATGCGGCAGATACATCATCATTAAAGTTAAATGAACAACTAAGTGTGTTACGTGAAGCCATTAATAAAGGTATAGCAGCAAATAAATTAAAAAAAGCAATAGATGAAGTGGCTGATAGTATTCTTGGTTTAGAAGCGATACGAGAAAAGAAAAAAAGAGAATCAAGTAATCATATTGTTGAGCTTATTGGAAAGATAAAGCCAGCGGGAAAAATTGAATCAAAATTATCAAAGCTGTCAGAAAAAATAGCAAAGACATCAACAAACAAGGAAATATCACCTTACATAAATGATTTATCAAAATTGCTGGTTCATGGATTATCGTTAGCGGAAGAAAAGAAAGACAAAGGGTTTTTATCTTCTTTATTGAGTAAAAAGGAAAAAGAAGATAAAGAGCTTGAAATAAAAATTGAACAGTCTGGAGCAGAAGGAAAAATAGAATCAGGGTTAAACCTGGATAATGCAGTTAAGAGTTTAATATCATTGTTAGAAAAAATGGCTTTACCTGCTGACTTGCAGGTTGAAGCAAATTTAGTCAAACGTAAGTTAAGTCAATCCGTTGATGAGAACATATTTTTAAGCTCATTAGAACAAACCGTTGGAATAACTGCAGATGTTTTAGCCAGGGTTAAAAAAGAAAAAATTGAAATAGAAAACTTTCTTAAACAATTAACGGGTCGTTTAAATGAGCTGGATAAAGATATAAGAGAAACGGCAAGAATTCGAGAATTAACGCATTTGCATGGCAAGGAAATGACCGATGTCATGAAAATAGAAATGAGTACTATTGAAAATGGCATTACTAATATTAACAATCTTGATGAATTAAAAACATCCATATCGTCTCGAGTTATTAATCTTCGCAATCATGTTGATAATTTTTTAATAAAAGAAAATGCAAAGGATAAACAAGCCGCATCTATTATTGAACAATTAAAAAAACAAGTAAAAGTAATGGAAGATGAGGCAGAAGAGTTAAAAGAACAAATTGAAAAAGAACGTCAACAAACACTTCGTGATGTGTTGACTGAAATACCGAATAGACTTGCATATGATGAACGGCTTAATCTCGAGCTGGCAAATTTTCGACGTAATCAGGATCCGTTTACACTGGTTGTATGGGATATTGATTTGTTTAAAAAGGTCAATGACACCTACGGCCATGCAGCAGGTGATCAGGTCTTAAAGTTGGTTGCTTCAATATTAAATAAAAATATGCGGGAAACTGATTTTATAGCCCGTTATGGTGGTGAGGAATTTGTATCCATATTACCCGGCACAGATATAAAAGGTGCGCAGTTAATAACAGATAAACTAAGGGAAATTATTGCATCAAGCAAATTTCATTTCCGGGACGAGGCTGTGAATGTTACCGTTTCGTCTGGTTTTGCAGAAGCTAAAAATAACGAAGACAGTGAAACCTTGTTTATTCGGGCAGATAAAGCGCTATATAAAGCGAAAGAAAATGGCCGGAATAATTGTCAGGCAGAGCTTTAGTACAACAATGAGTTTGTGAACTTCATCATGCTGTAATTTTGAGTTTCATCACAAATAAATACTCCAATTGTTAATAATCGTTTCACAAGCAAAACAATCATTAAAGAAGGTTCTATAATTATAAGTGTAGAGAAGTTTTAAGAGATGGTATTTTGTGGCAAATATTTTTTATAAGTATCAATTTAATTTCCCTGATGGTCATCAAAAAGACTTTACGGTTGACTTCGACAAACAAAGTTTGCAGGCAGAATTGGTAACTGAGAATAGTTATCCTGACTGGGCACAGCTGGAATTTCATCAGTGTAAATCATGTCCTTTAACCAGCGAAGACTATCTTTATTGTCCACTTGTAGTGAATTTAGTGCCCATTATCTACTGGTGCAAGGACCTTTCTTCTTATGAAGAGGTCGATATCACCGTTACATCCGCAGAACGTCAGGTATGTGCTCACACCAGCTTGCAACGTGGAATTAGTTCACTATTAGGTTTATTAATGAGCAGCAGTGCCTGTCCTAAAATGAAATTTTTAAGACCACTTGCTCGTTTTCATTTACCACTTGCGACGCACGAAGAAACGATATTTCGTGCAGTTTCTGCGACATTTCTAAAAAAATATTTTGATCATGATGAAAATAAAAATGATGAGGATTCATTGGACGAGCTTAAAACCCAGTATAAAGAATTACAGAATCTAAATCGGTTTATTGCAGATAGAATTCGTGGCGCAACAAAGCGTGATGCTGCAGTTAATGCAATTGTATTATTAGATGTATTATCAAAAACCGTATCATTTAGTATTGATGATTCGTTACAGCAGATTCGATATTTGTTTGAAAATAATGATAAGTCAGATGTTGCATAATTTAAATACAGAAATAAAAAAAGGCAGATAATATCTGCCTTTTTTATGAAGTGCGAAAATATTAAATAGCAGATAATTGTGCTTGTATTCTATTATCTAAATTTTGAATCCAGCCATTATAGTTATTGTGGATATTTGTGCCATCAAAACCAATACTTGCATTGGCACGTATAATTATCTTTATTAGTGTGTAGTAATGTCATTATTTAGTAAATCTATATACAATATTTGTCAGCAAATATCGGTATTATCAAGAGGATAGTATGTTCCAAGAAAAGAGGAATAAAAATATAGCCATTGTTATTCCTGCTTACAATGAAGAAGCCACTATTTTTGACGTTGTCCAGGCAGCATTAAAACAGAGCGAGAAAGTCATTGTTGTTGACGATAGCTCTGTTGATAAAACGATTGAAAAGCTAACAGGTCTGCCTATTACTCTAATCAGGCATGAAGAAAATAAAGGTAAGGCAGCAAGTTTGTGGGATGGCTTTATAGAGGCTTTGGAAGCAGGTGTTGATGCCATAATCACCATAGATGGCGATGGCCAGCATGCAGCTGAAGATATTCCTCTATTGCTTGAAAAAGCAGCAGAATTTCCAAATGGTATAATTATTGGGGCTCGTTTAGCGGATAAATCCACAATACCTGCAAAACGTTATTATGCGAATAAGTTTGCAAATTTTTGGATTGCCTGGGCAGCAGGTTACCCTATAGCAGACAGCCAATCTGGCTTTAGACTTTATCCAAAATCATTATTTGATCATTTAAACATTTCAATTGAGCATAGCTTTGTATTTGAAAGTGAAATACTGATTAAAGCAGCTCAACTTGGCGTTTATAGTCACCCTGTAAAAATTCCTGCTGTTTATAAAAAAGGTGCTCGGCCAAGCCATTTTAGAGGTGTGCATGACATAACACTAATAACGAAAATGGTAGGGAAATCCTTGTTCAAACGAGGTATGTACCTATCGGGTTTATATCATTCTTGCATCCACCCGAAAGATATAACTAAAACATAAATGGTACATATGTTACCAAGGTATAAAAATAAAATAGATATTGATGGATATAGCATGTTGATGGTATCTACTTTTGTGATGATAGGAACTTTGGGAGTTTCTTATTTATTTTGTTTTAAAAAAATATTTCATACAGCAAAAAATACAGCTCATCACTGTAGTAAAAATGCCATGGTGTGTGTTTTAGGTAAAAAACTTGTTAATGAAAAACCCGATAATGAATATTTAATACGTTTGCAGAGAGCGATTCATATTTTATCGAATAATAATGATTCTCAGGTACTATTATTGGGTGGTAAAACAGGCAATGCAAATATTAGTGAAGCATTTGCCGGTAAAGAGTTTTTATTAACAAATGATATTGAACCATCTATAATCTATTTAGAAGAAGCTTCGCGAAATACATTAGAAAACATTAGAAACGCAATTGATTTACTGGTGGAAAAGGATAAAAAAATTGTTGTCGTGACAAATCGCTATCACTTAGCACGGGCAAAACAGATGTCGAAGGGTTTTGGTTTTGGTCTTGATGTTGATATTTGTGCCGCAGAAGGAAAATTAAATATTAATTTCATTACTTTATTTAAACTAATGGTTGAGGCTTTACATGTACATTGGTATCTCAGTGGCTATTATTACGCTCATTTAACTAATAATAATAGACTAATAAAAAGAGTTGGATAGATTCTAGCGGTATACTTAGAATTGAATGATATTTCGTCTAACATTGTTAATGTCTATATATAAAAAATTGAAATTTAATTATTCAAAAATTACATGAATCTTTAAATAATGTGTGATATAAATCAATTATACGTTGAGATAACCTACGCGCTTCCCCTACCCCACCTGTTGTTG
The DNA here is from genome assembly GCA_030594815.1 of Gammaproteobacteria bacterium. GTDB lineage: Bacteria > Pseudomonadota > Gammaproteobacteria > UBA6429 > Thiohalophilaceae > JAGLTQ01. Next base: position 4,721 of record JAUVEN010000024.1, read on the forward strand.
CAAACGTGATTCAAAGAAATAATATGTGTGGTTTTTCAGTTATCTCTAATTAAAATTATAAGAATATTAGGTATTCATTATGTTTAAATCCTTGTCTCTATCAATTTTAAGTTTATCATTATTTGCATGTGCATCATCACCACCTGATGATGTGATCAATAAACCCAATCAGACCTCACAAATAAGCAAAACACTAACGATGGAGGCATTTAAAGGATTAAAGCGAAAGATTGCCATAGCCAGATTTTCTAATGAAACGAAACATGGAAATAGTTTTTTATTAGATAATAATAATGACAAAATTGGTAAGCAAGCAATGGATATTTTATCGGCTCGTTTGACTCAAACAGGAAAGTTTTTAATGTTTGAACGTGTTGATTTAGGAAAAATTATAAAAGAACAAAAACTTGCAAACGTTAACTCTCAGATCGTTGGAGCAGATTATTTAATAATAGGCTCAGTATCCGAATTTGGACGCACAACAACAAGTGATGTAGGCATATTTTCACGTAATATAAAACAAGAAGCTAATGCTACGGTGAATGTACGCTTAGTAGATGTCACTACGGGTCAAATTATCTTTTCTCAAGAAGGAAGTGGTAGATCCAGCTCTGAAGCTGCTCGTACTTTTGGTGTCGGTAAGCGAGCAGGATTTGACTCGTCAATTGAAGATAAAGCTTTGTCTGCAGCAATTTCAAAACTGGTAAGTAATTTAGTAGAAAACCTCATGGATAAGCCTTGGGTAACTTATATTCTTGATAATCAAAAAGGGCAAGTCATTATTTCAGGTGGAAAATCACAAGGTCTCAAAATTGGAGATACATTAAAAGTAATGAAGAAAGGCCGTAAGGTAAGAAATCCTCAAACAGGTATGATGATTGAATTGCCTCGAACTAACATTGCAAAATTATCAGTGATAGCCTTTTCCGGGACAGGCAACAACGAAGTTTCAATATGCACAGTTTCAAGTGGAAACTTATCTAGGATTTCGAAAAAAGACGTAATAGTACAAGAACTCTAATTGAGGTGTTTTTATGAAAAAATTATCTTTAATCTTAGGTATGATTCTGACATTAACAGCATGTGGCTCGTATCAACAATCCGTACAAGTTCAAGACAAGGCTTATTTGCTTATTATAGGTGATCCATCGGGCAGTATTTTAACAATTGATAATGGTAAGCCAATTAAGCTTGGATTGGATACCACTTCATTTGATTTACATGGTAGAACAGCAACTAAAATACAAATACAAATAGGAACTCATAATATAAAAATTATTAAAAATGGTGAAGTTAAAGTTTACCGTAAATTTTATATTTCAAATGGCAATAGTTTTGAGGTGGAAATGTGATCAATAAAATATTAGTAAGTTTAATAGCCTTGTTTACGCTAGCCTTGTTTACAGGGTGTGCCGCGAAAATCAGTGCATCTAATTTATATTGGGGTGAATATTCTAAAACATTATATGAGTTTAAGAAAAATCCTGGTTCTGCTACAAGAACAGCTCATATAAAAGAGCTTAATTCGATAATTATAAAATCTAATGAACTAAACCTTAGAGTTCCGCCAGGATTATATGCAGAACTAGGCATGTATTTATTGAATGATGGTAAAAAGGAAAAAGCTAATGAATATTTTAACTTGGAGCTGAAAACTTACCCTGAATCTAAAACGATGGTTTTACAGATATTAAAGAAAAGTTAACCTCAAAATTAAGGTGTAGATATTTATGAAAAAGCATTTATTAGTTATATTAAGTATAGGTATGCTGGCATTAAGCGGTTGCGCTGTGACAAAACCTAAGTCTGAACTATATCCAAGTATGTATAGTGAAATGCCTAAATCAATATTAGTCCTACCAGCAGTAAACCAAAGCACTGCTGCAGATGCACCGAATTTATATTCCTCAACTATTGCACAGCCTCTTGCTGACGCAGGATTTTATGTCTTACCAACAGAAGTAACGCAAAAATTTTTCCAGAATGAAGGCCTTACTCGAGGGGAACAATTTACATCAATTCCACTCAAAAAGTATTCAAAAATATTTGGTGCAGATGCAGTTCTGTTTGTAACAATAGTAAAATGGGACACAAATTACTTTGTGTTAGGAGGCAATGTTACCGTTGGTATCAAGTATTCATTAAAATCTACTAAAACAGGTAATCAATTGTGGAGCTATGAAAATGAATTGGTACTGGATACTAGCGGGAATAATAATAACAGTAGTTTATTGGCAATGCTTATAAATGCTGCGGTCACAACTGCAGTACAAGACTATGTCCCTATTGCGCGACGAGTTAATTTTATTTCACTAAATACCATTCCATTCGGTAAGTATCATAAGAATCATAGAAAAGATATGAATGTTAAAGTCCAATATAAAGAATAATACATTTTGATAGGTTAAATCATTGCACCATTTATACTTATAACCTGACTGGAAATATAGCCTGCTGAATTAGAGGCAAGGAAGCCAACTAATGCAGCAACTTCTTCTGCAGTCCCGGTACGATTCATTGGCACCAACTGTTTAATCTTTGCTTTATCAAAAATTTCTTTGGTCATACTTCCTGCAATAATACCCGGGGCGACTGCGTTAACGGTAATGCCGCGTGAAGCCACTTCCATGGCTAATGATTTCGTTGCACCTATAATGCCTGCTTTTGCTGCTGCATAATTAGCCTGACCACGGTTACCCATAACACCGGCAATAGAAGATAAATTAATAATTCGTCCCCAGCGTGTTTGCATCATTGGCAGTAATAATGGCTGGGTGACATTAAAAAAGCCATTCAGATTTACATTAATAACCTGATTCCATTGTTCAGGTTTCATACCTGCAAGAATAGCATCTTGATGTATGCCTGCATTATTCACTAATACTTGAATTGGACCATGTTCTAATAGTTTTTCAAGCTCAGCTAGTGAAGCAGCTTGATCAGTAATATCAAAGCTTATAGATTCTGCGCTGCCACCTGAAGATTTAATTTCCTCTACAATTTTATTGGCTTTGGCAATATTACTGTTTGCATGAACAATTATATGTAAATTTGATTTTGCTAACTCTAAACAAATGGCTTTTCCAATATCACCACTACCACCAGTAACTAGTGCACGTTTCATTTTATTTGTCATATCTATATCTTATTCATTATGAGAAATTGCAACAACGGTTGCACGACCTGAAATCAATTTTTTTTCTTCTGCTAATACATTGAAGCTGTAAATCATATTACCATTTTGTGAAAGTATTTTATTCGCTTCAATTTTTAATTCAGTATGAATTTCATCAAGCTCACATAAATTAATATTTACATCACGTAATGCAGCCAGATAACCTTCAGTCATTTGTGTGCCCTGTTCACGATCATGTAAGCCACCGTGTACAGCCATCGCTTGTGATGCGTATTCTAACAAATGAATTGACGATAAGTTATTTTCACGACGCAAAGGATTCGTAGCCAAAAAATGTGACTTACTATAACAAATTATTTTGTCCTCATCCCAAAAATCAACGCGATCAAGTAAACACATATCAAAGCTGTGTGGGATTAAGCTACAGAGTTCTTTGTGTTTAATCATGGGTGACTTTAACTTTTAATTTTGAATTGTTGAGATGAGGCAAATACAGTGTTATTGAATTTTTCAAGCATAACGCTTCGAGTAGCGGCAGGCTCTCTGCTATAGGATTACTATTTTGCAATTCATTAAGCGATGCATTAATGCAGTGGCTTTTCTTACGACCGTCATTTGTGATATCAATTTTAATAGCACCATAACTATTTTCAGATTTTTCTAAACTGAGAACAAAGGCAGTGGCGAAAGCTTCAGTCATATCACTAAATTTATCCAGGGGTGCAGTAGCTGGATAGTCATAAGCAACATATAAAACATCTTCTTGCTGAGATAATACTTGTGTGACAGCTTCTAATAAGCCACTGCTAAAAGTATTGTCACCGGTAGATATGCTGGTTGAAGCCGCTGGTGATTTTGCGGCGATCGCCCAGTAACCTGATGGTGCATTGTGCACAGAATTATGAAACTGTGTCGGTGAAATATATTTTGGCTCTATGGTTAAGGTATTACATATATTATTTGAAATATGAAAATCACCATTTGATGAAGCAAATACAGCAGCTAAAGCTTTATTTGGCAGATTAGCTTTATCAGCTACATGTAAAGCTAATTTGATATAACTGGTAGTACGGCGACGTTCATTAGCAGGCAACGATTGCGGAACAAGTTTTGGAAATTCTGATGTTTGCCATTGAGCTTTACCCGTAAGAACAGGCATAGCCTCTTCCAGACCAATAAGACCGGGTGCAGCAATACTGAGTGTGTTTATATAAACAGGTTTCATTTTTTGCTTCATGATTGTAGCCCTAAAATCAAACTACAATTGCTACCACCAAAACCAAATGAATTACTAATGACATTTTTTATGTTTTGTTGTTGTTCCGAATTTTCAGACAATATGTGAATATTTAATAGTGGATCAGGTGTTTTTAAATTCAGGTTTGCCGGTAAGAGCTGGTTCTCAAGTACCAGCATACAAATGAGTGCTTCAGTAATACCTGCTGCACCTAACGTATGACCTGTCCAACCCTTGGTAGAACTACACGGTGTTTGATTACCAAACACAGCGGTAATGGCTTTATCTTCAGCAGCATCATTAGCGGGTGTCGCGGTGCCATGTAGATTTATATAATTAATATCGGTAGCAGACAGTGCTGCACTCTCTAAAGCTTTTTGCATTGCGCTAGCTGCACCACGCCCTTCAGGATGTGGGCTCGACATATGGTAGGCGTCACTGCTTTCACCATAACCTTTTAGAACGACAGCTGATTTTGCGTCAGAAGATCTTGATTTAGTTATAGGCTCAAGCAAAGCAAAACCTGCAGCTTCTCCAATGCTAATGCCATCTCTGTTTTCATCACAGGGACGACATGGATCACTTGAAGTGAGTTGCAGTGAATGAAAGCCGTAGAGTGAAACCTGAGTCAGGGTATCGACCCCACCAACAATAGCGGCGTCACAAAATCCAGATTCAATATGACGGTGAGCAGCCGCAAAAACTTTTGCACTGGATGAGCAGGCGGTTGAAATCACATGGCCAACACCGGCGAGACCTAAAGATTGTTGAGTATAGTCCAGCAGTGAAGTGAAGTTATGTGTGTGCATAAAATCATAATCTGATGGTAAATCACCGTTTTCATTACGCTTTAAATAAGCCTTTTCCGTTTCTTCTGAACCTGAGGTGCTGCTGCCAAGAAAAACACCAATTCGATCTGCACCATATTTTTTTTTGGCGTGATTAATAGCTTTACGAAAGTTATCAGTATCGAGTGTGAGTTTAGCGAGTTGATTGTTACGGCAACTAAATATTTTAAGGGCTTCTTCAAGTAGATAATTATCAGCTTCTTCTACCCGACCTAACCAGGTAGAAAAATCCAGATCCTGAGAGAGTTGTAAGCCGGACTTCTTATTTTGCAATGCGCTGAGTGTGGCATTTTTTCCACGACCTAAAGCATTGACCATGCTGCTTGCCGTAATAATCAGTGGAGAAATTGGCATAATGATATCTTATTCAGGCTCTTTCGTGATTATTTATATTAAATACTAAGGTTAAAACAAAACAGCCCAGTACGCCGAAGGTAACAGTTTGACCAAGTGCAGATAATACCGGGATATCAGAAAATCCAAGTATACCGAAAGTGATTAAGGTTGAGGAGGCACTAACGAAAATACCATGCAGTCTGTGTTGATAGTCTTGTGTGGAGGTCCAGCTGCGGTCAAAAAATAAGCTGTAATCCAGCCCAATTCCAACAATCAATAATAACGCCAATATGTGAAATAAGGTCAGTTGTGTTCCAAGCACAATCTGGATGCTTACGCTTATTAGTACCGCAAGAATAATGGGCAATAAAATAATAGCAGCACGTAATTTAGAACGAACAGAAAGTAATATGAGTCCGATAATAAAAGAACCAAATAATAAACGGTATAAAGCGGTTTGTTGATAATCAGACATTAATGATGATGTTGCCTGTCTTAAATTGAGGTAATAAGTCTGAATATCAGGATTGAGTGACAACCATTTAATGAGAGCAGATTCACTTTTTACGTCAGACAGACGAGTAATTGAAACCCATTCATTATTCTTAAAAAATAAATCTTGCTGTAAATGCTGGCCAAGTGGTGTGTCTAGAATTTGCTTAACATCAATCGGATTTAGTGTTTTACTTTTTGTTATATCGTTAACGAATGGATTAAAAAACTCTTTTTTAAATGGAAGTTTAGTTAATGCACTCTGCAAATCACCCCTTAAATTAGATATATCAGGGAGTTGTTGTTGATAAAAAAGCTGTTTTTTCTGACTAGGTATAAAATCAACAGCAGAATATATGTTGTCAACTAACATATTATTTTTTAATGGTTGCAGCTTATTTTTTAATTCTTCTGTGCGCTGTAATAAACGTTCAGGGTCTTTATCTTTTAATAAAAACACATGGTTAACATCAGGCGCGCCAATAGAGTTACGCAATTCTTTGTCTAAATTTTTTACACTTTCAGGAATGGGGCTGAGATCAGTAATGTTTGTTGACCATATAGTGTTGTAGTTATTTACAATGATAAAAAGGCAGAAAATAAAAGTTGTGCTGCCGATGAATATCTTTTTATTAAGAGAAAACTTTAAGAGAGATAAATAAATCAAATATTGATGGCTTGGTTTTGTGAAATCAAAATGCAACCAGGATGGAACAATCCAGCGAGTGACAAGAAGAGAAATTATCAAACCACTTATAGCAAATATGGAAAGCTGTGATAAACCGGAGAAGCCTGTACCCAACATAGCAAGATAAGCGAGTGCAGTAGTGATTACACTGAGACGTAATGTCGGCCAGATAGATAATATGGTTTGCTGCGGGCTTTTTGATTTAGTGTGATGGCTAAATAAATGCACCGGATAGTCAAGGCAAACCCCAAGCAGGGTTATGCCAAAGGCAATTATTATTCCATGTACTTGTTGAAAAATAATATTGGTAATCGTTAAGGCTGCAACAATGGCTGAGATAAGCGGTAACATGGCAATAAAAAACAAACGCAATGAGCGATAAGCCCACCAAAATAACAATGACATTAAAATCAGTGCAATACTGGATAACCATTTTGAGGTTGATTGTATAGCGGCTCGTGTTTTAACTGCCATATTTGCAGCACCCGTTACATCAATATGCAGATTGTTATTCTTTGACAGGCTATTAAAGTCAGTATAAATTTTTTCAATTGCAAGTTGTTGTTCGTCAATATTAAAATTCGTTAAGTTAAGCTCAACGAGAAGCAAGGCCGCAGTTTTTTCTTTATTAAACCAAACACCTTGGTGATGAGTGTTATTCCCTCGCTCTGTTAATTTCCATAAATAATCTGCAAATTGATTTTGTGGATCAGAGGAAAGAGAGTTCTTAAAAATGTTTATGCCTGAACGCAGTTCAGAGAGTCTTTTATTAAGTGATATCGATAGAGCTTCTTCGGAAAATGATTTATTAGGAGAAAGTAAATGCCGATAACTATAAAGAGTTTTATACTGTCCAGTTATAAACTCATTCGAATTAATGTTTTGTTGGCCATTATGAATTAATCCAAACTTGCTATCTTTATCCAGTTTGGATTTAAGTTGACGACTTAAATTAGCAAGCTCTTTTGCTCTATCACCACTCAGACGTAAAATTAATAGCCGTGCAGTATTTCCTTGTTGTAATTCAGAAAGTAAAAGTTGTACATTTTTGTCTTTGTGATTGTCAGGCATAAATTGCGTGATATCGGAGACAACGTGCAAAGAGGTAAAAAGATAAACAAGAGAAAAGACTAATAAACTTATCCAGGTGAAATGTGCAATATAAGATGTTCGTTTACTATTTTGCATATTTTACCGGTGGTTAGAAAAAAGAGTAATTGAACGGTCATTATTTGGTTCAGTTACGATTATCTTTGACAGCTTAATTTTATTACCAAACATCTTAACGGACTCTATATAACCCGCTATGTAGCTGTCATGCGGGGTAAGTAGCAGTGACCAGTCAGATATATTATTCGTAAAATTAATTTTAAAGTCTTTTTTTAACGAAACAAGATCACCGGAAAGCACATTAATTATTGCTTTGAGCAGAACTGAAAATTCAGGATGATCATTTAAATCTATTATGTGAGTTTCGTCTGGATTTTTAATTTCCAGAATATCACCAGTAATTTTTTGTGAAATTTTTTCTGGTTTCAAAATATATTTATTTAATATATTGGGTGCTGAAAATTCAATGTATCCTGAAGACTTAATCGGTTGTTCAAGAAAAAAGGCATGTTTTTCTTCACTGAAATCAACAGTGCTTTCCTTTTGTTGTGCAAAAAGATGCAATAGCTCGGGTAAGTTAAACTTTTTTTCGAGCGCATGTGCTTGCACGGTAAAAAAGAAAACTGTTACCAGTAATACTATTTTATTAAGAGTTTTTAGGTGCTTCATCGTGCCAAAAATCATAAAAGTTGAACCAGTTATAAGGATATTTTTTAAGATAATATTCAATTCGGTTAACATAATGTTGTGTTGTTTCTTTGACGTAACTATCACGTTGACCACGAGATAATTTCGTTGCCTCAGTCAGTTTCTCTATATGGATTTCATACTTGTTTTTACCGCAATATACACCACAAAAAAAGATAACAGGAACGTTGGTAATGGTTGCCAGAGTTATTGGGCCTGCAGGGAAATTAGCCGGACTATTTAATAACTGGTAGGATATTTTCTTATCACTTGCTACGTAACGATCGCCAAGCATTCCCACCATGTCACCGGCCATCAAACATTCGTTCATTTTCAGCATGGCATTATCATCAGCAAGATTAATTACGGACTTTTCAATATCTGGATTAAGGCTGTTAAATACCTTGGTTATCATGGCATTGTGATCATGGTACATAAGAATTTTGAAAGAGATTTTGTTTTGTATAGCGAGTGCACGTAATAGTTCAAAACTGCCGATATGTGCTCCTAATAAAATACACCCTTTGCCTGATGCTTGCTGTGCCTCAATGTGCTCAAGGCCATGAATTGTGATTTCAAAGCGATGAAATTGATCGGTAAGAAAGTAAACACGATCAAGAATTGTCGCAGAGAAATAAAAAATATGTTTTGCAATCTGCCATGGACTTCCTGTTAGTCCGGTAATTCTGCGTAAATAATTATGGGAGGCTTTTCTCACGTGAGGCGAACTGAGATAAAAATAAAATGTTATGGGATATAACCATAAACGTGAAAAAAAACGCGAGGTATGTAATGCAATCCAGCAAATTAATTTTAACGCTGCCGGATTACTACGTTCTTTTTTATCTGTCCACTGTTGGCTCACTGTTTACTCTTTAAGCTTAGTTGGCCTGTTACGAGTCTGATTTCATTATGCATACAATTGAAACTGATTGTAGTGTCACTTTTTTCTTTTATTTCAACGGTGACACGTTGTTCTGCTAAAAGAGGGTGAGTAAATTTCACCATGGGGATAGTAGCAACTGTTAATTCAGGTTTAAGCTTTTTAACAATATTAATGACTTCATCAAGAATAACGACACCGGGAACAATGGGTTTGTTCGGAAAGTGCCCTTCTAATGAAGGATGGGATGCTTGTATGGTAAAAGAGTAATCCATATTTTATGCGGAATTTTTTAAATGTTTATTGGCGCGGTGTTGATGGAATAAAGTGATTAAATTTTTTCGTGGTAATTTTCCGCTTTCATTATAAGGCAATTTATCTACCTTTATCAGCGGGCGGGGTACAAAAGCATTATCCACCTGATGGCTAAATAGCGTATTTATTTCTTTAACCGTTAAGTTAGGCGCTACCACAAAGGCTGCAAGACGCGTTTTTTCATCAGGATGATCATCGGGCATGAAAAATACAGCGTCCTCTACGCCATTAAGTATGCAGAGTTTGATTTTTAAATCATTTAATGAACCGCGCTTGCCAGCTATTTTAACAAGATCAGACTGGCGGCCTAATAAATTAAAATGCTGTGAGTCGATTTGTTCAATCTGATCGGGCAATAAAATTTCCTCATTAGACAATGGCGTCAGTAAACATACACCGGTGAGTTTTTCTGTAAGTTTATAACCAGGCAGTAATAACCATTTTAAATTTTGTGTTGGAGTGCGTGTAGCAATCACACCTGCTTCGCTACAACCATAAATTTCGCGTAGTGTTGTATTCAGTTTTTTTTCACTTTGTTGTGCAAGTTTGATAGATAAAACTGCGGTGGCACTGAGTATAAAATCAATTTCCGGCCATTGCAGCCTGGCTTGATTGCAGGCACGTAAATGAATAGGCGTGGTGACTAATATAACCGGCTGATTTACTGTTGTAAGTATTTGTCGAATATCATCAGGAAAAAATGGCTTACTGTTATGAACGCAAACGCCGCTTACCAAGGGGAAAATAATGGTCGTTTCAAAACCATACATGTGTTGCGGTGGAACAGTAGCCACCAGAGTATGCTGGCCTGGTTGATTTAAATTAAGCTGTGTGGCGACACGTTGTGCACTATCAACAAGCTCTCCCCATTTTTTAGGGTTGGCTTTTGCCTTTCCACTGCTGCCTGAAGTAAATACCATGGCAACAACCTGGTTTGCATTTATTTTCGGCGTAAGAATAGTTGTTGCAGTACCAGCTGTTAAAAGTGATTCAAGTAAAGTGTCATCAATACGTTGCGTATCTGCATAATCCTGTTCAAGCGACTGAATTTCTTTTTCTTTTTGACTGGCAGGTAATAAGCAGGTTTGTTCTTGTAACATGGCAGCCACAAAAGCGAGTGCAAAAAGATAACGATCTTCACAAAGATTGATTATGTATTTATGTTGTGGAAGATTTGTTACAACACGTGATACATCCTGCATAAATTCATGCCGTGTGATGACTTTATTTTTAAACCAGAAGATAGCGGCATCGGCTTGTGCATGAGAAAATAAAGGTAAGGTTTTCATTTTATATTTTGAAACGGTTTTTAATTTACTTGGTTAAATCATGTGGCCTGATTTTTATTATTTTGCGTATAAATTGAAAAAATCCACCTTCAATTTCACCCGCAAAATAATGTTTTCGAAACATAAATTCAATAATAAAAAAACTGCCTAATAACAGGTAGCTAAGCACATAAGTAAAAAATGACCAGACTTCAATTGAAGCAAATACTGCCAGTAAAATACTTGCTATTGTCATGAGTAAAAAAAAGGCAGACCATATAACGGTTAAGTTCCTATTATAGCGTAAATGATGCTCATTCAGGTTGTCTCCCAATATGCTGGCATAACGAGTAATTAAAGGCGTTTGGCCGGCAAGCAGTGATTGCGCAAAAAGTATAAACAGGCTTAACAGCATGAGTATGGGCGGGAGAAAAAGCAGAATTTGCCGGTATGCCGGTTGCGTTAAATAGCTTATCACCGCAATGACAATGACTAACATGAGTCCGGCAAACCAGTTTTTATTTTGAAATTTTTCAACTGCTAAAAGAAAAAATATCGATATAAGGTAACCGATAATGATTAAAGGTTGTTTCTGCCAGAGAGAAATATAAGCTGCCAGGGGGTAGGCAATGATCAGTGCTATCGAGAGTTTTCTTACCATTGATGACACGCTTAGCTAGTTTTGGCGCTGGGCCTCAATGTGATTCGTCAAGTTACGTAATGATGAAAAAATCCGGGCATTATTTGAGTCGTCAGATTTTAATTGGAAACCATATTTTTGTGTGATTGCCATCGCAAGTTCCAGTGCATCAATGGAATCCAGACCGAGTCCTTCATTAAAAAGTGCAGCATCTGGGTCAATATCGGAAACAGTAACGTCTTCCAGATTGAGAGATTCGAGAATAAGTTCTGCAACTTCTTTCTCCGAGTTTGTTAGTTCTGACATATTAAAGCTCGTACAGGTTCTTGCTATTCAGCGACATCATATTAGTCTGCTATTCTATCATAGAGGGTGTAGATATGGGCTTTTGAGGGAAGTGAAAATGCCTTTGCCAGGCAAAAAAGGTATATTTCAGTAATGTAAGCTTATTTGGCAGTATTTTGAGTGTTTCTTGTGCCATTAACTGCTTCATTGGGTAGTACGACAGGCTTTTATGTATTTGCTGATAAAGATACAAACTTAAAATCAGAAGATGGGATTAAAGTATTAGAAGTTGTGCCATTGGATATCGCGATTTCACCAATTATTTTTTCTGTACCGCTACAAATGTAGGTTTCTCATGTGGCTGTTTTGAATGGAACAGATCTCAATCAACCAGGGAATTTGGCTAAATCGTCTCTGTTGGTGATGAGAATCACATTAATCTAGTCAGGATTGTCACATAATTCACCAAATTCTTGGTCTTACCTCTAATTGTTAATCACATGATTTTATTAAAGTTGAAGTTTTTTTTGCCGATGTTGTTTTGTATGGCTATTTATAGAGTAAATGTAATTTAGAACTATTGAACATATGAAGAATCAAATTTTCATTATTAAACTGGTGTTTTTTCTGGGTATGCTGCTTGGCTCTCACGCTTTTGCCGCAAATATAGCTCTAAATAAACACACAAAATTATCAGACTGGGATCAGCGCAGGGTAAACGCGTGGCATGATTTAATGGCACGTAATCAAAATGATACTGCACTGGATAAACTGACCAGGGTAAATACATTTGTGAATCAGATTCAATATGCCGAGGATGCTCAGCAATGGGGCAAAAAAGATTATTGGGCAACACCAACAGAGTTTATTACAGGAAATGCAGGTGATTGCGAAGATTATGCAATTACAAAATATTTTACGCTTATTAATATGGGTGTTCCTGAATCACAATTACGTATAGCATATGTTCATTCATTAACTTTGAAACAAGCACATATGGTGCTCTACTATTATCCCGGATCAGGGCAACAGCCTTTAGTTTTAGATAATTACAATAAAGAAATTCAACCAGCTACAAATCGACGAGATTTGTTGCCGGTTTACAGTTTTAACAAAAAAGGTTTATGGCTCATTAAAAAGAATGGATCAAACCAGTTTGTTGGATCTTCGAGTAGGTTAAGTCGTTGGACAGAGATGCTTAATCGATTACCTCAAAATACTTTTGCTAGTTTGTAACAACTCACATACCTCGTAAAACTTCCTATTTTCAGTTTAAACAGTTTAACAATGAGATAAATCACATATGTCTTGATTTAGTGTGGTTTTTTTATCATATTAGTATTTCGATTATTTATTATATAAACAAAGAAATTCTAACTTATGACGCAACAGTCCCCGCATGTAGATGAGCACGATCCAGGCATGCAAACTGATGATGTTTTACTCGAATCTTTGCTTCTTCTGGCAAAGCAACAGGGTAAAAAATTTACTGCAAATGAGTTAACTGCAGGCCTACCTTTAAAGAACAATCGCCTTTCTCCTAAAGTATTTATACGTGCTGCCGCTCGTGCAGGCTATAAAGCGGATATAAAAACATTCAAGTTAGATGAACTGACTAATTCCGACTTTCCATTAATTTGTTTATTGGAGAATGAAAAAGTTTGCGTCCTGCTCAAACAAAATAAATTATTAAATCAGTTTCAGATTTTAGATCCTGATTCAGGGCTTGAGGAGAAGGTCGCAGAATTATCTGAAATTGAATCACTTTATGCAGGCTATGCCATTCATTTAATTCCGGTTCACCAGTTTGATCAGAGGGTGGAAGAAACATCGGATAAGCAAGTCGGCTGGTTTAAACGAGCTTTAATGAAGTCGTGGCATATTTACCGTGATGTATTGGTAAGTTCATTCATGATAAATGTATTTGCACTTGCTAGTCCGATGTTTATTATGAATGTTTATGACCGCGTTGTACCAAATCACGCAATAGAGACGTTGTGGGTATTAGTATTAGGTGTAGTAATAGTCTTTAGTTTTGATCTCTTACTACGTGGTTTACGAGCACACTTTCTTGATATTGCGGGTAAAAAAACAGATATTGACTTATCTGCAAAGATTTTTGAAAAAGTACTCGATGTAAAAATGTCAGCCCGTCCAAGTTCTGTGGGTGCGTTTGCTAATAATCTTGATGAGTTTGAAAGCATTCGAAACTTCATTACCTCAGCAACAATATCTACCTTTATTGATTTACCCTTTGTTATTTTGTTTTTATTTGTGATTTGGTTTGTAGGCGGTTGGATTGTATTGGTTCCTGCGCTAGCTATTCCATTAATAATTATTTTTGCATTAATTATGCAACCAAAAATCAGGAATGCAGTTGAAAAAGAATCAAAAGGTGCAGCACAAAAGAATGCAACGCTTGTAGAAAGTTTAATTGGAATAGAAACTGTTAAATCATTAGGTGCAGAGAGTCAGTTACAACATAAGTGGGAAGAAGATATAGAATACATTGCTGAATGGCGTGTTAAAGCACGTAAGTATTCTATTCGAGTAGTAAATTTTTCTGTCTTTGTACAACAGCTATCAACAATTGGTGTAGTAGCTACTGGTGTATACCTTATTGCAAATTCACAAATTTCATTGGGTGGATTAATTGCAGCCGTTATTTTGACTGGACGTGCAATGGCACCGATGGCGCAGGTAGCAAACCTCGCGACACATTATCACCAGACAATATCAGCATTAAAAACATTAGATAAAATTATGGCCTTGCCTGGTGACAGAGAGTCACACAGAACTTTAATTCATCATCCTAATGTTGAAGGTAACATCGAGCTTGAAAATGTGAATTTCAGTTATTCACAACAGGATGAAGAGATTATTAAAGAGCTGTCTTTAAAGATTAAGCCTGGTGAGCACGTCGGTATTATTGGTAGAACTGGATCGGGTAAATCAACAATAGAAAAATTAATTCTGGGATTGTATCAGGCAGATTCAGGATTTGTACGTGTTGATGGTATTGATGTTAATCAAATTGATCCTTCAGACCTGAGGCGTAATATTGGTTATGTACCTCAGGACGTTATGTTGTTTTTCGGCAGCCTTAGAGAAAATATCATCTATGGTAATAGTGATGTAAGCGATGAACAATTACTCGATGCCGTTAGAAAAGCAGGTGTAATTAATATTATAAAAACTCACCGTTTAGGTTTTGATATGCAAATTGGTGAGCGCGGACTTGGATTATCAGGTGGTCAACGACAATCTATCGCAATAGCCCGCGCCCTACTTCGTGATCCACCTGTACTCATTATGGATGAGCCAAGCAATTCTATGGACAGTAAAACCGAGGCTGAATTTAAAAGACAGCTGGCTGAGCATATACAGGATAAAACTTTTATTTTGGTTACGCATAAGTCTGGGATGCTTGAATTAGTTAATAGGTTGATAGTTGTTGATGGTGGTCGCATTATTGCAGATGGAAATAAGGCTGATGTTGTTGCAGATTTACAAGCAGGAAAAGTATATTCCGATAGTTAATATGATTTTTATGAAGTGGTTAATGGTCTGATGGTAAACGATAACAAACAGCAACCTGATAATGATAAGCAACAGGATCGATTCGTAATCGAAGCGGATGAAGCTATTGAATATTACTCACCTTCAGGTGGGCGTAAGTTACTCTGGACGATCGTTATATTTTTTATCGCGATTGTAATATGGGCAAGTATGGCAGAAGTTGATCAGATAACACGTGCTCAAGGTAAAGTTATTCCTGCTGGCCATGTACAGGTAGTACAAAATCTTGAAGGCGGTATTGTCAGTAAGATTAATGTTAAAGAAGGCGATATTGTTGATGCGGGTCAGATATTACTGCTGCTTGATGATACCAGGTTTGCATCTGATCTTGCGGAAGGTCGCTTACATTGCATGGAGCGTCGAGCTCAGGCTGCACGGCTTAAAGCAGAAGCTGATTCAACACCGTTCGAAGAACCCGAGTTTGTAATGGAAAGAAAACCTGAGTTAGTTGAACAAGAGAGACAACTTTATTTAAAACGAAAACAACAACTGGATCGAAAAGAACGTTCATTGAAGAAAGAACTGGCTATGTTGCGTCCTTTAGTAAAAACAGGTGCGGTATCTGAGCTCGAAGTCTTGCGTGTAGAACGTCAACTTGAGGATGTAAAAGATGGTTTTTGTAGTGGTGCCCGTGAAGAACTAAACGATATTCTATCTGAGATAGAACGTTTAAAAGAAACAAATAAAGCATTGGAAGATCGGGTAAAGCGTACTCGCGTAAGATCGCCAGTGAGAGGCATTATTAAGGAAATGACGGTTAAAACGGAAGGCGGTGTAATTAAGCCGGGTGTTAAGTTGGCAGAAGTTGTTCCGCTAGATGATACGTTATTAATTGAAGCAAAAGTAAAACCATCCGATATTGGCTTTCTTTATAAAGGTCAGGACGCAATGGTTAAATTTACGGCGTATGATTTTTCAATATACGGTGGCCTCAACGGAAAGGTTGAATATATTGGTGCAGACACGATTACTGATAATAATTCTAATAGAAATGTGAGTTACTACAAGATCCATGTTCGCACTAACAAAAATTATCTTGGCAATGAAAGTAAGTCATTATCACTAATACCGGGTATGGCAGCAAATGTTGATATCAAAACAGGTAAAAAAACCGTGTTACACTATTTACTTAAACCAGTATTAAAAGCAAAAGATCGTGTTTTTACTGAACGTTAACACTATCAAGGAAAGAAGTTCATGATCGTATCAGCATCAGATAATCCTCAGTTACTTTCACGCTGGAATACCGCGTCATCAAATGAATATAAAAAAGATCAAGTTAATAATTTTGAACAACTTATTTCTTCGCTAGAAAAAAATCAGCCAGATGTTGCGTTAATCCATATAAGTTTGCCAGACCTTGATGGTCTGAATGGCTTGAAAAAAATTAATAATCAATTTTCTGAACTTAAGATATTTGTCTTATCAGATAAGCCAAATGAACTCGAAGGTATTAAGCTATTAAAACTAGGTGTATTGGGATATGCCAATAGCTTCATTTCAATTAATTACCTTAAAGAAGCCATTAAAGTGATTAAAATGGGTGAGGTCTGGATTGGTAAACGTTTAATGCAGTGGTTAGTTATGCAATGTACTGATATGACAGAGCTGAATGAAATTGATGGTATCGGACATTATATTAATCTTGATGCGCTCACTGTGACAGAAAGGAAAGTGGCAGATTCACTTGCCCAAGCAAATAATAATAAAACCATAGCAAAAAAATTGGGTATTACTGAACGTACCGTCAAGGCTCATTTATCTTCTATCTTTCGTAAAACCGGTGTCAGCGATCGTCTACATTTAGTGCTATTATTAAATTCAAATTAACTCTAAAAATCATATTTTTAATTCAATATAGTACCAACGTACAATTATTTATACTTCCCTTGTTATTTATACTTCCACCAAGATTAAAATTGAAAAAGCATTTTCGTAATTTGTGCATGAGATACTTTTTTAAATTATAAAACATAAAAAATATTTAACAGTGTCTGATCTAAGTCAATGGTTGTTAAGCATTCGTGTGTTTTATTAAGAATTGAAAGAGTCCCTTCTAGTGACGGGATGTATTTCTGCAAAATATAACAATAGTAATTAGGAGTTGAGCATGTCTACTGATGATTCAAAATCTCACAAGTTGATACCTGTTGGTATCGTATTATCATTAATTGGTATTGTTACTGTGGTTGGAGTTGATGGTGTAAAACGAATTCTTGGAATTGGCGATGAGTTAAATCAGGGTGACAGTTTAGCGACAGATGAAAATGGTGATACTGTTATTGGTTTTGCAGATGGCACCAGCATTCGATTAGGTCCTAATGGTGAAGCCATATTAGATTCAGATGTTTTTGATTTATCTGCATTTGGTGAAGGCGCTGATATTTCTGAATTATTACAAGACATGCAGGCAGCGATACTAGCAGGCCTGGATCCTTCAGCCATCCTTGATGCCGCTGCTGCCGGTGAGCTCACAAATAGTGAAGGTAATACTACCCATGTTCGAGTAGCACATGACGCACAAGCCCCTGATGCTGCAGTCAGTTATGAAACAGATAGTGAACTTGGTGGACAAGGTTCATCAGGTTATCAAGTGCCTGAAGGTACAGAAGCATTGGCAGGTATTGATGTTTTTAATGATGGTGCTTCTAGCGATGATAATCCCGGCGATGATGATCCAGGCAATAATGATCCCGGCAATGATGACCCCGGCAATAGTGGTCCCAGCGAGATATTTGGTACTACGGGTGATGACATTATTCATGGTACTGGTGCCGATGAAATAATCGATGGCCTTGCTGGAGACGATCTTATTATGGGTGGTGGAGGCGATGACACGCTTATTGGTAGTGAAGGTCAGGACATCCTTGAGGCTAAAGGTGGCGATGATATTCTTTTAGGGGGTAAACAAAACGACATTCTCAGAGGTGGAGCGGGTGATGATCTTTTAGATGGTGGTAGGGGTAATGATCTGTTGGAAGGTGATGTAGGTGATGATGAATTACTTGGTGGACCGGGTAATGACACACTGATTGGAGGCAAAGGTAACGATACTTTAGATGGTGGTGATGGTGCTGATGTCTTTAAATATACTGATATACAAGATGGAATTGATACCATTCTGGATTTCAAACCTAATAATGGCGATACCATTGATATTTCTGAATTACTTGATGGTTTTAGTACTTCAGACCCAGTAGATAACTGGGTACAAGTAATAGAAAATACAGAGACTGCTGATGCTTATGATTTACATGTAGATCCAACAGGTGGTGGTGATGACTTTAGCATGTTAGCAACGGTGCATCTTTCAGGAAGCGCCGGGCAGACTACAGATATAAGTGATCTGATCGATGCAATTGTGCTAGTCAATACTTAGAAAGAAGATAATTGAAATAAGTTAAACGTGATAATTTAAAGCTATTAAAAATAAAAAAGAAGGTGTGGCTAAAATGAAAATAAATAACCAAAAAACATTATTGATATCTCTTACACTATTGCCCTTTTTATCTTCACCGGTGATGGGTGAAACACTTGAACAAGTCGTACAAGAAACACTTTCAAGTAATCCTCAAGTGTTAGCCAGTGAAAATGAAAAACTAGCGCGTCAAGAGCAGTTAAACCAGGCGCGTGCAGGTAATTACCCTTCTATTGATCTTACTGCTGGTGCTGGGCAAGAAACCAGTAATAATGCTGCTACTTTTAATACTGATGTTGAGTTAGATCGTAGCGAGTCAGCAATTACTTTACGTCAAAATCTTTTTAGTGGTTTTGAGACCACTAGCCAGATTGATCAACAACAAGCACGAGTGAAAGCCGCTGAACATATGTTGGCAAGTAGCCGTGATGAAATTTCATTACGTGCTTCACAAGTTTATCTTGATGTTATTCGTAAGCGTGAAATTTTATCTTTGGCGCAGAAAAATCTAAATAAACATCAAGTTATTTTTAATAAAGTACAACAACGCTCTAAGTCAGGTGTGGGTCGTAGTTCTGATCGAGATCAGGCGCGTGGTCGATTATCTTTAGCTCGATCTAACCTTGCAGCAAGCAAAGCCAACCTGTTTTCTTCGGAAGCAAACTATATTCGTGTTGTTGGTAAAGCTGTACCAGCACAAATGCAAAAACCTAACTCTGTTGCTGAAGCATTACCCGCTAACATTGATACTGCGTTAACTAATGCACGTCAAACAAATCCTCTTCTTGCTTCAGCGAGTGCTGAAGTAACCGCAGCAATAGCAATTCGTGACGGAAGTAAAAGTGGTAACTATCCAAAACTGGATCTTGTGCTAAGTAGTGCATGGAATGAAAACCTTGATGGTGTAGAAGCTAAGGATGAAGAACAGTACGCAATGCTTCAATTACGCTGGAATATTTTCAACGGTGGATCGGATAGTGCGCGTAATAGTGAAAAAGCACACTTGTATGGTAAAGCAATAAATTCACGCGATGATGCAATACGCCTTGTAGATCAAACAGTACGTTTGGCCTGGAGTGAGTATGTTATGCGTAAATCACAGGTAGTAGATTTAAATCAACATTTTAAATCGAGTTTAAAAACGCGTAATTCTTATGATAAGCAATTTCGTATTGGTAAACGTACCTTACTGGACTTGTTGGATACTGAAAATGAAGTATTCCAGTCCGGTCGAGCCTATACCAATGCTCAGTACGATTTGATACAGGCGCAACATAAGGTGTTGGCAAGCCTGGGCTTGTTGTCACAAACAATGGCCAAGTGAACAATGTACTAAAGGCCAATAGTTTTGTAAGGGAAATAGTAAGAAACTTTTTTTTAATAGTTAGAGTAAGTAACATGATCGCGATTGCGCGACTAAATTTATTAATTTTTATTGGAGATGGGCATGATGCACAAGTATAAGATAAAGCGATGGCTGACAGTTGGTATGTCAGCAATATTTGCTATCGGATTAAGTGGTTGTAGTGATGATAGTGGTACGGGTACAAGTACGAGTACGGCTACAACACCGAGTAGCGGAGTGTTAATTGATGGCCCGGTCAGCGGCGTCAGTTACCATTCCCCATCTCACTCAGGTAAAACCAGCGATTTCGATCCCAGCGAACCCGAGTCCGGTGGTAAGTTTAATTATACCGATGGCGAGGATGTCACGTTTGACTTTGGTTCAGTTAAATTTGGTGGTTCACGAGGTAAAGGCGTGATTACACCGATGGATTTAATGAATTCCGAATCTGATGATGATCGGGTCAAAATGATGGCCAGCTTACTGCAATCATTGGATCAGGATGGTAGTCATGGTAACGGTATTCAGCTGAACGATGCTATTGCCAAGTTGCTTAAAGATAAGCTGGCTGATGGTGGTGATTACAGCAGTATTCTTACTGCTGGTGGTGTAATTGATTTTACAGCACTGACAGCACCTGACTTGACTCTAGCGAAGGCTACATTGGAAACGGTATTAACAGGTGTGGTTGAATTGGCAGCAGCTGATGGTGATGATGCCACTGATCTGAAATATGTTGATCTGGATAAGGCTGCTGCTAATCTTCTTGCTGCCACAGAAGAAAGCGTGATCTTTCGCAAGAACATTTCCAAGACACCGGCATTGCCGAGTTCCAAGTCCAAGTTAAATATCATGACGATGTATGTACCGGCTGCAAAAGCAGATGGTACCGTGTTAGGAATGGTTGATGGACAATGCGAAGCGGGTCAGCAGATTGTAGGTAAAGGCGATGGTTGCTGGGCTAAGCCTGTTACTATCGCTTATACCGATGTGGATAAACGCACACCAGCTGCGGCTCCAGATGCTTTTTTGGCTATCTCAGCTGATGACGGCGCAAGCTGGAAACGCTTTAATCTTTCTCGTACCGGTGACAAACCTGTTGCGATAAGCGGTTTGCCAGAAGGTGCGCTGGGTGAATCTAAAAAGCCAGTGTTTCAAGCCAAGGGTGATAAAGTTATTGTGGCTTGGACTGACAAATATTGTAAAGGTGGACAGCCTCGCTATGCTGCACTTGCCGTGGATGCTGAAGGTGCCCCGGTGGATTTAGATGGTGATGGCACAAGTGACAAGCTTTATTCGGACTACTATGGTGTAGCCGGTAGTCAGGGTTTTATTGACTACAGCACATTAACTCCAGAGGTTGATGCTGACAGATTGCCGAGTCCTCCACAGGTCGCTTATAGTTGCTTATGGACTGCGCGTGCAACAGTAACACCTTGGACTGGTGAGGTTCAGGTTTATAAATCAGAACGTATGACCTCAGGTGTTCGTGATTCTTACCAGGTCTTTGTTGGTGGTGCTGGCGGTGCTGGTTTTGCTATCACATGGCAGGAAGATCCGGGTGGTATACGTCCAGGTAGTGGCGATGGTCCGGGCCATGGTTTTAGTGGTGCGACGACTAATCACAAGACTGATGCGTGGTATAGCTATATCAAATGGGCTGATTTTAGCGCTATTGATACCTCGGATGAACCCGTTGCAACTGATCCTGATTTAGCTAATGATGATTCTGATTTAGTTGGCGATCCAGTTGATGATATCGCTGAAAATGCCCGTGTACGTGTACTCAACCATATGAGTATGCCAGTACGTCTTAGCGACAATAACATGTGTAACATTAGTAACATCGGAACCAGCGGTCATGAATATTGCCGTTTGGGTGAAGATGGTACGCTGGTAGAATGGACGGGTTGGGATACTGCTGAAACTGCAGCTACTCCAACACCTGAAGCTTATAGCCAGATGGTTAACTGTGCATCAATGCAGACAGTAACCACGTCTAGTGGTGATCAATTGGTATGCGTGACTCGTGCCGGCTCTATTCTTGATGGCGATACGGGTGCTTCACGACCTAACTTGTTCTTGCAGCCTTATACTAAGAAGGATGGCACGGTTAGTGCGTGGGCAATTCTAGCCTATGAAGAAACCAAGGGTTTAGGTGTTGGTCCGGATGCAGTTGAGGAAGATATCGTTGAACTGGGTAAAGATCTTTTTTATCACAGCTTTGATATCGCCGAGCCGAATCTGATTACCTCAGGTGATCTTGTGAATATGCCGGAATTAGAGGACATCGACGGTACTCCTGGAGCTCCAGTTATATTGGCGATGGCAGATGGCACTGTACGTTATGCGACAGAAAATGCCCGTCGTATACGTTTTATCCTGCAAGGTAAGAAACCTTCATTAGGTCCTAATGGTAATGATGGTGCCGGTGTTCCGTTAATCGCTATCTACAAGCAGGGTAAGGAAGGTAAGGGACGTCCGTCTGATATCATGTTGCGTCGTACCAGTGTCTGGACTAATCCGGATTGTGAACCAGGTACTTGCGTGGCCAAGACAGGTAATCCATATGCCTTTAAGAACTTCCTCTGTGATACTTGGTTACCTGCGACAACAGCAACCGTTGAAGTAAAAGCTGCCGATGGTACTACTACTACTACTGTAACTGGTGAGCTGCCACAGACTTGTAATGCCAGGGGTGCCAAGGGCGTGCAGAATATGTCTACGGTTACACCTATTGTTAAGCTTGCACCAGGTAGCGAAGATGAAGTGGTCGATGGTGATGACAAGATCGTCTATGACAAGCTAATGACCTGGACTGTTACTGAAGCAGACTTGCTCAAGGAATCCTTTGAAACACCTATGACTGAATCACGTGCTCATCGTGGTCAGATTCGTGGTGACTGGGTGACGTTGGGTTACGTGTTCTCACCTAACTGGGCTGCGTCACGTAACGGTAAAGACAAGTATGACTTCTATGCGCGTCGTTCTTTCGATGGTGGTGTAACCTGGACAACGATGCCAGCCGCAATAGGCGGCCAAGGTGTTACCAGTTGTTACTGGGATCGTGGTGCGGTGCTTGGCGAGGAAGCAACAATCAAATGTGATACATTTGCTGCCGGTGCTTTTGAAAAGCCACGTAACTTGTCATTGTTGAAAAATGCTACACAAAGTGTCATCGAGCCACGTGTTGTTGCAGTACCTGGCACAATTCTCGCCTGTGGTGGAGTTCAGTGTGTTGGTGTGACTAACCCTAACGAAGACAAGCAGAACAAGAAGTTCTACATCTCTTCTTATGGAATGGCTGGTAACGTCAATCCAGATGATGCGGCACCAACTGATATGTTCTATGCACGGACGAGTGACTTTGGTGAAACCTATTCAACTGGACCGCATAACGAGTGGGTTGATGATCAAGGTCAACCGCTGCAAGTCTTTAACTGGCTGGCTGCACGTAAGAATGTGGAAGAAGGTGAAGCTCAGTTGAGAATGACTCCGGATGGTAGCAAAGGTTATTCAAGTTACCTGGGTGAATCTAATGAAGATTATGATGATACTGCTCACTTCGAGGGTAGTGACATTTGGTTCCGCAAAATGAGCGAAGCTGATTTTAATCCAGTAGAGGAAACTGAGGAGTGATAAGGGTTTAAGCTGATGGACTTCGACACTCTTCGTCCTTGGGGGAAGAGTAGCGAAGCTTACAGATTCAGCTATACCGATAGCACACCTACTGAATAAGCGTTAGGTTTTATTCAGAGCTTTAGCCCCCACCTTTACTTAGGCTGGGGGCTTTTTTTTGCCTGTAGCGTACATCAATGTTCTGTTAAGCTAAGAGACAAATAACGGTTTATTAAATAGTTTATGGTATGAAAGTTCCTGTTAATCCAGACATATTAAAATCGATTTGGCAGTCTTCTTCTGTCAATTGGCGGGATAGTATTGCCCTGATTAATAATCCTACGATGTGGCCAGAATGGCTCAAGTCACTTATCTCTATTAAATTACCTAAAATTCTCACCGTAGTGATGGTGTTGTTAATTTCTTATCTGTCGGCAATTTTAACCTGGGACACAATTGTTCCGTTGGTATGGAAGAAGACACCACCTATACAGATCACTCCTAAGATGAACAGGATAAGTTCTGCGTCGGTAACAGGTGATAAAGCGGACTATACTTTTATCTCTGAGCTGCACATGTTTGGCTATATACCTGTAGTCAAGAAAGAATTAGTTGCAACACCTGAGGTGGCACCAGCAACAAGATTGAAATTGAGTTTGCATGGTGTGTTTATTTATACCGGACCGAAGGATGGTGCCGCGATCATTGGTAAAGCAGGTAAGCAACAACGTTATTATAAAACCGGCAATGAAATTCAAAAAGGTATGGAGCTGGCAGAGGTTCGAAAAGATCATGTCTTATTGTTAAGGAATGGCCGTTTTGAAACACTCCGGTTTCCTGTGTTAAAAAAGTCTAAAACAAAAAAGAGTGCCAAAAATAAATCATTAGGTAGCGTAATTAACGTTAAAGAATACCGTGAATTATTTCAGAAACACCCGGAAAAAATAGCCGAACATTTCAATATTATTCCAGTGGTTAGAAAAGGTGTTTTAAAAGGATACCGCGTTAAACCACAAACCAACCGTAGTTTATATGATGAACTGGGATTAAAGCCGGATGATTTGCTGGTTATGGTGAATGGCATACCTCTTAATGATCGCAGCCAGTTATCTCAGGCGATTGTTGAACTTTCACAAGCAAAAATGTTGACCATTAATCTGTTGCGTAACAAGCAGCAAAAAACCCTCTTGCTTGATTTACGTTAAATTATTATTTCTTTTCATCACCGCTGCATGAACCATTTAAATCTTTGAGATTTTTATTAAACGCTTTTTGAGTGTCACCTTTTAGACGCATTAACTGTAAAGCAGTTAGTGCTTTTATACAGCCATTTTTGGCTGCCAAAGTAATCCAGTAGCTGGCACGATCCTGGTTTCGAGGAAGTCCCTGACCATAGCGATACATGTAACCCAGCGCATATTGCGCTTCTGCATTATTTTTTTGTACTAAAGTATTTAATAGAATGAGTGTTTGTCCAAAATCTTGTTGACTATAAGCCATACGAGCGCGTTCAATTGTTGATAGACTTTTTGAATTATCTACAGGTGTTGTTGAGCAGGCTGTAAGGCTCAACAAGAAGGTAAGCAGTAAAAAGGTAAACATAGGCTGCTTTGATTTTCGTTGATATAAATTCATTGTGACTGCTCCGATATAATCATTGTTTAACGTTTAACTAATGAGTTGGTTTAATTCAAAAATAGGTAACAATATTGCCAGTACAATAGTAAGTACTACACCACCCATTAGAAGTATCAATATAGGTTCAAACAGGCTAAGAACAATTGATAGTGTAGATTCAACATCTCGCTCATGAGTTTCGGCGGCACGATCAAGCATGGCCTCCAGTTTTCCACTTGATTCACCACTACCTATCAGACTAAGTGTGACATTGGGAAAATAACCGGTTTGTTCCAATGCATCTCTCAAGCTTGATCCTTCACGCACATGTACAGTGGCATTTTCTACGGCCTGACGCATGGGTAAATTACTTAGTAACTGCGAAGAGATTCGTAAGGCTTCAAGGATAGGTACACTACTGGCAACCAGAATACTTAAGGTTCTGGAAAATCTGGCGGTATTAATGCTGCGAATAATATTGCCAATCAGTGGTGTAAATAATAAAAAGCGATGCCAGGCTTGTTTGGCCGTTGGATTCTGCAGAACTCTTTGAAATATAACCAGTGAAACCATAAATACTATCAGGATCAGCAAGCCATAAGAGAGCAAGAAATCACTAGTATTAATGAGTAAGCGAGTAATGGTAGGCAAATCCTGACCTGTTGTTTCAAATACGCGAATGACACGTGGCACAACATAGGTCATTAATAACGCAACTACTGTGAAGGATATTACGGATAACATTGTAGGATAAAAAAGCGCCAATTTAACTTTTTGCAGCATTTGTTGCTGCTTCTCGCCATGGTCAGCGAGTCGCTCCAGCACGATATGCAGGTGACCGGATTGTTCACCTGCATCGACTGTCTTTTGATATATTTCAGGGAACACGTCCGGGTATTCGGCAAGACTGTGTGCCAGACTATGTCCTTCACTTACCCTTGAGCGCACCGCGTGTAAAATGGTTTCCAGATAATAATTTCGGGTTTGTTGTGAAATATCATTAAGCGCCTGTTCAATGGGCAAGCCGGCTTCCAGCAAGGTGGCAAGTTGTCGGGTAACCAATGCAAGCTCGGTCTGGGTAACACCTTTTTTGAAATTGATTTTATGATAGCGATGTTTCTTTTTTGTGGTGACTTCATCAACCGACATGGGAGCCAGCCCACTCTTACGCAACTGTTGCCTGATTTGACGGGCAGAATCTCCTTCCATTACACCCTGGGTATCTGTGCCATCGGAATTTATAGCCGTGTATTCAAAAGCCGGCACTGTTAATCCTCCTGGGTCACACGTAATAATTCATCGATGCTGGTATCACCTGCTAAAACACGGCGCAATCCATCCTGACGCAGGTTGCTCCATTTGCTGTTTACATAGGCAGTAATTTCCTGCTCCGCAGCATTGTTATGAATCAGGGAGCGCAGGTGTTCATCAATGGGCACCAGTTCATAAATACCACCACGACCGGAGTAACCAGTACCATGACATTGATCACAACCATTGTGTTCATAAATGATTGGTGGATTAGTCATATCAATACCATGCTCACCACACGTGGTTTGTAATTTTTCACAATCGACATCAGACAAGGGGTGAGGTGTCTTGCATGCCTGACACAATAATCGGAGTAGACGTTG
>JAUVEN010000007.1 GCA_030594815.1 Gammaproteobacteria bacterium
CTCAATAGTGATATCAAGCGCCTTACAGGTCATTTCAACAAAATCGCGAACTCTTTCTGTTCTTCCTGTTGCAAATACATAGGTATCTGGTTTTTCTGCTTGCAGTATCCGCCACATACATTCCACATAATCTTTGGCATAGCCCCAGTCACGCTTTGCATCCAGATTACCGAGCTCAATATGAGACAACTTTCCTAGTTTTACTCGTGCAAGTCCGTCTGTAATTTTACGGGTCACAAACTCTAAGCCACGCAACGGCGACTCATGGTTAAATAAAATCCCACACGCGCCAAAAATATTGTAACTCTCACGGTAATTGATCGTCATCCAGTGAGCATATACTTTAGCGATACCGTATGGACTACGAGGATAAAAAGGGGTTTTTTCTGTCTGCGGAATCTCTTGCACTTCACCAAACATTTCAGAAGTCGATGCCTGATAAAATCGAATTTTTGGATCAACAATACGAATCGCTTCTAAAATATAAACGGGGCCAAGACCGGTAATATTCGCTGTTGCAATAGGTTGATCAAAAGAAACCGCGACAAAACTCTGTGCCGCAAGATTATAGAATTCATCTGGTTTTGCTTTTTCCAATAAACGGATATTAGAACCGAGATCGGTTAGGTCATATTCAACTAAATGTAAATTAGGGTTATTTTTTATTCCCAGCTCTTCAATGCGCCAAAAATTGATAGATGCAGTTCGACGATAGGTTCCGTATACAATGTAGCCTTTTTCTAATAAAAGCTCCGCTAAATAAGCACCATCCTGACCGGTTATACCTGTTATAACAGCTGTTTTCATGAGTTTTCTAATTCCTTAATATTTAATGCCGTTTATTGACTAAGATTATACGTAATCAGCATAGGATTTTTCTTCTATAAGTTCAGAGCCAAGCTTCAAATTAATCGTACGTTTAATTTCAGCTCGTTTATCATTCGAAAAATAAACTGAACGAGCTAGCTCAATAAATTCTTGATCAAATTCCTTAACCCGCTCTTTATCACGAATACCATCTTCTATATCCCAGATTTTTTCATTGATATCTTTCAATGCAGTAAACTCACTGGCAATATCAACCGATGATTTTTCATCTGATTTCCATAAAGCATTTAATAAGTTTAATTCTTTATTTACATTGGATAATTTACTTTCATCGGTGATGCGTTCACTTTTGATCTGTAAAATGGTCATTTTATCCAATAATTCGCCGTAAGCCAGTTCTACTTTAATAGTCATAATTCTTCTATATATAGTTGTGTTAGTTTAAAATGAATTCTATCGGTAGCTTGATATTTGGGTCAAATATATCACCTATTCCTTATTATAACGTTAACCAACAAGATAAAAAATGAAAATACTTGTAGTACGTATAGGCAGAGCCGGCGATATGGTGATGATCACACCCGCACTGTCTGCTCTGATTAATAAATACCCTGGTGCCGAAATTACACTATTAACCAGTCCGGATGGACGACGAGTTTTAAAGGGGTTTCATCCGCAAATAAAAAACGTTTGGCTGCTTGATCGTAAAAAATTATTCCCTTTTCTCCAACGTAGAAAAATCAACCTCAATATCAAAAACGCAGGCTTTCAGCATATTTATTGTTTTGAAACGAAATCAAGTTTTGAAAAACTTTTTCATGGTTCAACGGCACAATTACATGTTTTACAGAATATAGAACAGTCAGAAATTAATTTTGCTGAACGTTGTTTAAAAATGGTCAACCCAGCATTGACTAAAAACCAATATCCTGTGTATTTACCTGTTCAGGACGATGCAAAACAACGAGCTCAAGGTATATTGCAGCAAGCAGGTATATCTGATGAAACCTTTTTAATTGGAATTCACCCTAGTTATAGCGGCTTGGGTAAAAAATTCGGCCGCAATAAAAAATCATTACCTCATCGCAACTGGCCGATTTCACATTGGGGAGAACTATGCCGGCTAATCAAAAATTACGCCAAAGAAAATAATCTCAACATACAGATAATTATAGATTTAATGCCTGATGAAAAAGAACTGGGCTTAAAAATTATTAAAGAAAGCCAAAACAGTGTTGAATTATTAACACCGGCACCTGATTTTGAGCGTTATAAAGCAACGCTTGCACGCATGAATTTGCTTATTGTTCCCAATACCGGTCCAATGCATATTGGCGCTGCGGTCGGTACGAATATTGTTTCTTTATTTTCAATACACAACCCAAAGGACTGCGCACCTTACACCAGTGAAAACAAGCTTGTCGTTTTACGTGCAGAAGATTGCCAACGCCCGGAACTGGGATTGGCAGCAATCTCTGCAGAGGATGTTTTTCAAGCAAGTAAGGTATTCTTGCCTCACTGAAAGCCAGGCCGCTTTATATTTTTATGATACAGGACTTGTCTACCACCCTTACATCAACTGAAGAATTTAAGCTCAAGATATTAACTTATTTAAAAATGTTTTTATAAATCCTTGTTTTGGCTGTTCCAACGACTTAGGGGTATTTTTTTTCACTCCACTATCAGTATTTGGGCTCGCTTTTTTATCCTGATTCCGTTGACGATTAGGCTTCGCATGTTGCTTCTTTTGCTGCGGTTTATTTGTTTTCTTGTTTTTATGATGATGCGGTTTACCCGTTTTATGCTGCGATGTTGCTTTATGCGCATTTTTTTTCTGATGCGGCTTATGTTTACGCTCAATTCTTGCCGGCGCATTTGGCTTTACCAACATCTCATTTGTGATTCTTGATACTTCTATCTTATGCCCGATGTACTTTTCAATATCAGGCAGTGACATTGCATAATCTTCACATGCAAAGTTAATTGCGACTCCACTTGCACCGGCACGACCTGTTCGACCAATACGGTGTACATAATCTTCTGCATCATTCGGTAAGTCAAAGTTAATAACTAAACTGACATCTTCAACATGCAAACCACGTGCAGCAACATCGGTCGCCACTAATGCACGGATTTTACCTGCGGTAAAATCTTCCACAATACGTAAACGTTTATTTTGCGGAACATCGCCTGATAGCATCGCACCATTGACGTCATTAGTTTTAAAGTAAGCATCAATACGTTCCGCAACGCGTTTAGTATTGATAAAAATAATAATTTTTTGATCATCTCGACTATTGAGCAAGCCGAGTAGTAACGGCATTTTTTCATCCATCGCAGGATAATAAACGGTTTGGGTAACACGATCTGCTGTAACATTTTCAGACTTAATGATCACTTCTTGTGGATCATTCATATGATCGTAAGCTAACTCACTGACACGATGTGACAAGGTGGCTGAAAACAACATGCTTAATCGTTTATCCGCATCTGGCATACGACGTATTAAATATCGAATATCATCAATGAATCCCAAATCGAACATACGATCAGCTTCATCTAAGATTAAAACCTGAATTTGTTTTAGGTCATATACACCCTGTTTGAAGTAATCAATGATTCGACCCGGTGTTCCGATCAATAAATCAACACCATCAATAATCGCTTGTTTTTGTGTGTCATAACCAGTGCCACCAAAGACAGCGACATGCTTTAAACCCGTATATTTACCGAGCATTTCTGCATCTTTATGAATTTGCACGGCAAGTTCACGCGTCGGCGCAAGTATAATGCAACGAGGTTGATTCTTTTTTCTCGCTTCTGGCGCAGGATTCTTTGACAGGTGGACATAAGCCGCTAATAAAAAGGCAGCTGTTTTACCTGTGCCTGTTTGTGCCTGACCTGCAATATCTTTACCTTGCAATGCAACGGGTAATGACTCTGCTTGAATCGGTGTGCAATAAGAAAAGCCTGATTCTTCAACACCTTGCAGCACTTCTGCAGGCAAATCAAAGCTGGAAAATTTTGTTGTGGTTAAATGTTGTTCACTCATGGCGCGTAGCATAACAGATCTTGTCAAGATTAGACTTGAAATAAACGCTCGCTTAGGCTCAAATGGAACTATAGATTTTTTTCAAAAACGACTACAATAAAAAAATAGAAAGTCATAGGAGACACTACATTGAGCGACAAGATCGTATATGCCACAGATGACACCTTCGATGCCGAAGTTGTAAATGCAGAAGGACCTGTTTTAGTTGATTATTGGGCAGACTGGTGTGGCCCTTGTAAAATGATTGCCCCTATTCTTGATGAGATTGCTGAAGAATATGCAGGCAAACTTAAAGTCACTAAATTAAACATTGATGAAAATCCTGCGACACCACCTAAATTTGGTATTCGCGGTATTCCAACATTAATGATTTTCAAAAATGGTAACGTTGAAGCCACTAAAGTAGGCGCAGTTTCAAAATCTCAGCTTGCTGCTTTCATCGACAGTAATCTGTAAAGCTAAATTCATTAACGTCCAGTTCGCGAGTAGCCCTCAAAACTGGACGTTTTTAGATTTTAGTGCTAATGTTCGTAACATAATTAATTTCAAAACTATTTAATCATTTCGCTTCGTATACCAACGAGCTGAAAAATCTCAAAAAATTCAAAACAAACTTAAAAACTCAGTACTTCCGTAGTTCCGCCTTCGCGCAATTCCGTGTCGTATCCGAATTAACAAAAACGTCCAAACAATCTAAAGAAACCCTCAAAAATGAATCTATCTGAACTCAAAAAAAACCCCGTTCCTGAACTTATTAAAATTGCTTCTGGAATGGGTATCGACAGCCTCTCTCGCTCCCGCAAACAAGATATTATTTTTTCCATTCTGAAATCCCACGCCAAAAGCGGTGAGGATATATACGGAGACGGCGTATTAGAAATCTTACAAGATGGTTTTGGATTTTTACGATCGGCTGATAGCTCATACCTTGCAGGCCCCGATGACATTTATGTATCACCCAGCCAGATTCGACGTTTTAGCTTGCGCACAGGCGATACAGTAGCCGGAAAAATTCGCCCACCTAAAGATGGTGAACGTTATTTTGCCTTACTCAAAGTTAACGAAATTAATTTTGATGCACCTGAAAATTCAAAACATAAAGTTTTGTTTGAGAACTTAACACCGCTACATCCAACTGAACGCCTTCAACTGGAAGTGGGAAATGGCAGTAGCGAAGATATGACCGCACGTATTATCGACCTCACTGCTCCCATCGGGAAAGGCCAGCGAGGATTAATTGTTTCTCCGCCTAAAGCGGGTAAAACAATGATGCTGCACGATATTGCTCATGCCATCACTCACAATCATCCTGAATGTCATTTAATCGTGTTACTGATTGATGAACGTCCGGAAGAAGTGACCGAAATGTCACGCTCAGTGCGTGGTGAAGTGGTTTCATCGACGTTTGATGAGCCCGCCAGTCGCCATGTTCAGGTTGCTGAAATGGTCATCGAAAAAGCTAAACGCCTGGTTGAACATAAAAAAGATGTTGTTATTCTACTTGATTCAATTACCCGTCTGGCCCGAGCTTATAACACCGTAATTCCTTCATCCGGTAAAGTACTCACCGGTGGTGTTGATGCTAACGCTTTACACCGTCCAAAACGTTTCTTTGGTGCTGCGCGTAACATTGAAGAGGGTGGCTCACTAACGATTCTCGCAACGGCTCTGGTTGAAACAGGTTCTCGTATGGATGACGTTATTTATGAAGAATTCAAAGGTACGGGTAACATGGAAATCCATCTGGATCGAAAGATGGCAGAAAAACGCCTCTATCCTGCAATTAATATCAATCGCTCCGGTACGCGTCGAGAAGAGTTACTGACCAAACCTGATGAACTGCAAAAAATGTGGATCTTAAGAAAAGTGGTTCATGACATGGATGAAATTGCTTCCATGGAGTTTTTGCATGATCGCCTAAAAGCCACTAAAACCAATAATGAATTTTTTGATTCCATGAAGAAGTAGGAAAAATAAGCTCGAAATAAGTATTTAACAAATTTCTGGCTTGATGAGGGGGTAATGTTCAATTACCCCCTTTTTTATGTCTAAGCGTAAATCTTCAACTTTTCCTGCCTTCTTAATAAGATAAATAATTAAGCTCATGTAATTTATACATAAATTGTATGTGTTTTTGACAAATCTTTATAAATCCAACATGCTAAATCACAATATAGAGAGAAATATGCCTTTTTAGCAGATTTACCGGCTCATAATGGCTAGGCTTACTATATTAAGTTGCTGTCAAATTATGTAGGAGAGTAGTCGAATGTCAGGAGATTCAATAAGCAATATTGATTTTGAATACTGGTCTATTTTAGCTTCCACTGATCCACAGAAATTTGAACAGTTACGCCAGGACAAAATATCTGCTGTCATAGATAGAGCCACCAGCCAACGTCAACAACGGCTTCGCGGCTTACAATGGAAAATTGACAGAATCCGGGAACAACATAAAGATTCTGCTACAGCGGCTTGTCTCGCCATATCTGAACTCATGTGGGAAACCTTTGAACATCTCGCTGAATTACTCCGGGCCCAGTCAGAAAATGGCCTATCTGCTCCTACACCCGTATTCGAGGCAAACATCATCCCATTCCCCGTTAAACCTGATAGCTAAATATAAATACTGCTAATCACGATAAAAGCTTGCTGCGACACGGTCTTTTCCGTATGATCGCCCGTCCAATAATGTGCATGGTGCTGATTAGGTAAATCTTAATCAGAAAGCGATGCTCTGATTAATATAGAGGTCTTTATAATGAAAGCTGAAATCCATCCAGCATACGAAGAAATTACAGTAACGTGCAGTTGTGGCAGTGTTTTTAAAACTCGCTCAGCTAGCTGCAAAGATCAAACAATTGAAGTTTGCTCACAATGTCACCCGTTTTTCACTGGCAAACAAAAATTATTAGATACTGCAGGACGTGTCGACAAATTCAACCAGAAGTACGGCAAAAAATAATTTATTTATTTTTGTCATGTCTGACAGTTCACATGTACACCAGAAAGCGTCCAAATGGACGCTTTTTGTTTTTATAGCTTTATCAATTTGCCTTCCAACGATAGTAAGCGCTGATAATTGCGCAGCTCAACTTTTTCATGAAACAGTAAACGTCTCACATATTTATGATGGTGATACCATCCGCTTAACCGATGGACGTAAATTACGACTTATTGGCATTAACACGCCTGAGCGAGGTCGTGATGGTAATAAAGACCAGCCTTTCTACCTTTCTGCAAAAAAACAACTTCAGCAAATTGTAAAAAATAACCAAAACCAACTAAAAATTGTTTTAGGCAAAGAAAAACACGACCGTTATAATCGTTTGCTTGCTCACGTTTTCACAATCAACAGTAAAAATATAAGCGCAACTTTACTCAGAAATGGACAAGGTTTTAGTATCGCTATTCCGCCTAATATTCGATTTCTTAGCTGTTATAAAAATGCCGAAAAAGAAGCAAGGGATCATAAACGTGGTATCTGGAATCATCCATTTAGCAAAGTACTTACTGCTTCGTCTCTATCCAGATCAAACCTGGGCTTTCAACGGGTAACCGGTACAGTACAACGTGTCGGCGAGAGCCGTTCTTCTTTTTGGCTCAATCTTGATACAAGTTTTGCGATACGACTTCTGAAAAAAGATTTACCTTATTTTAATTTTGTACATCCAAAAATATTACTTCACCGTCATCTGACTGTTCGAGGTTGGGTATACAAAAAAAATAATGAATTCCGTATGACGGTACACCATCCAGCTTCATTACAAATACACCCTGCTGACTAAGAACTTATCTACTGTTACACTTTCGAACATATTTAATTTAAAGGATTGGACATGACTGAAAAGAAACTCACTGCCGAAGAACTCAAACAAGCGGCTCTTCACTATCATGCCCGGCCTGTTGCAGGAAAAACCGCAACCGCATTAACTAAACCTTGTGATACTCAGGAAGATCTCAGTCTTGCCTACACTCCCGGAGTTGCCGCACCTGTTCGTGCAATAGCAGAAGATCCTGAAGCCGCTTATCAATATACCAATAAAGGTAACCTTGTTGCTGTTATCACCGATGGTTCCGCCGTTTTAGGTCTGGGTAATGTGGGTGCACTTGCCGGTAAACCCGTTATGGAAGGTAAGGCAGTCTTATTCAAAAAATTTGCAAACATTGATGTGATGGATATAGAAGTCGATGCCGATTCAGTCGAAGACTTTGTAAAAACAGTGAAAAATATTTCTCCAACTTTTGGTGGTATTAATTTAGAAGATATTGCTGCACCGAGATGTTTCGAAATTGAAAAAGCGCTTATAGAAGAACTTAATATTCCGGTCTTTCATGATGACCAACATGGTACTGCCATTATCATTGCTGCCGGGTTATTAAATGCACTCGAAATTACCGGCCGTGAAATTGAAAAAGCACACATCGTTTGTTTAGGGGCAGGAGCAGCAGGTATTGCTGCAATGCGTATGCTAAAAAGTTTAGGAGCTCGAAAAATTTATCTCGTTGATCGGAAAGGTGTTGTTTATAACGGCCGTGAAGAAGTAAATAAATATAAACAGGAATTTTCTCGAGAATCATCACGCCGAACCTTAACAGATGCAATGAACGGCGCAGATGTGTTCATCGGCGTATCAGGTCCTAACCTTTTAAAACCTGAAATGCTGGAAACAATGGCAGCAAAGCCGATTGTTTTTGCTTTATCAAATCCTGATCCAGAAATTAATCCTGAGTTAGCAATTAAAACACGTGACGATATTATTTTAGCAACAGGCCGCAGTGACTATCCTAACCAGGTAAATAATGTTTTAGGTTTCCCTTTTATTTTTCGCGGTGCATTAGATGTAAGAGCAACCTGCATAAATACTGAAATGCAAATTGCTGCTGTTAAAGCCCTTGCTGCTTTAACAAAAGAAGCTGTACCTCAAAGTGTACTAGATGCTTATGGCGTTGATAAACTTGAGTTTGGCAAAGATTATATTATCCCCAAACCCTTTGACTCACGTTTACAGGACTTTGTGCCCAAAGCTGTTGCGGAAGCGGCTATTGATACAGGTGTTGCTAAAGATCGTTAAAAGTCTAAAAAAAATTAGCCACCAAGGGCACGAAGAACGCCAAGAAAAGAATTTTATAAGTTTTATCGTTACTCCATCCACGAGGAAGACGAAGCTTGCCAAGTATATGATATTAAAAACCCCGAGCCCCCAATGTCCCCGTGGTTTATTTTCTATTTATCCTTTGTGTTCTTCGTGCCCTTGGTGGCTATATTTTCAAGCTTTATTCAGAACTATTTAACAACAACTCAACTTCGCTTATATCCGCTCGTCTCATTACTTTGCCATCAACCGGACTTAAAGGAATTTGTTTTTGCTTAGGTAAAAACACGGTCAGTTCAACACGAGCTTCATCTACAATAAATTCATATGTTGAATAATTTTGAAACTGATCAATGCCTGTTCTCAAACGCCGCTCACCCAGTTCATGGGGTATTTTTTTATTTTGTAAATAAAAACCGACGCTTTCCACTGTTTCTGCAAAAAGATGGATACGTATTACAGAATGCTCATCAGCGGTGCCACTTAAAACGCTACCGACTAATCTCGGGTGAAAGTCGTTTAGAAAATGCATCGCTTCTATGGAAACCTGACGTAAATGTTGTAAATTTTCAGGCTGGCTACTTGCACGAAACAATCGCTGATATTCTACTAAAGCAGATTCTATTTCAGAATTACTTGGTAAACTTTTTGTATCAGCCGCCCCAAGCTGTTGCGCTGCTTTTTGTTTTGCTGATTGAAAATTACGAGTGCCACTATCCAGTAATATTTGTGCGGCTCGCTGCGCCAAATGTTGGCGCATATGATCATGATCACGTTGCGACATACGAGAAAACCTTTTTCAAATTATTGTTCGATTAAAAAATATCTTCTGTTATATCTGCAGGTCTTGCTTCAGTCGTAACATCCGTTTGTTCATTATCAATAAATTCTGTTTGCTCAGTTGGTACCTGATCTGCAAGGAAAAACTCAAAAATTGCATCTTTCGTTTTTGCGTTTGCCAGCTGCCCAGTCATCGGATCGATTCGAACGGAAACTAACCCTGGTGGCTGCTCAAGCTCTTTTTCTTCAACACCCGCCAACGCATCACGCATGTAATCTACCCACATCGGTAAAGCAGCTCGCGCACCGGTTTCCCGATCACCCAATGGCCGCGGATTATCAAAGCCAACCCATGCAATCGTCGCTAAATCCGGGTTAAAACCTGTAAACCAGGCATCGCGTTGATCATTAGTTGTTCCCGTTTTTCCCGCTAAATCTTTGCGTCCAATAACCAGGGCTCGACGACCCGTTCCAAAACGAATGACATCTCTCATCATCGTGTTAATCAAAAATGCCGTTTGTGACGATAATATCTGTTCTGCTAACTTTAATGGCGCGGGTCCCTGGTTAACTTCTAAACGTTCCTGCTCATCCATTAAAGAAAGAAACGATTCACTTAAATCAGGTGGTAACACGGGTAATGCCGTAGCGACATTTTCATTTTTTTGTTTTTCTTTGTCTTCACCGTCATCTAAAGAAATAGTTTCTTTTCGACAGGCGCGACAAACTTGTGCAGGCTGCGCCATGAAAATAATTTTATCTTTTGCACCCACAATATAATCAATCAAATAGGGTTTAACCCGATAACCACCATTAGCAAATACAGCATAACCATTGGCCAGATCATAGGGCGTTAATGAACCACTGCCTAAAGCAAGCGACAAATTGCGTGGTAACATCTTGCTGGTAAAACCAAATTGCTTGATATAGCGAATTGCATAACCAATCCCGATATCTCTCAACAAACGGATCGAAACTAAATTACGAGACTTAATAAGAGCCAAACGTAACCGGGTATCACCATAAAATTTTCCACTGTAATTTTCAGGACGCCAGGTATCTTCTAAACCCGGCGCATCAAATACCACCGGGGCATCGGCAATAATACTGGCCGCGGTATATCCTTTATCAAGTGCCGCGGTGTATATAAAAGGTTTA
The DNA here is from genome assembly GCA_030594815.1 of Gammaproteobacteria bacterium. GTDB lineage: Bacteria > Pseudomonadota > Gammaproteobacteria > UBA6429 > Thiohalophilaceae > JAGLTQ01. The sequence continues at coordinate 10,915 of JAUVEN010000007.1, forward strand.
AAACTTGAACCAGGTTGACGTTGAGCTTGAATAGCTCGATTGAATTTACTGCCTGAATAATAATCAAAACCACCATTAAGTGCTTCGATTGCTCCGTCTTCCGGAGCTAATGAAACAAGAGCGCCACCGACTGTTGGTTTTTGTGCTAACCAGCTGCATCCCGGTTTTGCTGAAGGAACCGTATAAATAATGTCACCTTCTTTTAAACGCTCATGCGCTGAAGTCAGCTTAGCCTCGACCGCATTGTCATCAACATACGTTCGCGCCCATTCAATATGTTCCCAGGGTAAGTGTACAACCTTATTTTCAGCGGTATAGGCATACGCTTCTTTGTCATTAACCTGAAAAACAAGTGACGGGATTAGATTGCCAAACGTGGGGATTTTATTTAACGCTTTGCGCCAAATAGTGAATTCATCTAATTCCTCAATTTCTGCTTTGGTGACAACTGACTTTTCTTTCGCTGCCTTTTCCGGGGTAGCTTGATTTAATACCTTATCAGCAGAGGCTTTGTCGGGGCTTTCTGCTATCGAATTTAAATCAAAGAATCCTAAATGTCCTCGATAGCCATGCCGTCTGTCATAATCAAGTAAGGCATTACGTAAAGCATTGTTTGCTGCACGCTGTCGAACCGCGTTTACAGTGGTGTAAACACTATAACCACCTGTGTAAGCAGCAGAACCATATCGCGCAACCATTTCAGTTCGCACCATCTCAGCTATATAAGGTGCTTCCAGTTCAATATCCTGCCCATGAACTTTTGCCATATCGGGCGTTGCAAGTGCAGCCTGATAAACCTCTTCGTCTATATAATCTAAAATTCGCATGCGGCCTAAAACATAATTACGACGAATGAGTGCGCGCTGAGGATTATTAATGGGGTTATAACTTGATGGTGCTTTAGGTAAACCTGCCACCATGGCATATTCCGCCACCGTCAATTGATCTATTGCCTTGCCATAATAAACCTGCGTCGCAGCCGAAAAACCGTATGCACGTTTGCCCAGATAAATCTTATTCAGGTACAGAGCAAGGATTTCTTCTTTGCTTAAAAAGCCTTCTATTTTGAAAGCGAGGAAAATCTCATTCAATTTACGCAAATATGTCTTTTCACGACTGAGGAAAAAATTCCTTGCTACCTGCATCGTAATCGTACTGCCGCCCTGCCCTTTTTTGCCAGTACGAATTAAATGAACGACCGCACGTAAAATCCCCTGATAATCCACGCCGGGATGTTCAAAAAAGCGATCATCTTCCGCGGCTAAAACCGCATTTATTAGATGTTTAGGAAACTCTTCATATTTAAGAGGGGTACGCTTCATCTCGCCAAACTCGGCGATCAATTCCCCACTTTTGGCGTAAACACGTAAAGGAACCTGTAACTGCACGTCCCTTAGCGTTTCTATTCCGGGTAATCGAGGTGTGATGTATAAATACGCACCGCCAATAAATAAACCCGCTAATAACCCACCAACCAACACCAAAATTCCAAAGATTTTCAGAGACTTCTTATAAATTAACTTCATATACCCACACTATATTAAGGTTGTGCGTGAAAATACCGATATATTCACACAAGCGGAAATTATATGGGCTCAATGAAAAGCTGTCACGCCTATTTGTGTTTTTTCATTAGATGTCCTATAGTTGACTCAACAACCTAAAGTATTATATAAATAACAACTGTAAGCACATGCAAAATAAAGAAAAAAGCATGCAACTTAAGAAACAGCTTTAACAATTAAGAAAAAAGAAAGCATTGAGATAAAACTATGGGTCTTGGCGATTTATTCAAACAGAAGCAACCAGTCGTATTAGGACTGGATATCAGCTCTACCGCAATCAAATTACTTGAATTGGGGCAGAGTGGCGATCGCATGCGTGTAGAAAGCTATGCTGTTGAACCATTGCCTGCTAATTCTGTTATAGAAAAGAATATTGCCGATGTTGAGGCCGTAGGCGATGCAATTAAACGCGCCGTTAAACGTTCAGCATCTCGCACCAAACTGGCTGCCGTTGCTGTGGCCGGTTCTTCCGTTATTACCAAAATTATTGCCATGCCAGCCTCTCTCTCTGAAGATGAGATGGAACAGCAAATTGAACTCGAAGCAGACCAATATATTCCCTATCCTCTTGAAGAAGTTAACCTGGACTTCGAAGTTGTTGGCCCTTCAGAAAATGATCCTGAACGAATTGATGTTTTGCTCGCGGCTTCACGTAGTGAAAATGTCGATATTCGTATTGCCGCCATTGAACTTGCCGGGCTTAAAGCTAAAATTGTCGATGTTGAAGCCTATGCGATGGAAAATGCCTTCTCATTGCTTATTCCGCAATTACCTGAGCAGGGTATCGATCAAACTATCGCCGTTATTGATATCGGTGCAACCATGACAACCCTGAATGTCATGCATGATCGCAAAACCATTTATACCCGTGAACAGGTTTTTGGTGGCAAACAGTTAACTGAAGAAATTCAACGTCGCTATGGCCTATCTTATGAGGAAGCAGGCATGGCCAAACGTCAGGGTGGTTTACCTGATAATTATGCACCTGAAGTATTAGAACCCTTTAAAGATGCCATGACACAACAAGTGAGCCGCTCGTTACAATTCTTTTATGGTTCAAGCCAATATAATAATGTTGATCATATTGTGCTCGCTGGCGGTAGTGCCATGATTCCGGGTATCGATGAAATGATCGCTAATAAATTAGGCGTACATACATCTGTTGCAAATCCTTTTACTAATATGACCCTGGCATCACGTGTTAAAGCACAAAGTTTAAGTAATGATGCACCTGCTCTGATGATTGCAGCAGGGCTTGCAATGAGGAGTTTTGATTAATGGCACATATTAATTTACTCCCATGGCGTGAAGAACGACGCAAAGAACAACTTCGTCAATTCCTCACCATGCTTGGTTTATCTGTTGTTCTTATGCTGCTGGTTATTTTGGCGGTACATTTACAATATAGCCGCATGATAAGTGCTCAGGCAGCACGTAATAGTTTCATGAAAAATGAAATTACCGCGGTAGAAAAACAAATTCGCGAAATCAATGCTCTGGCAAAAGAAAAGAAGCGCCTGCTGGCTCGTATGGAAGTAATCCAGCAATTACAGCGCAACCGTCCAGGCATTGTTCACCTATTTGAAGAAATGGTGAAAGTGATTCCTGAGGGTGCACATATTAAAAGCCTTACGCAGAAAGGTAAGAGTTTGACGATTAATGGTATAGCCCAGTCTAATGCCCGAGTTTCCGCTTATATGAGAAATATAGATGGCTCTGACTGGTTAACTAAACCCATGCTTAATATTATTCAGAAAAAAGGCCAAAAGAAAAAGAGCGATGGCCGTGACTTTATATTACGCGCTGAACAATTAGCACAACCTAAAAAAGAGACTAAAAAATAGACACTTATTATGGCTGACTTTGATATTAATGATTTAGATCTTAGTAATATTGGTTCCTGGCCTGTGGCAATCAAGGGCATACTTATTGCTGTTGTTTCTGTCGGTGTTCTGGCACTTGGTTACTTTGTTGATATTCAGGCACAACAAGAAGATCTTGATCGCATCACCATAGAAGAAAAGCGTTTAAAAGAAGATTTTGAAATAAAACAGGCTAAAGCCGCAAATCTTGATGCCTATAAAGCGCAAATGGTTGAAATGGAAGATTCATTTGGTGCCATGATTCGCCAATTGCCAAGTAAAACTGAAGTTGAGGATTTACTGGTTGATATCTCACAAACGGGGCTTGCCAGTGGTATAGAGTTTCAATTATTCAAACCTTTAAAAGAAAAGCACATTGAATTTTACGCCGAATTACCAATCACTCTAAAAATGACCGGAACTTATCATCAGTTTGGTGAATTTGTTAGTGGCATTGCTGCTTTACCCCGTATTGTAACCTTGGAAAATATTTCTATAAAAGGTGGCAAGAAAGGTGATTTAACCATGGATGTTACTGCAAAAACCTACCGCTACCTTGATGAAAGTGAAGTTTCAGGGAAGCGCAAGAAACGTAAAAAGCGCAAGAAAAGATAATTTTATTAGTTAGCTAAAACAAATTTTAATAGAAAATATTGAAGCAAGGCATAAATAATATGGCGAATGAGATTAAAACACATTCACAAAAATCAACACCTGCAATGACTGCTACCGTCAAAGTGTTGTGCTTATGCCTGCCTGTATTTTTAACTGCATGCAGCAGCGATAATACCAGCGACCTTCAGGAATATGTTGCAAGCATTAAAGCTCGCCCGAAAGGTCGAATTAAGCCGCTGCCTGAAATTACGCCTTATGAAACATACCTCTATCAAGTTAGTCATTTGCGCGATCCTTTTACACCGTTTATTGCTCAGGAAGAAGCCAGTCTCGAAATTCAGGATTCAGGTCTGCACCCTAATTTAAATCGTAAACGTGAAGAACTTGAACAATACAGCCTTGATTCCCTGACTTTTGTTGGCCATATAGAAAAAAATGGCAAAACCTGGGCATTAATTACAGCACCTGACAAAGTTATATACAGAGTACTACCCGGTAATCATATGGGTTCAAACTATGGCGAAATTTTAGCTATTACAGAAACTTCAATACTACTAAATGAAATCATCCCCAATGGTGTGGGAGGATGGACTGAACGCGAAGCCTCACTTGATTTGAGTGAATAATTCGTGACGGAGATGCACCATGAAAAACATCACATATAATTCTTATTATCATATTCGTAAGCAATACCTGGCCGTTTTTGTTAGCTCTTGCTTACTAATCTTTACAGCGATGTCTTCACAGGCTATTGCTGAAGATAATGCGATTACTGAAATTAATTACTCATCGTTACCTGGTGATCAAGTTCAAATCAGAATGTCGCTGGAAGGTTTAGCAACCGAGCCCGGTAGCTTTACAATTGATAGTCCAGCACGCATTGCTTTTGATTTTCCAAACACAAAAATAAAACTTCCAAATCGTACTCAAAGCATTGGAATTGGTGTTGCCCGTAGTATTAGCACTGTAGAGGCAGGGGGTCGAACTCGTGTTGTATTAAATTTATCCCGTTTAGTCTCATACACTACTATCGTTGATGGAAACGATGTAGTAGTTACTCTAGGTGGCTCACCTTCTACGACTCTGGCAGCTAAATCGTCTAACGTAGTGGGTTTGTCAACATCAACTGGTGACACAAATATCAAAAATATTGATTTTCGTCGCGGTGAAAAGGGTGAAGGACGTATTATTATTGACCTTGCAGATCCCAATACACCAATTGACCTGAAGACTCGAGGTGAACAAATCACGGTTACGATCGCAAACAGTAGTATTTCAAACGAATTAGAACGCCGCCTTGATGTTATTGATTTTGGTACACCAGTAAAAACAATAGATGCATTTAACCAAAATGGTAATGTTAAAATTGTTATTACAGGTATAGGCGAGTTTGAACAAATTGCTTACCAGGCTGATAATTCTTTTACCGTTGATGTAAAGCCTATCGTAGAAGAAAGTGCCGCAGAAAAACTAAAGAAAAAATTTGCCTTTAAAGGCGAACGCTTGTCGCTTAACTTTCAAAGCATCGAAGTACGTGCCGTATTACAGCTTATTGCAGACTTCACCGATCTAAATCTGATTGTTAGTGATACAGTGAAAGGGGATGTAACCCTGCGCTTGAAGAATGTGCCCTGGGATCAAGCCCTCGACATTATTTTACGCAGTAAAGGTTTGGCAATGGTCAAAGATGGTAATGTAATATCTGTTGCTCCTGCAGAAGAAGTTGCGGCAAGAGCCAAGCTGGACCAAACTATCGAAGCACAGGCACCCTTGATCAGTGAAAGCATTCAAATCAATTATGCTAAGGCCAGTGACTTTACTAAATTACTTAAAACCAAAGATAATTCACTGTTATCAGAACGAGGCAGTGTAAGTGTCGATGAACGTACTAATCGGCTACTCATCCGTGATACGGTAAAAAATGTTGATGCAATTACGGCTTTAGTACAACAGCTCGACATTCCTGTAAGACAGGTATTAATTGAATCACGTATTGTTTTAGCAACCAATGATTTTAGTAAGGAGCTAGGAGTGCGCTTTGGTGTATCCAATGTCAACTCTACTGTATCTGGCACAAATACTGATACAGTAGCTATTTCAGGCACCTCAACTGCAGCTGAAGCTGCCAGGTTAGGAGGTACACCTACACAACCAAGTAGATACAACGTAAATCTTCCTGTTACATCTCTTGCTGCATCAGCGGGTTCAATAGGTCTGGCTTTAGCAAGACTTCCTTTTGGAACACTCATAGATCTTGAACTTTCTGCAGCTCAAACAGAAGGACGTTCAGAAACAATTTCAAGTCCGCGTGTTATTACCTCTGATCAATCAAAAGCAGTAATTGAAACAGGTACTGAAATACCGTACGCAGAAGCTTCATCAAGTGGTGCGGCAACCGTATCATTTAAAAAGGCTGTCCTTAGTCTTGAAGTAACACCACAAATAACACCTGATGATAGAATAATCATGGATTTGGTTGTGAGTAAAGATAGTCCTGACTTTGCTAATTTGACACCTGCAGGTCCTCCAATCAAAACTCAATCCGTTCAAACAAATGTATTGGTAGATAACGGTGAAACCATTGTACTTGGTGGCGTATATGAACAAACGAAAGCGAATAGTACGCAACGTGTCCCATTTTTTGGTGACTTACCATTAGTAGGATTTTTATTCCGCAGTAACTTTGAACAGAATAATAAATCTGAGCTACTCATTTTCATAACGCCTAAGCTATTAAAAGATCAGGCAAAACTGTAAATTTATACTACTAAATTTATTGATAGGAGGTATGTCTTGAACATACCTTCCTATTTTCGTAACAAACTCTGAACGCCATCTTCCAGCATAAAAAATAAAAGCATAATGGCAAAAAATAAAAATATATTTCTTATCGGCTTAATGGGCGCAGGTAAAACAACCATTGGACGTCAAATTGCCAGTGAGCTCTCATTAGAATTCTTCGATAGTGATCATGAGATTGAAGACCGTACCGGTGTCACAATCACTCATATTTTTGATATAGAAGGCGAAAATGGGTTTCGTAAACGAGAAACAGCCATGCTGGATGAGTTGACCGAACAAAAAGGCATCGTTTTAGCAACCGGTGGTGGTGCTATTTTAAAACCTGAAAACCGCCAATTCCTCATGTCCCGCGGCACAACTATCTACCTCTATGCCAATATTGATACTCTGCTTGAACGAACGTCTAAAGATCGTAATCGACCTCTTCTGCAAACCGAAGATCCTCAGGCTAAATTAGAAGAATTATTAGAGATCCGGGATCCTCTTTACCGGGAAACAGCTGACATTATTATTGATACAGGTAAAGATAGTGTACGTTTAGCGTTAAAAGAAATATTAAAAAAACTTCAGGAATTTTGAACAATCCGCCCTAAACGAAGCAAAGCACTCTGAATTTTCTCTGGTTTCATTTATAATCATATTTGATTAACACTCTTAAACACCTAATTGAATACGGTACTAAAAATGAAAACTCTACAGGTTAAACTTGGTGAACATGGCGAACGTAGTTACCCTATTTTCATTGGTCAGGACTTACTTGCCAACCCTGAACTCATTAAACCTTATGTCAAAGGTACTCAGGTTCTGATTGTTAGTAATGAAACAATTGCTCCTCTATATCTCAGCAAAGTAAAAACCACCTTTAGTGCATATGATGTGCAAACCGTTATCCTTCCTGACGGTGAGCAATATAAAAACCTTACTGAATTGAATACCATCTTTGATGCACTGCTTAGTGCAAAATTTGATCGTACCTGCACACTCGTTGCCCTGGGAGGTGGGGTGGTCGGTGATATGACTGGCTTCGCAGCAGCGTGCTATCAACGTGGTGTTAACTTTATTCAAATTCCAACCACGTTACTTGCCCAGGTAGATTCTTCTGTTGGTGGTAAGACAGGTGTAAATCATCCTCAAGGTAAAAACATGATTGGCGCTTTCCATCAGCCATGTTGTGTTATTGCAGATTCAGATACCTTAAATACATTAGAAGATAATCAACTTAGTGCGGGCATAGCAGAGGTAATTAAGTATGGCCTTATTCGTGACATGTCATTCACTAAGTGGCTCGAAGAAAATATGCACGAGTTATTAGAACGTGATCCAGAGGCATTATCTTATGCCATTGAAGTTTCCTGTCGTTGCAAAGCAGAAATTGTTGCAGAAGATGAAAAAGAAAGTGGAGTGCGCGCCTTACTTAATCTGGGCCATACTTTTGGTCATGCCATAGAAACCAGTACCGGTTATGGAAACTGGTTACATGGTGAAGCAGTGGCAACAGGCATGTTAATGGCGGCAGATTTATCTATGCGTCTTGGTAATATCAGTACAAAAGATGTAGAACGCGTTGATAACCTGCTTGATATGGCAATGTTACCGACACGTGCACCTCACCATATGGATTACGATCATTTTATTGAACTAATGGCTGTTGATAAAAAAACTCGTGCAGGAAAGATTAATTTTGTTTTATTTAACAAGTTAGGCGATGCCATGGTTACCCATGACTTTAATCATGATTTTTTACGTGAAACAATCGAAGCACATCGTGCCATCGATGGACAATAAAGGATAAAGATGAATGTCAGAACTTGCACCCTACGCAGCAAATAACGATTCATCTTTAGGTCGTCGTTACCCTGAAGAAATTCCCAAACATCGCAGTGAATTTCAGCGCGATCGTGATCGCATTATTCATTCAACCGCTTTTAGACGTCTGGAATATAAAACACAGGTTTTTGTAAATCATGAAGGTGATTTATTTCGTACCCGTTTAACGCATTCTATTGAAGTTGCGCAAATGAGTCGCACTATCGCGCGCGCCTTACATCTCAATGAAGATTTAAGTGAAGCCATCGCGCTTGCACATGATCTTGGGCATACACCTTTTGGTCATAGCGGACAGGATGCTCTCAATGAATGTATGAAAGACTACGGTGGCTTTGAGCATAACTTGCAATCTTTACGTGTTGTTGATGAACTAGAAGAAAAGTATGCAAAGTTTAATGGCCTCAATCTTACCTTTGAAAGTCGAGAAGGCATTCTAAAACATTGCTCAATAAAAAATGCAGAGCAACTCGGTGATATTGGTTTACGTTTTATAAATAAAACCCAGCCCAACATTGAAGCACAAATGGTTAATCTTGCAGATGCTATTGCCTATAATAGCCATGATGTTGATGATGGTCTACGTTCTGGTTTTATAACGATAGAGCAATTACGTGAAACCAGATTATTTAAAACACTTTATAGTAAAGTCGAAAAAGATTATCCCAAACTAGATAACAAACGCACTATTTATGAAATAGTGCGACGCATGATCGATGAACAAATCAAAGATTTAATCGCAGAAAGTTCAAAACATATTTTTAAAGCTAATCCTCAATCAATTGAAGAAATCCGTCAGTATAAAGGTAGCCTTATCAGTTTTAGTGAAGACATGTTAGATATGCATCTGGAATTAAAAAAATTCTTAAGAGAAAACTTATACCGCCATTATCGAGTTCATCGCATGAGCCATAAAGCGGGTAATGTTATTACTAAACTATTTCAGTCGATGTTGAATGATCTTCGTCTTATGCCACCTGAATACAGGGAAAAAGCTCTGTTAGAAGAAGAAAAAACAGCTGAAAGCGGACGCGCACGTATTGTTTCAGATTATATTGCCGGCATGACCGACCGCTATGCAATTAAAGAATATAAGCGCATTTTTGACCCAACTGAATTAACCTGATTGAATTAGGGAGTTGACCTTATGATGATGAACTCGTACTAGTATATTATGCGTATATATATGCAAATTCCGGCGATAGAAGAAAAGCCCTCCCGTTATTACCAATTATTATTATTGGAAGATTTATTAGATGGCTGGACCTTAATCCGGGAATGGGGACAGCAAGGGCGTTCAGGTCGAGTTAAACAAGACCATTTTGAAAATCGTGAAACAGCAGAAAATGCATTATTACGCGTTCGTGACTCACAACTAAAACGGGGATTTAAAGTGGTATTCATGCAAGGGCAAGATCAACCTCTCTAAATTGAGTTATGATATTAAGGATAAACACTTATGACTTATGACCCAAAAAATTATGATTTATCGAGCATGGATCAGCTTAATCGAGTTGAACCCACCTACCTTGCATCATATGGTTTAACTGAAGCCCCCTTTTCACAACAACAAGATGATCGGTTTTTATATTTAAATTCTGAACTCACCGAACAACTAGGCTTACTCAAACACTATACCCAATATGGCAACTTGTTACTTATCGTTACAGGGGAGCGAGGCATAGGTAAAAGTAGTCTTAAACAACGATTTATCAATACAGCACAAGAAGAATGGCAGATATGTGAAATTCAATCGCATACCATGATGGATGCCAGTATGCTGTTAAAAGAAATCGCTCATGGTTTTAATATTACAGAACCACCTCTTGAACCTTCCGCATTATTTGAAGTACTCAGTGTGCAACTTGATCATATGCGACAGGCATCATATGTTCCTATTTTAATAATCGATGATGCCCATGAACTTCCGCAAGATGCTCTGCAATCATTGCTTTACCTTGCAGAAAATCATTCAGATCAACAAACAGCATTACGTATCATTTTATTTTGCGAACCTGAAATAGAAATCATGCTGGATGATCCAGCTATTCATTCTTTGAGAGAGCGCGTCACTCATAGCATGGAAATATCATCACTGGATGAAGCAGAAACAGCTGAATATTTACGACATCGATTGGCTGTTGCAGGACTCGATGGAACCAGCCCTTTTACTCCAACGCTGGTTCATAAAATCTTTAAAGCATCTGAAGGTATCCCTGCAAGAATAAATGAGTATGCACATCAAAATTTACTGGATGACAAAGAACCTGTTACCTCGGATGAATTCGATTTAGATGATGAACTCATACATGAGACAAAATCATTTAATTTACGCAATATAATATTAGGTGGAATAACGTTAGCTATTGTTATTACCGTTTTACTTTTCCAGGATCGTATTAATAGTTTATTTGAAGAGCCTACACAAATTGCAGTCGAAACGAAAGATGAGCCAGTTCAAAATAATAAGCCAATAGCCGAAAAAATTGACAAGGTAGATATTAAACCGCCTGTTAAATCCACAAAAGCAAAAACCATTGAGTTTTCTTTAACTAAAGATCCTGTAGGAAACGTAACACCTCCCATTAAAGCCATTGAAGAAAAAACCACAAAGCTGATAACTCTAAAACTAACGTCAATAAATCCAAGCCCGGTATCAACCAGCAAACAACGTCAAATTATTTCCATCAGTGGTTCTGGTTTTAATAAACGACAAAAAGTTAAAGTGAGCTGGGCAGACAAAGTAAAAATTCTATCTGACACCCAGGTTACTTTCACCAGTGATACTTATATTAATTTAATACTCAATGTTGGCATGCAAGCAGATACATGGAAAGTAACCGTGATTGATCCTGAGCTAAATATAGAATCAAATACGATTAGTTTTGATGTTGTTTCTACTGAAGAAAAAAAGGTGTTACCTCAAACTAAAATAGCCAAACAAGAAAAAATAATTACTAAAACAGCGACTGCCAAATTAAAAACAAAAATCAACATTGGCTTGTACGGACAGAACTGGATAAAACAACAAAATAAAAATCACTTTACCTTACAGCTTTTGGGTACACACAATAAAAACACGTTACCAAGCTACATTAAAAAATATTCTTTAAAAAATGATGCCGCAACATTTAAAACCAAACGTAATGGTAAAGACTGGTATACGCTAATTTATGGTTTCTACCCAACAAAATCTGCTGCTCAGGCTGCTGCTATGCAATTACCAAAAGGTGTAGCAAAACCCTGGGTACGCTCATTTGCGAGTATTCTTCCTTCATTGAGTAAAGAAACTTTAGTCAAAAATACGCCCGTAATCATTCCAACAACGACCATTCCAGATAATCAGGAAGGTTGGTTATGGAGCCAGGATCCTAGCCATTACACATTACAGCTTGCAGCCGGCGCAGACAAAAAGGCCATACAGGCATTCATTAAACGCCATAATTTAAAGGGCCAGGCGGTATTCTTTCATCGACTGCGTGATGGTAAAGACTGGTACATCCTCGTTTATGGCAGTTATTCTGGCTACTCAATCGCCAAACAGGCCATTAACCAACTACCTTCAGCGGTTCAAAAAGCCAACCCCTGGCTCCGTCGTTTTAGCGCCATACATGCTGAGCTGAACTAAAAACCAAGATTAAGCCGCAAAGGACACCAAGAACACCAAGAACACCAAGTTTTAATTATTTAAACCACAACAGGATATTTTATATATAAGGCTTTCCCTATGCTTCACGTGCCCCCCCACGGTTAAAGCCTTTAATTTCTTAGTGTTCTTGGTGTCCTTCGTGGCCCAAGCATTTCCCTATTATCCCTATGTTTTAGTAGGTTTTCGGCTTTGTTGAGCCCTTTTTGGATTGAAGCAAATCGCCTCTCCTTGTATACTGCTTGGCCATTTCACTCAGCGTTCCCGTTGAGATTTTCCACAAAAATGGACTGAATTTAAGCATTTTGTTGCTCCAGTAGAAACTGCTGCGGATGCGACAATACGACGATTATCCGGTGATAAAGATAGTGAAGAAAAATATACACAACCCCGAACCAATACACACAAATTATTCTGGTATGAATGGTGGTCTTTACCGCCCTGAATTTGAACGTGATAACTGTGGTTTTGGCCTCATGGCTCAAATGGATGGTAAGCCCAGTCATTGGTTACTTAAAACTTCGATTGATGCGCTTGCCCGTTTAACGCATCGTGGTGCTGTTGCTGCCGATGGCAAAACAGGTGATGGTTGTGGACTATTATTAAAAAAACCTGATAGCTTCCTTAAAGCAGCAGCAGCAGAACTTGGTTTCGACCTGTCCGAACTTTATGCTGTTGGCATGGTTTTCCTCAACACGGAAAGCAAAAAGGCTGATGCTGCGCGAGCACAACTTGAAACAGAACTCACTAAAGAAGGCCTGACTATTGCTGGCTGGCGTGTTGTACCGGTTGATAAAAGTGCCTGTGGTGAAGAAGCTTTAAAGTCATTGCCTCAAATTGAACAAATTTTTATCAATGCCGCTGATAACATGGATAGTACGGCTTTCGAACGCCACTTATATATTGCGCGTCGCCGTACAGAAAAAGCATTAGAAAATAGTGATGATATTTTTTACGTTCCAAGTCTTTCTTCATCTGTTATTTCTTACAAGGGTCTGGTTATGCCAGAACACCTTCCGCATTTTTATAAAGACTTAAATAATGAAAGTTTTAAAACAGCATTAGCCGTTTTCCATCAACGTTTCTCAACCAATACCTGGCCACAATGGCGCCTGGCTCAGCCATTCCGTTACCTGGCGCACAACGGTGAAATCAATACCGTTCAGGGAAATCGTAACTGGTCTGTTGCTCGTGGTCATAAATTTGAAAGCCCACATATTCCAATGGAAGATGTACGTCCTCTCGTTTCTATGACAGGTTCAGATTCAAACTCTATGGATAACATGCTCGAAGCTTTATTGGCTGGTGGCATGGATATTTTCCGTGCAATGCGTTTATTAATTCCACCTGCCTGGCAAAATGTTGCCAACATGGATGCAGACTTACGTGCGTTTTATGAATATAACTCCATGCACATGGAATCATGGGATGGCCCGGCAGGCGTAGTATTAACCGATGGTCGTTATGCAGCATGCAGCATGGATCGTAATGGTTTACGTCCAGCACGTTGGATGATCACTAAAGATCGTCATATTACTATTGCTTCAGAAATTGGTGTTTACCAATATGCACCGGAAGATGTTGCACAAAAAGGCCGTCTCAAACCTGGTCAAATGCTTGCCGTTGATACTGAAACGGGTGAGTTAATTTTACCTGAAATGGTTGATGAACGTTTAAAAAGTGCACAGCCCTATAAAAAATGGATGACTGAAAATGCTATTCATCTTGAGTCACAGCTCGAAGCTGAAAATGGCGCTGATGGCATGGAAGCCGATACATTAGATGTGTATCAAAAACTCTTCCAGGTAAGTTTTGAAGAGCGCGATCAAATACTTCGTATCTTAGGTGAAGATGGGCAGGAAGCTATTGGCTCTATGGGTGACGATACCCCATTCCCTGTTTTATCACGCAAAGAACGTTCACCGTTTGATTACTTCCGTCAGCAATTTGCTCAGGTCACCAATCCACCGATTGATCCAATTCGTGAACAAATTGTTATGTCGCTGGAAACCTGCTTTGGTCGTGAACAAAATATGTTTGAAGAAACAGCAGAACATGCAGCACGCCTGTTGGTTAACTCCCCTGTTTTGTCACACACAAAATTTACAAAGTTAGTTGAACTGGGTAACAGCAACAGTAATTATGCAAATGAAATTATTTCATTAAATTATCCGGAAGACGTAGATTTAAAATCAGCACTTATTGATATCAATAATAAAGCTGCTGCCGCTGTTAAAGCAGGCAAAGTAATTATCGTTTTAACTGATAAAGATATTAGTGAAAATACCCGGCCGGTTCATGCTTTACTTGCTACCGGTGCGATACATCATCATTTAATAAGTGAAGGCGTACGTTGTGATGCCAATATAGTATTAGAAACAGCAACAGCACGTGATCCACATCACTTTGCAGTACTGATTGGTTTTGGTGCGACAGCTATTTACCCCTACCTTGCCTATGCTTGCTTAAGCGATTTGATTCGTACTAAAGAAATCACTGGTTTCGACGCGAAGCAACTCGACGCCAATTTCCGTAAAGGCATTAATAAAGGTTTATATAAAATCACTTCGAAGATGGGCATCTCAACCATCTCAAGTTATCGTGGTGCTCAATTATTTGAATCAGTTGGTTTAAACCAGGACATAGTTGACCTTTGTTTTAAAGGTACAACCAACCGTATTCAAGGTAGTCGTTTTGAAGATATTGAAGCAGAACAACGCATGCTTTGTAAAATCGCCTGGAATGCACGCAAAAATATTGAACAAGGTGGTTTATTAAAATTCGTTCATGGTGGCGAAGACCATGCTTACAATCCAGATGTTGTTAACTCATTACAAGATGCTGTTAAAACAGGTGACTACGGAAAATATAAAATCTATGCGGATCAAGTAAATAATCGTGCTCCTATATCATTACGTGATCTTTTAAAATTACGCGACAACAGCGCCAAAGCAATCGATATAAGCGAAGTTGAATCATTTGAAAGTATTGTGACTCGATTCGATTCGGCAGCAATGTCGCTCGGTGCCTTATCACCTGAAGCACACGAAACACTGGCGCAGGCGATGAATAAATTGGGTGGACGTTCAAACTCTGGTGAAGGCGGCGAAGATATTGCTCGTTACGGCACTGACAAGCGTTCTAAAATTAAACAGGTTGCCTCTGGTCGATTCGGTGTTACGCCTGCCTACTTACGTAGTGCTGAAGTAATGCAAATCAAAGTTGCTCAAGGTGCAAAACCGGGTGAAGGTGGACAACTACCAGGCCACAAAGTGAACGACTATATTGCCGAGTTACGCTTTTGCAAACCCGGCGTATCATTAATTTCGCCACCTCCGCATCACGATATTTATTCTATCGAAGATTTAGCTCAACTTATTTATGATTTGAAGCAAGTTAATCCAGATGGTTTAGTTTCAGTGAAACTCGTATCTGAAGCAGGCGTAGGAACTATCGCAGCGGGTGTTGCTAAAGCCTATGCTGATTTAATTACTATCTCCGGTTATGACGGTGGTACCGGTGCTTCACCATTAACCTCGGTTAAATATGCCGGTGGTCCGTGGGAACTTGGCTTAACTGAAACTCATCAAATTTTACGTGCAAATAATTTGCGCGGTAAAGTGCGCTTACAAACGGATGGCGGTTTAAAAACAGGTTTAGATATTATTAAAGCAGCTATCTTAGGTGCAGAAAGTTTTGGTTTTGGTACCGGACCAATGGTTGCAATGGGTTGTAAATACTTACGTATTTGCCACTTAAATAACTGCGCCACAGGTATCGCAACGCAAGATGACCTCTTACGTAAGAAACACTTCATTGGTGAAGTAGAAATGGTAACGAACTATTTCACCTTCATCACTCAGGAAGTCCGTGAAATAATGGCATCGTTAGGTATTAAAAAATTAACCGATCTTATTGGCCGCACCGACTTATTAGAAGTATTAGAAGGCAATACCAACAAACAAAAATCATTAGATTTGTCTCCGTTATTATCAGATGCCGGTGTTGCAAAAGATAAACCTTCTTTCTGTGTTGAACCAAAAAATGAACCTTTCGACAAAGGTGAGCTAGCAGAGAGAATGGTAGCAGATGCAATCAATGCGATTGAAAATAAAACCGGTGGCGAATTCAGCTATAACGTCGAAAACATTGACCGTTCAATCGGCGCACGTTTATCAGGCGAAATTGCAGTACGTCATGGTAATCTCGGAATGGAAGATAAGCCTGTCGTATTAAACTTAAGTGGTACTGCAGGTCAAAGTTTTGGTGTTTGGAATGCCGGTGGTTTACATATGAACCTTGAAGGTGATGCAAACGATTATGTTGGAAAAGGTATGGCCGGCGGTAAATTATCAATCCGTCCACCAAAAGGCAGCTCTTTTATCAGTCACGAAACAACCATCATTGGTAACACCTGTTTATACGGTGCTACCGGCGGCAAACTCTTTGCGTCTGGTTTAGCCGGTGAACGTTTTGCAGTACGAAACTCCGGTGCTCACGTTGTCGTTGAAGGCATTGGAGACCATGGTTGTGAATACATGACAGGTGGACTTGTTACTGTGCTTGGTGAAACAGGTGTTAACTTCGGCGCAGGTATGACGGGTGGTTTTGCCTACGTTTATGATGAAAATAATCATTTCGCTGATCGTATAAATCAGGATATTGATATTGAACGTATTGGCACTGAAGCAATGGAAGCCTATCGCGGTCATTTACGTGAAGTCATTGAAGAACATGTTAAAGAAACAGGCAGTCAACGTGGTCAGGATATTCTTGATAACTTTGCAGATGCTGTTTGTCACTTCTGGTTAGTTAAACCCAAAGCGGCATCCATGGAATCCTTGCTTGCAGATTTACAAAGCGCTGCATAAGAAATATTTAATTTAAGTGTTGAGCTAAATCTAGATTTTATTGATATAGATTCAGTTAACCCATAACGAATAGATAGTAAAAAAGATGGCAAATAACTTTCAGTTTTTACAAGTAAAACGAATCGACCCGGATAAAAAAGATGCTGATACTCGGAAAAAAGAGTACCGTGAAATTTATGCTCCGTTCGATGCAAACAAAGCAGCAGAACAAGCTGACCGCTGTCTAGCCTGTGGCAACCCTTATTGTGAATGGAAATGTCCAGTTCACAACTATATTCCTAACTGGTTAAAACTTATTTCCGAAGGAAATATTATAGAAGCTGCAGAACTTTCACATCAAACTAACAGCCTACCCGAAATTTGTGGCCGCGTTTGCCCGCAAGATCGTTTGTGTGAAGGTGCTTGTACATTAAACGATGGCTTTGGTGCTGTAACCATTGGTTCAATCGAAAAATACATTAGTGATACCGCCTTTGAACAAGGCTGGCGTCCTGACATGTCTAAAGTAAAAAGCACGGGCAAAAAGGTCGCTGTCATTGGTGCCGGCCCGGCAGGTTTAGGTTGCGCTGATGTTCTTACACGTAATGGCGTAGACGTTGTTGTTTATGATCGTCACCCGGAAATTGGCGGCCTGCTCATGTTTGGTATTCCAGAATTCAAACTTGAAAAAGAAGTGGTACAGCATCGCCGTAAAATTCTTGAAGAAATGGGCGTAACTTTCAAATTGAATATTGAAGTGGGTAAGGACCTTCCTTTCCAAACCATTCTTGATGAATATGATTCTGTTTTCCTTGGAATGGGTACTTACAATTCCATGAAAGCCGGTATTCCTGGTGAAGATAATCCAGGCGTTTACGCTGCATTAGACTTCCTTATTTCTAACGTGAATCATTGTTATGATTTTGAAAAGGATGCTGCTGACTATATTAATATGCAAGGCAAACATGTTGTTGTCTTAGGCGGTGGTGATACCGCGATGGATTGTAATCGTACTTCGATTCGCCAAAATGGCGCTTCTGTAACTTGCGCTTATCGTCGAGATGAAGCGAATATGCCGGGCTCGAAGAAAGAAGTCGCTAACGCTAAAGAAGAAGGCGTTAACTTCATGTGGAACCGCCAACCTATTGAGATAGTCGGCCACGGTCGTGTTGAAGGCGTAAAAGTGATCACGACTGAACTCGGTGAGCCTGATGAACGTGGCCGCCGTAGTCCGGTGCCGGTAGAAGGTTCAGAAGAAATCATTATGGCCGATGCCGTTATTATTGCTTTTGGTTTCCGCCCAAGTCCTGCAGACTGGTTTAAAGATTTTAATCTTGAAGTTGATGAACGCGGCCGTGTTAAAGCACCACTTGAACAAGAATTTAAACACCAAACCACTAACCCGAAAATTTTCTCTGGTGGTGACATGGTGCGCGGCTCAGACTTAGTTGTCACCGCAGTATACGAAGGTCGTCAGGCAGCTGAAGGCATCTTGGATTTTTTAGACGTTTAAAAGATCAAGAACCAACGCAAAGACGCGGAGAACGCAAAGGTTCGCAGAGAGATCTCTTTGTTAAAACATTCGATATATGTGTATATCTATGTTTTTAATTATCCGCTAACAATAACAAATAATAATTATTTACTCAGAGGGCGCAAACGGCTAATAACATTAAAGTGGTAACAAAGTTTAAACTTTGCGATCCTTTGCGTTCTTTGCGCCTTTGCGTTAAAAAAACTATGTCAGAATTAAAAAACGATCGCTTCCTACGCGCCTTATTAAAAGAACCCGTCGATATGACACCTGTGTGGATGATGCGCCAGGCTGGCCGTTATCTTCCTGAATATAAAGCCACTCGTGCAAAAGCGGGTGACTTTATGACTTTATGTAAAACACCAGAGCTTGCGACTGAAGTAACCATGCAACCTCTTGATCGTTTCCCTCTTGATGCAGCTATTCTCTTTTCAGATATTCTCACCATTCCAGATGCTATGGGTTTAGGTTTATATTTCTCTGAAGGTGAAGGTCCGCGTTTTGAACGCCCACTTCGCACTAAAGCAGATATCGATAAACTCTTCACTCCTGCAATGGATGAAGAACTCGGTTATGTTATGGCAGCAGTGAGTATGATTCGTCGTGAACTCGATGGACGTGTACCTTTAATCGGTTTCACCGGTAGTCCATGGACACTTGCAACCTACATGGTTGAAGGTAGCAGCTCTAAAGAATATGCCAAGGTAAAGGGCATGTTATATGATCAACCTAAATTGATGCATCAATTGTTAGATAAACTTGCTGACACCATTATTGAATATCTTAATGCTCAAATTGAGCATGGTGCTCAAGCCGTTATGATTTTTGACACCTGGGGTGGAGTATTAACGACTCGTGACTACAAAGAATTTTCTTTACGTTACATGCAAAAAATTATTGATGGCGTGAAACGTGACAATGATGGACGTAAGGTTCCCGTTGTTATGTTTACTAAAGGTGGTTGTCAATGGTTAGAAGCCCAGGCTGAAACCGGTGCAGACGCTTTAGGTTTAGACTGGACATTAGATATCGGCAGGGCGCGTGAACGAGTCGGCGATAAAGTGGCTCTACAAGGCAATATGGATCCTTGTGTTCTGTATGCTTCACCTGAACGTATTAAAGAAGAAGTCGCATCCATCCTTAAAAGTTATGGCAAGGGTTCAGGCCATGTATTTAACTTAGGTCACGGCATTCATCAATTTGTTGATCCGGAACATGCCAAAGCCTTTATTGAAGCCGTGCATGAACTTAGTCCGGAATATCATAAATAAAGTTTACTAACCACTGGGTACACAGGGAACACGGGGAACACGGGGAAGTATTTATTTAAACCCCCGTGAACCCCGTGTTCCCAGTGGTTCAATCTCTTATCATTCAAACGGTGCAACCAGCTTTCTCACTACATCATACTCTGCGTCGCTAGTTGCAGAAAAACCATCATATTTTTTATCAATCGCTTTTATTACTTTTAAATGTTCTGGATTATTTTTATCTAAAGATAAAAAGATCTGCTTTAATTTTTTCAACATCTCTTTGCTCACATTTTTGCTTGCAACAATATTATATGGTGGCAATGCTGGTGAAGAATGTAAGATTCTGAGCCCTTTACCTTGCCATTTATAAGCCATGGTATCTTTTAAAATACCGGCATCAAAATCATTATTCATTACAGCACGTGCGATATTGTCATAGTGACCAATAAAACGATATTCCTTAAATTGATTTAATTTTATACCTGCACCAACGACAGTGGCACGCTGTAACAATGCACGTTCGTCACCAAAAGCAAAACTTTTCCCAACCAGCTCCTGAACAGTTTTAATTGGACTATTTTCTTTCACCACAATAACCAGTTTAAAGCTCGCTTTTCCCTTAGTCACCGTTTTCACTATTAATTGAGCATTTCCTTTTTCGTGAGCTCGTAAATAAGCAACTGGCGTTAAGTATGAAATATCTACTGTCCCTTTAGCTGCTTCATCAATAGCTGCTCCCATATTAGGTGAGAGTTTCAAGGCAACATTTCTATTTAATCTTTTACTTAAATATTTTGTTAACGGCTTAAGTCTCTTATGCATAACAGCCGGAATATCCATTGCAACAGACCCAAAAGTTAAGCCTTCATCTGCCATAGAATTAATTGAATAAAATGATATTACAAAAAACATTAAATAATGACTAAAATATTTCACCATACAATCCTCTCACCCTCTAAATTTAAATTTATGCCATAACACATATAATATGTGACACCACCTTGTCAATGGTCCTTACCGCCACACCTTATATATATCGGCCCAAAGATAATAATTTTTAACTCATCTCACAAAAAATGTTCAAATAACGCGCATATTTCTTGTACTTTTAGTTAATTTTTAATTTTTTCGCTATTTGTACACCTTTCTGAACAATCAATAATTATTTAATCGCACCAACTCAATGATTATGAGAAAATACGTCCATGAAAAAATCAGGCCACTTAAACAAAATGGTGACGTCTCTTAATGTAGATGGCTCCTCTCCCGTTCAATATCAGCTTCCTTTAGACGATGATCTCATTGATTTAAATCCGTATATCGGAAAAACAATCAAACTCACATACTCAGGTGAAATTCATTGTGTTGAATGCGGGCGTAAAACGAAGAAAAACTACAATCAAGGTTTTTGTTATCCCTGTTTTCAATCTCTGGCTAAATGTGACATGTGTATCATGAAGCCTGAGACTTGTCACTTCTATGAGGGTACATGTCGTGAACCTCAATGGGGAGAGGAATTTTGCTTTCAGGATCATTATGTCTATTTGGCTAATTCATCGGGCATTAAAGTTGGAATTACCCGCGGCACCCAAATTCCTACACGCTGGATTGATCAAGGTGCAAGTGAAGCATTACCTATCTTTAAAGTTTCAAATCGACTGTTATCAGGGAAAGTGGAAATGGCGATCAAAAATCACGTTTCTGATCGTACCGACTGGCGCAAAATGCTTAAAGGTTCACCCGAGCATGTTGAATTAGCAGCAAAGAGAGATGAGCTAATTAAAGCAGCAGAAAAAGAACTAAAGGAAATTGAGAAAGAGTTTGGTAAATCTGAAATTGAATTGCTGGATGAAAAACAAATCAGTATTAGCTTTCCTGTTGAAAATTATCCTGAAAAAGTTAAGTCACTAAACTTTGATAAGACGCCAGAGATAGAAGGTGTGCTTCAGGGTATTAAAGGCCAATACCTGATATTAGATATTGGCGTCCTTAATATTCGTAAGTTTGGTGGTTATCTTGTTGAGTTTTCAGCATAAAATATCAAATTGGCCACGAAGAACACCAGGAAGATCAATAAATAACTACTAGATTCACAAGGAAAACTAATTTTTTTACTCTAATCTTTTATATAACCAAAATATTACTAAAGTATGCCCTGAACAACTCTGCGATTTACCTTTGTGTTCTTCGTGCTCTTGGTGGCTAATATTTCTATGTTAAAAATAATACGCTAGCTCAACTTGGACAAAATCATCCTGGCGGAATGATGAAAGAAGAAGATCGCTTGTAGATATACCCTTAAATAAACGCGCCTCGATGGTTAACTTCAAACTCTCAGCAATACGACGGCTTGCTTCAACACTGTACAAACGAGAGCTATCATCTCGATCAGCAATTACACCTACCAGCACACTTGTATCGCTCTCATCATTTTTGGTCCAGCGTAGTCCCAGCATGAGATCATCTTCAAAGGGTGTTGTTGCTTTTGAATTTCGATCATCATATAAATATTCCGCCACTAAGCCGATATCAGAAGCACTCTCAAACACACCATAAAAAGTATATTCAAAACCTGCTGTTGCAGCTATATAGTTTGCATTCTCAGCTTTAATCTTGCGGTTAATCACTTCTATTTTCCATAACCAGGCGTCTTTTGTCGCTTGTAAATCAAGGCCTGTTTGCTGCATTAAATTATAAACAGGTCTTAATACAGGGTTGCTACTCGCATCAACCCCGGTAACAAAGGAAGGATCACGGCTGGTGCCGTCAAAATAACTTAAGCCAGCATCCCAATCACCTAGATTATGTGACCAGCGAGCTGCAAAATCGATATGATTTTCTTTATCGCTTGATTCATAAACAGGGTTACTCGTATCGACATAAAAGGCCGTACGCAAACGCCCATTCACTCCAGGGAAAGTACGCTCCCTGAAATATGGAAGAATAAACAAATCAACCGTACCCCAATCATTGATCAAGGCATAATTAATCATCGGCTGGCCCAACTTATCTTCGCCATCCATATTTTCAACTAAATCTGTTTGATTAATAACATCAACAAGATGTTGCGATTCAGAGACACCCCAATAGACTTTACGTAAACCCACTCTTAATTCAGATTCTTTAAAAACTTTTAACCAGCTAAGTTCGCGAATATCAGAATGTGTGCGTTTCTCATCATGCTGATCCCAACGAGCGAAAGGAACAAAAGTAAAACTCTGTTTTCCTCCATCCCACTCATGGAACCACTCTGGCTGAATCGAAACCGAGCCATATTCATTATATTGAGATGAATTTAAAGCATCTTGACTAAAATATTTAGCCTCAAATGAAATATTACCCGACCACTCATTTGCCCACAAAGAACTGGAACAAATGAGTAATGTCATCGTTAAAAGTTTATTCATACTAAAATCCTGTGCAATCTAAAACCTAGCGCGCTCGCTTCAGACTGTTACGATCAAAGTCACGTTTACTAAATCCATTTTTAAATTTATAAGACTTCCATAACAAAGTAGTACTTTTTCCCGTTTGGTGATTAACCATTTCTAAACGTGCTGGACGCCAATATTTGTTTAAATACTGTTTATAATCATGTTGCGTTAATGTTTTTAACAAGCTCTTTTTACGATCATAAAATTCAATTTTAAGCGGTTGATACATTTCTTTATCGATCCAGGCAATTTGTTTTGTATAACCTGATTTTTTATACTGAGGAATACGTTCAATCACAAATACATCACGCCCATCAAACTTGTCATCTTTAATAAACTTATATTTATACTTGGCCACTTCCTGAGATGAAATATCTTCATAAGAAAACTCACTTCCCATAAATGGTCCTGATTTATTAGATGAAGAAATACGTTTAACACGTTTTAAGGCCGGCAAATATAACCATTGCTCATCCGCTTTAAGTGTATGAGTAAAACTTAAAAATGCTGTTCCTTTTACATCTCTTGGTGTATCAAAAATTGTTAATGATTTATCACCATCACCTTTAACTTCCAAAGCCTTACCTCTTATCTCACGCGTACTTTCTGCACCCTGGCTATTGCGTAAAATCATTTTTGATGTGGTTGCCTGATCAGTCCAACCTTGATCACGTTTGTCCGCTTCAACGGCAATAGCAAGCCCTTTTTCTTCAGCGGTTTCTGCTAAAGCTGCGCCGGCTAAAGATGAAAAAGCAACTAGACTAAATAATAAAATTATTCCTTTCATGATTTTTTCTCCAATTTCATTAATAACGGTGGCAAAAAGAAGAAATCTGCCATCAATGCGAATGTAATAACGATTGCGGTTAATAAACCCATGCCTGAGTTAAGTTCAAAATGTGATTGTGCCAATACCATAAAGCCTGCCACAAGAACAATTGAGGTCGTAATCAATGCTCTACCTACATGGGTAAATGCATATCGGACTGCATTTTCTGCACTATAACCATACTCACGTTTTGCACGAAGATACTTACTTAAAAAATGCACGGTATCATCTACTACAATACCTAAGGTCATCGTGCTTACAATGGATAATGCTAAACCAACTTCACCAATAAAGATGCCCCATAATCCAAAGCCCATTGCTGCCGGAACAAGGTTAGGCACCATACTGATTAAACCTGTTTTAAACGAACGAAAGGCTATTATCAAAATAACTGAAATCAAGATTAAGGCTAAGGTTGTTCCCAGTAACATACTATTTATATTTCTCTGACCGATATGAGCAAACATAACAGTAGGCCCTGTTCCATCTGCCGCTTTAATGTATTTAGCATTTTTGGCTATCCACGCTTGCGCTCTTTTTTCCAGCTCAATAATTTCATTACTTGACATCGTCTTAATAGAAACTGTCATACGCAATGCTGATTTATCAATATTAATCTGGTTATTAAGATCTAAACCATAAGGTAACGACATTTCATACATTAATAAATATTGTGCCGCCAGGTTTCTCTCGTCGGGAATTTTCATCCATTGTTTATCATCGCCATGCATATTTTTATTAAGGCGTTTAATAACCTCTGTGTAAATATTGACATGTCGTGTTTCTGCTTGCTCACGATACCAGTTTGCAAAACTTTCAACTTCATTTAAGTAACCCGGTTCACTGATACCACCTTCTTCTCCACTCTCAAGAGAATAATCAATAATATAAAGTCCGGTTAAATTTTTATCGATGTAATCTGAATCAACCCTGAATTGAATGGTTTCATCAAAATAATGTACAAAAACATCGTTTAATTCATTTTTAGGGACAAAGACAACAAGCGTAAGAATAAGAGCACCCATACCCCAGATAAGTTTCTTTTGTCTCTTAACAACAAAATCGCCCAGCTTGAGCATTAGCTTATCTTCATCATCTACTTTTGCTTTTACCCTTACTGGCAAAACAGAAATCAAAGCAGGTAAAAAAGTAACCGAAAGGAAAAATGAAGCGACCACACCCATGGCAACAAAATTACCTAAATGCTGAAAGGGTGGAACCTCTGAAAAGTTCATGGTTAAAAAACCCACCATGGTTGTTGCACTTGCAAGAAACACCGGTTGTAAATTAATTCTTAATGCTTCTATTAATGCATCATTCTTTGCTGTTCCCTTTCTCATTTCATGAATAAAGGTGGTAAGAACATGCACCGAGTTTGCTATGGCAACGGTTAAGATTATTGTTGTCGATGAGACCGAAGGTCCGGTTAAGGGGAGACCAATGTACCCCCCTAAACCCATGCCCACTAATATCGACATAAAGATAACGAGAATAATTCCAAAGGTGGTCGAAAAACTCTTGAGCAAAAGTAATAACATGACAAACATAACAGCAAAACTAATAGGGACTAGTCCTGCCATATCACCCTGCGCGCTTTCAGCAAATGCATTATTCATTGGCACCATGCCAGATAAACGGACATCTAAGTTAGGCGCTAAGACTCGAATTTCTTCTGCAAGTTTTCGTGAGAAAGCTACAACTTCAGGCACTTCTTTTGTTTGATCAATATTAGGTAAGGAAATTAATGCTGATACAGAAGTCACATGACCAGAGGGTGAAACCAAGCGTTGCTTAAGTAAAGGCTCATTAACTGCTACGTTTTTGATTTTTTTAATTTCTGCAGGACTTAAATTTTCTGCATCGCTTATCAAGTCTTCAACAATTAAATCATCACCCTCGGCATAGGTATATTGAAAATTTGAAATTGAATCAACACGAGTAGAATAAGGGATTTGCCACGCCTTCTCGGTTAATGTTTCTACAACCTTTAAGGTTTCATTAGTAAAAACATCTCCGTCTTTAGGTGTTAATACAAAAAGAACATTGTCATTTTTGCTGTAGGTTTTTTCTAACTTATCAAATGCTTGTAACTGAGGATTATCTCCACTAAAAAATACGCGGTAATCTGCTTTAAAAACTAAAAAACGACCACCACTTGCTGCAGCAAACACCAGAACAAAGGATAATAATATAATCAACCAACGGTATTTTATTACCCATGGTCCAATCTTTGATTCCATATCCTGCATGATCTTTCTCCTTTAAATTATCAATATCGATAAAATAAAATTATTATTTAATTATTTTTAACTAAACCATTAAGAATTAAACTAACCACACCTTTTGCTAAACGCTCAAGCTCTTCGAAAGGATACATAGCAATAAAAAAAGGTGAAGAAAACTTTACAATTGCAGCTAAGACATACGGTGACATTTCATCAATATCATCCACAGCAAACTCGCCGCTCCCACATCCTTGTCGTAAAATTGTGGCAATAAATGCTTTATCACTATCAACTTGGAACTGGATCAAATCAGGTCGTTTTTTAATAATGACATCAACTAATTCAGACAATTTTGGTTCGTTGCTAAACTGACCATGTCCATATTCCAGCATTCCAAGGACAAAAATTTCTAAGCGTTCAGCTTCGGATATTCCAGTTCGTTTTACAATTTCAGAAAGAATCGCTCCACGATTGCCAAAACAGCGATCCGCCATTGCTGAACCAATCGCCAATTTATTTTCATAAAAACGATATAAATTAGCGGTAGACATATCAGTATCTGATGCTATTTCTGCCATTGTCGTTTTGCCAAATCCATATGTTCTAAAACGCGCTTCTGCGGCATCTAAAATTTGTGTACTAATTTCTTCTGTCATGATTCTCTTCCATGTTTAGCCTGGTTTAACTCGATAGAACAAGATCGTGTAAATCTTGGCTGTATTTATAGCTCATGAATACTGAACAATCAATTTAATATTCATTATTCACTAAATTATATTCATTAATCACATATAAAACATAGAGTTATAAAATCAACGGATTTCCATTTTGGTATATTTTGCCTTTTTACCCTTTCGAATTTGGCAAAAGACCTTTTTTTCCACATTATTTACTTTCCAGCTGCCTGAGGTTTGGTAATCATTTAATTGTCGGATAGTAGAAGATGACCAGTTATAGGCCATTTTCTTTTTTTGTCTGAAGTGACGGTATGAGAGATTCTTACACCAGCGTTGGAACTGAGAAGCGGTTTCGATAACTACCTCTTTTTGACTTTTAGCAGCAGCCAACTGAGGTGAGAGGATGGTAAGGAGCACTATATAGATGAGTGTTTTTTTCATTGATTTTCCCTCCGTGGAAAATAAACAATATTAATTAATAACTAATATTCTACACAAATTTTAATTGAACATCATTAAATTCAAATCTCAATATATTATTTCGTAGGTGGGTTCAAGGAGAAGTACTACGGAACCAACAAGCCATAATGTTGGATCCGCTACGCTTGATCCAACCTACCGCTAAATAAAAAGTCCCAGGATATTATTTGTAGGTGGGTTCAAGGAGTAAAACGACGGAACCAACAAGCCATAATGTTGGATCCGCTGCGCTCGGTAACTGCTCCTGCGTTACTCTACCTCCTGCTTCCCTGCAGTCGTTGATCCAACCTACACGAGAGATAGCTTCGCCCATTAATAAGTGGTATGAATGGCAACTATTTTTTTGTCAGTTTAGCCCGAGGATGTGCGGCATCATACACCTTGGCTAAATGTTGAAAATCCAGATGGGTATAAATTTGAGTCGTTGAAATATCAGCATGACCCAGCAATTCCTGCACTGCACGCAAATCACCACTCGACTCCAGCATGTGGCTGGCAAACGAATGACGTAATAAGTGAGGAAAGACATTCATATCGATACCCTGCTTCTGCGCCCAGTATTTTAAGCGTTTTTGTATTACGGAATTGTGAATTCGTTTGCCCTGTTTGCCGACAAATAAAGCTTGTTCATTTTCATTAGCTAATTCAGCACGTCTTTTTAACCAGGCATTAATTGCAGCACACGCTTTTTTACCAACAGGAATGTCACGATCTTTATCACCCTTACCTTTAACGCGGATCGTACCCGATAGACTGCTTTTTCCATCATTGATATCAAGTGAGGATAATTCTGACAAACGTAAACCAGAAGAATAAAAAAGTTCCAACATCGCGCGGTCTCTTACTGTTTCTACTTCATCACCTTTAATTTCAATTAATCGTGCAACGCTATCAACATCTAAAGTAGAGGGTAATTTACGGCTTGTTTTTGGTGCCTGAATATTTTGTGCCGGGTTATTTTTGACAATATTTTCTATTAACAAATATTTAAAAAATGAACGAAAGGTCGACAGCATGCGTTGCAAGCTTGCACCACCTAGACCTTGGCGGTGTCGTTTTGAAATGAGAGAACGAATATGTTGATCATCAACATCAGTCCAGCGTGTAATATTTTGTTTATCACAAAAAGCTGTGAGCGATTGAATATCGCGGGTATAACTCTTTAGAGTATGAGGAGAGTAGTTACGTTCATTACGTAACTTAGCAAGAAATGAATCTATCCATTTCATTGCTGAATCATTCATTATTATTCTTCCAGATGGCGCTTAAGAATACGCGTTAAAACCTGACCTAATAATGAAAGAAAAAGTGTTCCCATATCTGCACGGAAACGTTGTGGGTCATAACTACCAATTGCAATAATGCCGTAGCAGTTTTTACTATTTTTATCTTTTGCTAGAGGCACGATACCTGCTGACTGAATATCAGCATCATCAAACAATGCCTGCATTTGTTCAGTTTTGAATGAACCACAGACAGGTTGTCTTGCAGTCATCACTTTTTCACCAATGACTAATGCAGGTTGCTGCCATGCGGTTAATTCTTCATGTTCTTTTAGAACATCATTACCCGACGCTAAAAGCTTAACGACAATTGCATCCGCTTCAAAGTCAGCACGAATGCGTTGCTCAATGACTTTTAAAACTTCATCTAATGAATCAGCATCAAGCAGTTCTAAAATTAACGCATTAACATTATTATTTAATTTTTCATTATTATGTGCAGTGCTAATTAAGCTTTGTAATTTTCTTTTTTGCTCTTCTTTTTGCTCGCGTAAAATCTGCACCTGGCGTTCAATTAATGAAACAGCAGGACCTGATTCATGTGTTAAAACCATACCCGCAAGAACATCCTGATGCTCTTCAAAAAAAGCAGGGTGGTCACGTAAGTAATGCACCATTTCATGTTCAAATTCAGCGTCTTTAGTTTTGTGATCTTGAGAACTCATACCGTTATTTTACCTTCAAATACAGTGGTTGCGGGCCCTGTCATCATAACGGGCGAAGCCTCTCCTTGCCAACTGATTTGTAAACTTCCTCCGGGTAATTCAACCTCAACCTGATTAGCTAAACGTCCCTGTAAACAACCAACCGCAACAGCGGCACATGCTCCCGTGCCACAGGCCAGTGTTTCACCTGCACCTCGCTCAAATACCCGTAAACGAATATGATTTTCATCAATAATTTGCATAAAACCTGCATTTACCCGGTTAGGGAAAAGAGGATGATTTTCAATGCCTGCGCCCAGCTCATCAACCGCCACGGTTTCTATATTATCGACAATTGTCACAGCATGCGGATTGCCCATCGAAACAGCACCGATTTTTAGCATTTGCCCATTCACATCCAGCGAATATTCATCCAGGCGGGTATCTGCATTAAAGGGAATATTCCAGGGGCTAAACTCAGGCACACCCATATCAACCGTGATTTTGCCATTATCCTGAACATGCAACTCAATAACACCCGACGCCGTTTCAACCCGAATAAGATCTTTATCTGTTAAGCCTTTTTCGCGCACAAACACAGCAAAACACCGTGCGCCATTACCGCATTGCTCAACCTCACCACCATCAGCATTAAAAATACGGTAAACAAAATCAACATCATCTGTTTCAGCCGCTTCAACCAGTAGCAGTTGATCACAACCTACGCCAAAATGCCGATCGGCCAGATAACGTACCTGTTCTTCTGAAAGGTCAATATCCTGATTGATTGCATCAATAACGACAAAGTCATTTCCGAGACCGTGCATTTTTGTGAATTCAATTTCCATGGTTTATTTTATGCTGAACCTTATAATTTGTCATTTATACTCATTTAACGAATTCCCTCCCCTTTAAGGGGAGGGCTAGGGTGGGGTGTATAAATTTATCCCCTCCCCCTAACCCCCTCCCTAAGGGAGGGGAGAATAATTTTTACTTATAAAAGCTGTATATAATCCCGATAAACACACCTATCCATCACCACCGTAATTCCGGCCGCCTGTGCCCTTGCCGCTTCTGTCTCATTCACTACTCCATCTTGCAGCCAAATAAGCGGAATTTTTAGTTTTATACAGGCATCGATTATTGGAGTAATTTTATCGGGGGCGCGAAATACATCAACCATATCTACTTTTTCCAGTAAATCTTTAGGAATAGACTCAAGATCTACATAGGCTTTTTCACCTAAAACTTCATCAACTGCCGGACGTATCGGGATGATCTCATAACCAAACCCCTGCATAGCTTTTGAAACACCGTGACTCGGTCTTTTTGGTTTTGGTGATAAGCCGATAACTGCTATGGTTTTCGTTTTTTTGAGAAGTATTTTTATTTCATCGAGCGAAGGATTAGTAAACATGGAAACAAGCCTCAAAACTAATTTAGAACATGAACTCAAGCATCATAAGAAATTATAGTATAATTCACATTTATGGAAACCTCCCCATCTATCGAGATGAAACAATGATTACTATCGGTAAAACATATACTTTAAAAGCCCTCAAAAAACTCGATTTTGGGGTTTATTTAGATGCCGAAGATTTGTACGAAGTTCTCTTGCCGAAAAAATACGTGCCCAGAGATCTTGAAATGGGCGACGAAATTGAGGTTTTTCTTTATCTTGATTCGGAAGACCGCCCTGTCGCGACAACCTTAACACCGAAAGCTCAACTCGGTGAGTTTGCCTACCTGACCGTAGTTGATGTTAACAATATGGGGGCTTTTTTAGACTGGGGTTTAGAGAAAGATCTTTTTGTTCCTTTTGGTGAACAGCACCGACCGATGGAAGTTGGACGTTCTTATATTGTTTATGTTTTTCTTGATAAAGTTAAAGGCCGTCTTACTGCATCATCAAAGATTGATAAATTTCTTGATGATGACAAACCGCATGACTTCACACCTCAACAAGCGGTTAAACTGCTTGTCGCCAACAGTACCGACTTAGGTTACAAAGCCATTATTAATAATAGCCATTGGGGTGTGTTATATAAAAATGATGTGTTTCAACGTTTAAGTTTTGGCCAAAGTATTGATGGTTTTATAAAACGCATACGACCTGATGGAAAAATAGATTTAAGTCTGCAAGGCGGTAAAGAAACGCGTGATAAATATGAAAGAATTATTCTTACCCACTTAAATCAACAAGGTGGTTTTGCTCCGGTACATGATAAGACGGATCCAAAAATCATTTCGGATTTATTTGGCATGAGTAAAAAAGCCTTTAAAAAAGCTATTGGCAGTTTATACAAACAAAAAATGATTAATATTGAAAAAGACGGTATTAATTTAGTTAAAAAATAATATTTCATCAACTAATCGGACTATATATTATGAAAACATTTTCACTTTTAGCCATTCTTAGCGCTATGTTTTTAATTCAAACGGCGAATGCAAGTGATGGCCATAAAGCCGGCCAGCAGCTCTATAAAGATAATTGCGCATCATGCCATGGCACGAGTGGTGGCATGGACATGAATAAACGTGTTGCTCCCCCTATTATTGCAGTACGTATGCACTATATCAGTACCTATACAGATAAAGATTCTTTTGTTATGGCTGTTGCAGACTGGGTAGAAAAACAAGATGCCGATAACTCATTAATGCGTGGCGCAATCCGTCGCTTTAATATCATGCCGCCTCTTTCTATTAGTCGTACAGATGCTGAAAAAATAGCGGAATATATTTATGAAGGCAATGTAGAAAAACCTGAAGGCTTTCAGCAACATTTTGAAGAACGTCACGGTAAAAACAGAAATCATTAATACTCACAATGAACCGCGCGCAAGACATATTACAAAAAAAGTTTGGTTATGATGATTTTCGTCATCATCAATCCGACATTATACAAAGCTTACTTAACGGTGATGATGCTTTAGTTTTAATGCCAACCGGCGGTGGTAAGTCGTTGTGTTATCAAATCCCTGCCATGGTGAGAGAAGGTGTCGGCATTATCATTTCACCTCTTATCGCATTAATGCAAGATCAGGTTGATGCCTTACAGCAACTTGGCATTCGCGCTGCTTTTTTGAATTCATCCATGGATGGTGAAGCGCAACATAAAACAGAACAGCTTTTACTCAACGGTGAAATTGATCTGCTTTATGTAGCACCTGAACGATTAATGACAAATAAAATGCTGTCATTGCTTGATCGTGCAAAAATCGCCTTATTTGCAATTGACGAAGCGCACTGTGTATCGCAATGGGGACATGACTTCCGTAAAGAATATCAACAGCTGCGCATCTTGCATGAGCGCTTCCCTAACGTTCCTCGTATTGCATTAACTGCAACCGCTGATCAGCGTACTCGTCAGGAAATTATTGAACAACTTAACCTGCACGATGCTAAATTATTTATCAATAGTTTTGATCGCCCTAATATTAATTACACCATTAGCGAAGGCAGTAATGCGCGAGATCGTTTATGGTCTTTTTTAGAACGCGAACATCCAAACGATGCCGGTATCATTTATTGTTTATCCCGTAATAAAGTTGAGAAGACCGCTGATTGGTTAGTTAGACAAGGGCGCACAGCCTTGCCTTATCATGCAGGCCTATCTGCAGAAGTACGACAGAAAAACCAACGCCGTTTTTTACGTGAAGAAAATATCATTATTGTCGCCACCATCGCCTTTGGTATGGGTATCGATAAACCTGATGTGCGTTTTGTTGCCCATTTAAGCCTACCCAAAAGTATTGAAGCGTATTATCAGGAAACCGGGCGTGCCGGGCGTGATGGTGCACCCGCCAATGCCTGGATGAGTTATGGGTTACAAGATGTGATCAGCCTACGTCAAATGGCGGAGAGCAATGATTCCAGTGAACAATTTAAACGTATATTACATAACAAACTTGAAACCATGCTGGCCTTATGTGAACAACGCCATTGTCGCCGGCAATCTATCCTTGCCTATTTTGACGAACCATTAAAAGAACCGTGTGGAAATTGTGATACCTGCCTTAACCCACCCGAAGCCTGGGATGCCACCGAAGCCGCAAGAAAAGCATTATCGTGCGTACATCGAACCGGTCAGCGATTTGGTGTGAATTATGTCATTGATGTATTACTTGGAAAAGATAACGCACGTATAAAACAGTTTCAGCATGACAGCATCAGCACTTATGGCATTGGCAAAGACCACCACGAACAAGAATGGCGCAGCCTTTTTCGCCAACTCATTGCGCTTGGTTATTTAGCGACAGACATAGAAGGTCATGGCGCAGTAAAACTTGTCGAACAATCACGACCTTTATTGCGCGGTGAAATCGAACTTGTCTTACGCAAGCCAGCACTCGATAAGGAATCTAAAAAGAAAAAAGGCAAAAGCCGTACTTCTCTACGCAGTGTTGATGAACCCTTGTTTGAATTATTACGTGAACATCGCCTGGAACTTGCTAATGAATACGGCATTCCACCTTATATTATCTTCCATGACAGTACGTTAGAAGAAATGGCAAAGACACGACCCGCTACACTTGAAGCTATGCGTTATATCAGTGGTGTCGGTGAGCAAAAACTCGATAAATACGGAGATACCTTTTTAGAGGTTATTATCTCTTCACCCTTACCCGACATATTAAAAAATAATTTAAGTGACACGGTAAATGAAACACTAACCTTACTCAATGATGGCTTAGATGCTGAAACCATCGCAAGCAAACGCAATATAAAACTATCAACTGTCTACACCCATTTTGCAGATGCCATTGAAGTCGGCCTTATTGAAGCAAAAGATGTTCTGCAACTCAGTGACGGTGAACACAATGAAATCGTCAACGCACTTGAAATACATATGGACGATGACAGACTTAAACCTGCCTTTGATGCACTCGAAGGTAACTATGATTACGGTATTTTGAAATGTGTACAGGCAAGTTTTTAAATTTGATCATAATGACCACCAATCGCAAAAATAAAAATATTATGATCATCATACTTATAAATAATACGATCTTTTTGACTTAAGCGACGCGACCATAAACCAGAAAGCTTATGTTTTAGTCTTTCTGGTTTTCCTATTCCTGTACTAGGATCACCCCGAAGCATTTCTTTTAATATCAAACATAGCGCTTTATGTAATCTTTTGTCCTTTTGCCTAAGATTTTCATAGGCATCCCATGTCTTTCCTTCAAATACCGGTGATCTCATCAAGCACCCCATCCGCAGGTTTATAGCCCTGCCCCTTCAAATGCGAGTCCATCGAAGAAACGATTTGCTTCATTAAATCCGTATTTTGTAAAATATAGAGTGTCTCTTGCTCGCGCTCCCAATCATCTGCGCTTACAACAACAAAATCATCACCACTTCGGCGTGTAACCTTAAGCGGCAAATGCTTCGTAACCACCTGTTCTACAAAACTTTTTAGATTATCTCTAAATTT
>JAUVEN010000026.1 GCA_030594815.1 Gammaproteobacteria bacterium
ATAGCTTCATAAAAAAGGCAGCCTTTTGGCTGCCTTTTTTTTAATCAACAATTACTTTTATTTAGTTTTACATGGTTTCTAAAAGTAATTGATTTATTCTCGTCACAAAAGCAACGGGATCTTCCAGTTGACCACCTTCACTCAGCATTGCCTGGTCAAACAATAAATGTGACCAGTCTTTAAACTTGTCATCATCCTGTACATCACTTAATCGTTTTACTAATGGGTGTTCTACATTGATTTCTAAAATAGGTTCAATCTCAGGCACTTCATGTCCTGCCTGTTTTAGAATTTTCTGCATACTTACAGCCATATCTTGTTGCTCAACAACCAAACAAGACGGTGAATCAGTTAAGCGCGTTGAAACACGCACTTCTTTCACTTTATCACCCAGGCTTAAAGTCATTTGTTTAAGCAAGCTTTCATAATCTTTTGCTGCTTTTTCTGCTTTTTTCTTGTCTTCTTTATCTTCTAAATCACCAAGATCAAGCTCACCTTTTGCAATATTAACAAACGATTTACCATCATACTCTTGTAGGTATGACATCATCCATTCATCAACACGGTCATGCATTAAAATGACTTCAATATCTTTTTTCCTGAAGAGTTCTAAATGAGGACTGTTTTTAACTGCAGCGTATGTATCACCTGTAATGTAATACAGTTTATCCTGACCTTCTTTCATACGGCTAATATAGTCATCTAGCGAAACATTTTCGATATCAGAATCATTATTGGTTGAAGCATAACGGAAAAGTTTTGCAATTTTTTCTTTATTAGCAGAATCTTCTGCCGGGCCTTCTTTTAAGACACGGCCAAACTCTTTCCAGAATAAGGCGTAATCTTCAGCTTTATTTTTTGCCATTTTTTCTAAATGACCAAGAATTCTTTTGATTGATGCACCACGAATCGTGTCAATATGTTTATTCTTTTGCAATATTTCACGTGAAATATTTAACGGCAAATCATCTGAATCAACCACACCTTTAATGAAGCGCAAATAATTTGGCATGAGCTGATCAGCATCATCCATAATAAACACTCGCTTCACATAAAGTTTAATACCTTTCTTTTGATCACGTTCAAACATGTCAAACGGTGCACGTTTAGGTAAATAGAACAGGGTCGTATATTCCTGCGTACCTTCTACTCTGTTGTGTAACCAGCTAAGCGGCTCATCAAAGTCATGTGCAACGTGTTTATAAAATTCATTATATTCTTCATCTTTAATTTCTGACTTTGAGCGAGTCCATAATGCAGAAGCTTTATTTACTGCCTCCACTTCATCGGTCAGCTCACCCTTGTCATCACGTTTTTTCATGGAAATGGGTAATGAAATATGGTCTGAGTATTTGTTAATAATTGAACGTAAACGCCAGTCATCAGCAAACTCTGCTTCATCTTTTTTCAGATGTAAGATAATTTTAGTACCACGTTCTTCTTTAACGATGTTTTCTAAATCAAATTCACCTTCACCCGATGAATGCCAGCGCACGCCGTGCTCAGAAGTTAAGCCTGCACGACGAGTCTCAACCGTGACATTATCTGCAACAATAAAAGAGGCGTAAAAACCAACACCAAACTGACCAATCATTTGCGCGTCTTTGGCTTGTTCACCGGTCAGATTATCAAGGAATTTTTTTGTACCCGAATTAGCGATAGTACCAATATTGGCGATCACTTCTTCACGCGTCATACCCACACCATTATCTGTAATGGATACAGTGCCCGCTTCTTTATCAAATTCGATGGTAATACCCAGATCTTCTTCATTCTCATATAATGCACTGTCGCTTAATGCTTCGAAACGCAACTTGTCACAAGCATCTGAGGCATTAGATACCAGCTCACGCAGAAAAATTTCTTTATTGGAATAAAGGGAATGGATCATGAGGTTGAGCAGTTGCTTTACCTCGGTCTGAAAACTCAGGGTTTCTTTCTTGGCTTCGACCGTCATATTTCTCTCTCAGTTTAGATTGTTTAAATTCGATGCTTATTTATATATTGGCAAATGAGTGGATATTCAAGGGATATTTTTGAATTTTTAAGAAATATATTTAGAAAGTATCAGGTTTGGTATTATTCGAAGAGATAAGTTGATGTATTTATACCGCGTTGGGCTAAAGCCCAACCTACACACCCCGTTATTTTTAATTTCGTAGGTCGGACTTCAGGCCGACGCGGTGTTTAAACAACTATTGAATTATTTTTCACCGGCAGATAACTACAAACCTACCCGTCATTCCCGCATGTCTGAAGCGGGAATCTTGTCGTTTAAGCGCATAGATGGCCCAGACCAGCTTCTCGACTGTCCCAGTCTCACCTTCTTCCGGCTCGCACTTTGGTTTGGCCGGAATGACGATACTTTAATAAATTTAAGGCAAAAATGTACGAGAACTGATTTTCATCATATTCATGATATTTGAGGAGACCTCCTCTATCGACATACTACTGACATCAAAATACGGGATATTTTCTTGCTGAAACATGGCTTCTGTCTGCCGAATCTCGTACTGACACTGAGATAATGTGGCGTATTGGCTATCAGGACGCCGTTTAGTACGGATACTTTGTAGTCGTTCTGGTGTCACCACTAATCCAAAGACTTTATCTTTATAATCCTTCAAAGACGCAGGCAGAGAGTAAGAATCAATTTCTTCATCAACAATCGGATAGTTTGCTGCTTTTAACCCATAGTGCATGGCTAAATAAAGGCTGGTGGGCGTCTTACCCGTACGAGAAGCTCCCGTAAGAATGACATCTGCCTGAGAGTATTCTTTTGCTCCTACCCCATCATCCGTCTTTAATGAATAATTTACTGCATCCATACGGTCGGTGTAATAATCATCATCAATGATACCATGTGCACGTCCCATTCCAAGCTTGGCTTCAGAGCCTATTTCATGTTCGATTGGAGAAATAAAGGTATCAAAAATATCCAGGTAAAGTCCGTTAACTGTAGATAAAATATCGCGTAATTCAGGTTTAACTAAGGTGCTAAGAATAATTGGACGTGAGCCCGTTTCACTTGCCAGATTATTAATAGTATTAACCGCTTCTTTTGCTTTATCCGTAGTATCAATAAAGCGTAGCGAGTGGGATTCAAACTGTGTTGAGGAGAATTGATATAACAGGCTGCGACCTAATGTTTCAACAGTAATACCTGTGCTATTCGAAACAAAAAATACGGCTCGGGAGTTATTATTTTTATCTGGCATAGTTTTGTTATTGAATTATCAAGCATCCACACTTACATTATATTCTATATGTATTATATTTAAGACATATTTGAAATGCACTATAACTATATAACATAGCATATTAATCTGGTATTACTCTATGACTAAAAATGAAATTACAAATAAAAATGTATTATGGTTTGATGAAATTAACCTTAGTCATTTACCGCAAGTGGGTGGCAAAAACTCGTCCTTAGGTGAAATGGTAAGTTCACTTGCTGACTCAGGGATTGCAGTACCAGGTGGTTTTGCAACCACATCAGATGCATTTTGGTGTTTTATTAAAGAAACAAATCTAGAACAGAAAATTAATGATTCACTTAAAGATTTAGATGTTCATGATGTACTGGCATTACAAGAAACAGGAAAAAAAATAAGAAACTGGATTCTGGAAGCAACTCTCCCTTTAAATCTTGAACAAGATTTTCGCCAGGCCTACCAACAACTTGAAAAAAAATACGGTGCTGCAGCAACCTATGCTGTTCGTTCATCCGCAACAGCTGAAGACTTAGCCGATGCCTCATTTGCCGGCCAGCAAGAAACCTACCTCAATATACAAGGTGAAGATGCCATAATTAAAGCTATCCAGGCAGTCTTTGCTTCTTTATATAATGACCGAGCTATTGCCTATCGTGTACATCATGGTTTTGCACATCATGATGTTGCCTTGTCTGCAGGCATTCAGTTAATGATTCGAAGTGATCTGGCAAGTAGTGGTGTAATGTTTACTTTGGACACCGAGTCTGGCTTTGAAGATGTTATTTTTATTACATCTGCCTATGGCTTAGGAGAAACCATTGTTCAAGGTAGCGTAAATCCGGATGAGTTTTATGTCTATAAACCCGCTTTAGAAAAAAATCACAGCGCCATTTTACGCCGTAATATCGGCAGTAAAAAACGTAAAATGATTTTTACAGATACAACGGCACACGAAACATCAACCAAAACAATTGATGTTGAAAGCACAGAACAAAACAAATTTAGCTTAACAGATGATGAAGTAACGGCCGTTGCTGAAATGGGTCTTAAAATTGAAAAACATTATGGCAAACCCATGGATATCGAATGGGCAAAAGATGGCACCTCGGGAAAGATTTATATTGTACAAGCTCGTCCAGAAACCGTAAAAAGTCGTGATAACAGAAATATATTAGAACGTTATGAACTTGCTCCATCGAATAAGAATATATTAATAACAGGCCGTAGTGTTGGCCAGCGTATCGGTCACGGTAATGTACGCGTTATTTTAAATGCCAGTGAAATGGATCAACTTGTTGATGGTGAAATTCTTGTTACCGACATGACCGATCCTGATTGGGAGCCGGTAATGAAACGTGCCAGTGCAATTGTAACTAACCGTGGTGGCCGCACTTGCCATGCAGCAATCATTGCGCGTGAATTAGGAGTGCCTGCGGTTGTAGGAACAAGTGATGCTTCTACCGTTTTAAAAAATGGTCAGCCCGTTACAGTGAGTTGTGCTGAAGGTGAAGAAGGTTTTATCTATGAAGGTATTCAGAAATTTAAAATCAATAAAATTGATTTAAAAGAAATGCCAGAATTACCTTTTAAAATAATGCTCAATGTTGGCACACCTGATCGAGCTTTTGATTTTAGCTTTTTACCCAATCATGGTGTTGGTTTAGCCCGGCTCGAATTTATTATTAACCGCTCTATTGGAATTCATCCAAAAGCCTTATTGCAGTACAACATTCAGCCGGATGACATAAAACAAAAAATAGATGAACGTATCAGAGGCTACACCGATCCTGTCGGTTTTTACATTGAGAAACTCACTGAAGGTATAGCGACTATAGCTGCAGCCTTTTACCCTAAGCCAGTTATTGTTCGCTTGTCTGATTTTAAATCTAATGAGTATGCCAACCTTATTGGAGGGGAACAATATGAGCCTCATGAAGAAAATCCAATGATTGGTTTTCGTGGCGCATCACGTTATATCGATAAAAAATTTCAGGATTGTTTTGAACTTGAATGTTTTGCAATTAAAAAAGTTCGCGATGAAATGGGACTGACTAATGTTGCTATTATGATTCCATTTGTACGAACGCCTGAAGAAGCACACGAAGTCACAAACCTGTTAAAAGAAAATGATTTAGCTCGTGATGAAAATGATTTAAAGATCATGATGATGTGTGAAATCCCATCAAATGCTTTACTAGCAGAAAAATTCTTAAAATACTTTGATGGATATTCGATCGGTTCTAATGATATGACCCAACTGACTCTTGGTCTTGATAGGGACTCTGCATTAGTAGCCGATCAATTTGATGAGCGTAACGAAGCAGTAAAATCCTTACTCAGTATGGCCATTAGAGAATGCAAAATGAAAAATAAATATATCGGTATTTGTGGCCAGGGCCCGTCTGATCATCCAGACTTTGCTTACTGGTTAATGGAACAAGGTATACATAGCGTTTCACTTAACCCAGACAGTGTTATCAAAACCTGGCTATACTTAGCCGAACACTCAGAATAATTTTTTATTTACAGAGTAATTAATTATGGTTCCTGAGTCAGATAAAGATAAAAATACTTCTTCCAACTTATCTATCGATAACTGGATTAAAAACATCCCATGGCGACTTCAGCTTATTGTTATAAGTATAGGCTTTTTAATTGTTGCGACGATGAGTTATGGTTTTAATATCGGCAATTATATGCTTAAAAAATACCCCCCACTAATCGATGCATCTATGGTGATTAAACTTGAGATTACTACAGCTCACCTTTTACTAGAAGAGATACTCAACGGTAGCGAAGGTGAAAATGCAGATAATGTATTAAATCATATTGATAAAGCTCAGTGGTATGCCATGGCAATGTTAAATGGAGGAGAAAATATTGAAGGACGTTTTATTGCTCTGTCTGATCCCATATTAAGAAAGGAAATTAAAAATGTATCTGATGAAATAAAAATATTCTATCAGATTACTGAACAACGTATTAATACCCTTCATAAACCGGATAAAGATATAGTAATGGATCATCGATATGATTCAATATTCAAAGATGTAATTCGTCAGGCAGATAAAGTTGAAAGCAAACTACAGACAGAAATAGTAAGTGAAACTAAATTATTAAACATTATCCAGGTAGTTGTAATTTTATTTACTTTCCTGGCCATTGCGATGATTATTTGGGTTTTCCGTTGTTTTGATAAACGGCGTTCTGCTGATATAAAACTGATCAATGTAACTAATGAGCACCTGCAAAAAGCACTGGAAGAAGTAAAAACGCTACAAGCGTATTATTCCAATATGTGGTTATTGTAAAAACATCAGGGATGAAGAAGGTTTATGGAATCAATTAGAGGTTTACATTCATAGTCATTCTGAAGCTAAATTTAGTCATGGTATATGCCCTGACTGTTATGAAAAACAAATGCAAGAACTTAAGAACAGAAAAAACAACAACGATTAAAGAAATAACATAATAGAGCCGGCTTAATGCTAATGCCGATCAGTTAAGAGCATAAAATTAAAAATATCTGTTCCCTCCCCCTTCAAGGGGACGAGCCCATGGACGGGCGAAGGTAGAACAATGCAGGAGCAATTGTCGAGGGTTAGGGTGGGGTGATAGTTAATGATCCCCTCCCCCTAGCCCCCTCCCTATAGGAGGGAGAATAGAACAAAATTCTTAACTGAACGGCATTAGCTTAATGCTGGCTTTTTTATAAGAGCATTAAAACAAAGTTATTTACCTAAAACTTCCTTTAAAGAGTTTAAGCAGAAATCTACATTTTTTTCGCTACAAGCATGCCCCATTAAACCGATGCGCCATACCTTACCAGCTAAGGCTCCCAGGCCTGCACCAATTTCAAGATTGTAGTCATTAAGCAATTTGCCACGTACTGCTGCATCATCAACACCGTCTGGAATATAAACCGCATTCAATTGAGGTAAACGATCACCTTCTTTAACAACAAAGCCAATGCCCATTTCTTCAAGGCCGGCTTTCAATTTTAAATGCATATCCATGTGACGTTTCCAGGAATTTTCCAAACCTTCTTCCTGTAAAATAACTAATGATTCATGCAAACCATAAAGATTATTAACCGGAGCAGTATGGTGGTAAGAACGTTTAGCACCTGCGCCCCAGTATCCCATTACTAAACTCAGATCTAAAAACCAGCTTTGAACTTTAGATTTACGGTTTTTAATTACTTCTGATGCACGCTCATTAAAACTTACTGGTGAAAGACCTGGAGGCGCGGATAAACACTTTTGTGTGCCAGAATAAATGGCATCAATATTCCATTCATCCACTTTAAGAGGAGAACCTGCTAAAGAAGTCACGGCATCAACAATGACTAAACAATCATGATCATGTGCGAGCCTGGTTAATGTCTCGGCATCAGACAGAGCACCTGTTGAAGTTTCTGCATGAACAAAAGCAACAAATTTTGCATCTGGATTCGCTTTTAAAGCATCTTCAAGTTTCTGTGGATCAACAACCGTGCCCCACTCATCTTCAACCATGATAGCGGTAGCGCCAATGCGTTCCACATTTTCTTTCATGCGGCCGCCGAAAACACCATTTTGACAAACGATAACTTTATCACCCGACTCTACCAGGTTAACAAAACACGTCTCCATACCAGCAGAACCGGGTGCAGAAACGGGGAATGTCAGTTCATTTTTTGTCATGAAGGCATATTGAAGTAAGGTTTTCATTTCATCCATCATGCCAACAAAAGCAGGATCTAAATGACCGATGGTTGGACGCGCTAGAGCCTGAAGCACACGCTCACTTACATCAGAAGGACCCGGTCCCATTAATGTGCGTTTAGGAGGTTGGAATGATGAAATTGTCATAGTAAATCCCTTGTTCTAAAGTGGTAAATTTATAAGCCGGCAAGTCTATCACCTACTGCTTTACTCACAAATAGCAATTAACAATTTATCAGTAACAACCTTGCTTTATATGGGGCATTAAATAACTATTTATTACACTCTCCAGGCCTGACTTTCTATATAATCTTCGCCTCACTCTTTAATGTAAAGGCCTGCTGATGT
This sequence comes from Gammaproteobacteria bacterium, assembly GCA_030594815.1. Lineage (GTDB taxonomy): Bacteria > Pseudomonadota > Gammaproteobacteria > UBA6429 > Thiohalophilaceae > JAGLTQ01. The sequence goes on from JAUVEN010000026.1 coordinate 8,273, forward strand.
CCGCAAAACTTCCTCTTCTTATTGAGCCATCTGAGTTAAAAGAACAATTAAACTCGAATGATGTAATCATTGTCGATCTTTCAAGCCCGGCAACTTATGTGCAATACCATGTGCCCGGTGCTGTATACCTCAATTACGAATGGATCGTCCGAGTTGAACAACCTCGCATGGGATTACTGCCAACTGAAGAACAGTTGAATAATGTTTTTGGTAGTTTAGGAATTACACAAGATAAACATGTCGTGGTTTATGATGATGAAGGTGGAGGACGTGCATGTCGTTTTTTATGGACGCTGGAAATCGCAGGTCACAATAACTTTTCAATTCTAAATGGCGGCATTCAGGCCTGGTCAAACCGAAGAAATGAAATTTCATCAAAAATCAGTTACCCCACACCGTGTGAATTTAAAACTGAAATGAATTATGAAACTGTGGCGACACGCCAGTTTATTTTAGACCACTTATCAGACGAGAATGTCATCATTCTTGATACTCGTAGTCCTGCTGAATACAGTGGTCGAAAAGTGTATGCGCAACGCGGCGGTCATATTCCAGGTGCCATTAATATCGAGTGGACAGATGCAATGGATAAAGCGAATGAAAAATGTTTCAAACCAGAACATGAACTGCGCCAGTTGCTAGAAAGTAAAGGCATTACACCGGACAAAACCATTGTGACTCATTGCCAGACACACCATCGCTCAGCCCATACTTATATTATGTTGAAATCTCTAGGATATGAAAATATTAAGGGTTATCCAGGGTCATGGTCAGACTGGGGGAATGAGCCGAATACACCAATAGAATAGATAAAATTGTAAGTACGAATCGTAGCGCTCCCCATAAAAATATATTTGAGGGATTATTCGTACTCTAAAGTGAAAATTACCCAAGAGGTTAAAATTTACACCGCGTTCGAATGAATTCGAACCTACAAGTAAGCTCGCTATCCTTGAAACATAAAGATAATCATTATAGCGACAAAGTATCAAAGCTTCTAAGCAGTACGAATTACACCTGTCACAATACCAAGAATTTGAACGTCTTCATTTCGCAAATAAATGGGATCCATTGTTGGATTGGCTGGCTGTAACCGAATACCATCTCGCTCAACATAAAATTTCTTAAGTGTGACAGTTTCACCATTAATCATGGCAACTACCGACTCACCATTACATGCTGTTTCACGCTTCTCTATTACGATAATATCGCCATCTTCAATATTATCATCAATCATCGAATGTCCTCGAACACGTAGAGCATAACTGTTGGTGCGCACCATGCTGCCCGGTACAGCTACTGTTTCATTTTCTTCTGATAAAAGTACAGGCTCGCCAGCTGTAACATAGCCAAGTAAAGGAAGCTCACACAGCTCTTCTGACAAAATGTCCAAATTTTCTAATTCTGGCGTCCAAACTTCACGATCATTTTTATTAAATTTGTTATTTATCATGTAGTTAACATTACTCATTGCCTTAACCTCTTAGGAATATGCTCTAACCATACTAATTTTCAAGACAAAGCACAAGGGTTGTTCGCTAAAAGTTCTCTTTTTATAAAGTATATTTTATATGGTTTAAATCTATCCCTAAGACAAAAATCCGCTAAAATACGCGCAACTCAATATATAAATGGACTAAAACATGCAAGCAGACATGTCATCTAAAAAAACAATAAAAAATTTGGTTTTACCTATAAGCATTGGCATTCTTAGCCTGATTATTGGCTTATGGTTAAGTCAGCAGATGCTTATTAATAATAACGATAATAAGATACCGAAAGACCTCGATGCGACGGTGTTGCCAAATGCTCGCCCGCTCGCAGGATTTAATTTGGTCGAACAAAATGGACAGGTTTTCAGTCCGGAACAACTTAAGGGACACTGGAGTTTCCTGTTTTTCGGCTTTACTAATTGTCCCGATGTCTGCCCTACAACATTAAAAGTAATGCAGTCTGTATGGAAAACCTTACCCACTAAAGCGGGAGATGTTGGCCATCCCAAACTTTATTTTGTCTCGGTTGACCCGGATCGTGATAAACCTGAAACATTAAAGCAATACGTTCAGTACTTTCATTCTGAATTTAACGGGGTAACGGGAAAACTTGATGAGATAGACAAGCTAACCAATCAAATTGGTATTCTCTATGGCTATGATGAAAAAGACGGTGATAATGATCTTGAATACATCGTTAACCACAGTGCTCAACTAATACTAGTAGATCCTAAAGGCCGTATGCGTGCTGTAATCTCACCTCCACATGTGGCTAAAACCATTGCTGCCAACTTTCAAACCATCAGACTCTTTTACGGAGACGAATAATGTCATTCATAAAAACGTTTAGCGGAATCTTTATTTCTTATCTTCTTTTAAGCGGTTCTGTTAACGCGGCATCTTCACTAAAAATTGAAAATACCTGGAGCCCGGAAGCACCACCAGTAGCAAAAGTTATGGCCGGGTATATGAAAATATACAACCTCAGTAACAAAGATATTAAAATACTATCAGTGAAAAGTAGTTTATTTAAAAAAATTGAAATCCATCTTACCGAAATGAGTAACGGCATGATGAGAATGATTAAACAGGAACACTTGAATATCAAAGCTAATGGCCATATTGAGTTAAAACCAGGTGGTTTACATATGATGCTAATGGGTAAATTAAAGCCTGTTAAATCAGGCTCCGTTATTCCGCTCACGTTATCTTTCGATAATGGTGAAACGGTTAAGGTTAATTTGAAGGTAAAAAATGATAGCAAACCTCAAATGAAGTGTGGGGCTGGTAAATGTGGCTCAATGTAGCCGCATCGTTAAAATCTTCGAGGCCTTTGCACGGGTAGCGAGAAGTTAGAGAATAAAGAAAAACCGATGAAAAAGCGGAATGTACACGAAGTACATGAGCACCCCAAGAGTATTTCCTCGTGTTGTTTGCAACAATACTCAGGGCACTTTTGAGTTGGTTTTTGATGCCATTATCTGGCTTCTCGCTACCCGTGCATAGGTCTCTTACTGGAGTAAGTTAAATTGAAATTAAGTGCACGTCTTTTTATTGCTTTACAGCATGTTATACCGCAACATTTTTTATCAAAGATGATGTGGCGTTTAACACGTTGTGAATACAAATGGTTTTTAAGGTTAATGCTGCCATTTTTTATTCGTCAGTTTAAAGTCAACATGGAAGAAGCGAAAGATTCTGACTGGAGAAGCTATTCAAGTTTTAACAACTTTTTTACCCGAGAATTAAAAGAAGGTGTTCGGGAAATCTCTACTAATGAAGAAACAATTACTTCTCCTGTTGATGGCGCAGTTAGCCAACTAGGAAAAATAAATGCAGATCTGATTTTTCAGGCAAAAGGACATGCATATTCACTGACACAACTTCTTGGTGATAGAGAAGACCTGGCTAAAACATTTAAGAATGGTCAGTTTAATACTATTTATCTTTCTCCTAAAGATTATCATCGCATTCACATGCCAATCGATGGCACGTTGAAAGAAATGATTCATGTTCCTGGAGAATTATTTAGCGTAAGCCCTACAACTGTTGAAAATGTTCCGGCCTTATTCGCGCGTAATGAACGTGTAGTATGTTTATTTGATACACCCGCTGGTCCAATGGCAATGATATTAGTCGGCGCAATTTTTGTTGGTAGTATTGAAACTGTCTGGCATGGTGAAGTGACACCCCCAACCCGTAAAGATATTCGTAACTGGATATATGACGAAGACGAGATTAGTTTTGTTAAAGGTCAGGAAATGGGACGCTTTAACATGGGTTCAACGGTTATTTTAGTTCATGCAAATAAAAAAATGGATTGGGATAAAGAGCTTAATGCTGAACAGTCTGTACAGTTGGGTGAAGTGATAGGCAGCATTAAATAGTTAACAAAATATATAACGCAAAGTTCGCAGAGGCGCTAAGGATGCAAAGTAAAAAATAGCTTTCTCTGCGTCCTTAGCGCCTCTGCGCGCCCTGATGATTGTTGTAAACAATCTGAGGAAGTACTCTTGGGGTGACTTTTGCGTTTATTCGCTAAAATCAAGAAAATATTATTAAGCCCTGTCAAACGGAAACGTTAACACTTTATTAATGTGTTCCGCACCCGTTAACACCATCAATAAACGATCCACACCTATCGCTACTCCAGCACAATCAGGCAGTCCATATTTTAACGCATCAATTAAATGATAATCCGCCGGAATACCCGGTAGGCCTGATTCTTTTCTTTGTATTTGATCATTATGAAAGCGTTCGGCTTGTTCTTCCGCATCACTCAACTCATGGAATCCATTTGCCAGCTCCATACCGTTAATATAAAGCTCGAATCGTTCTGCAACCGCAGGTGAACCTTTTTTTATTTTAGCAAGTGCTGCCTGACTCGCAGGATAATCATAAATAAACACAGGACAATTCAAGGGAAGATTTTTTTCAACTACATGACTCATTAATAAATCCAGCCAGCTATCAAAAGGAACATCATCCATCCCAACTGCATCAATACCTTCCTTCACCGCTACTGCTTTTAACGCTTCAATATCCACTTTAAAAGGATCAACATCTGCAAATTTTATCATTGCATCCCGATAAGAAAAAAACTGACTACGCTCCAGAGTTAAAAAATCTTCTGCGACAAAGCGAATTAAAGAATTCACCTCACCCATTAATGCATGATGATCCAAATCAATTCGATACCATTCTAATAAAGTAAATTCCGGGTTATGTTTTTTACCTTGCTCATCCTGACGAAAGGCAGGAGTAATTTGATAAATAGAACCACACCCTGCCGCCAACAGGCGTTTCATTGCAAACTCAGGTGAGGTATTCAAAAAGGAGGGTTGAGTAATTGATGTCGAATTTTCATGCTGCTGCGTAATAAATGTTTCTATTGATGGCTCAGTATTACCAGAGTGAGAAAGAACCGGGGTTTGAACTTCAAAAATATCTTTTTCTGCAAAAAAAGCCCGCAGCTTGGACAGCAAACGGGCTCTCGTTTTTAACATCTCTAAACTGGCTGTAGGTTGCCAACTTGCCATAACTAACTCAACTTAATTAAAAATATTTAGCCACCAAGGACACGAAGAACACTAAGAAAAGACATTAAGATTAAACCACGGGGGACACGGGGAGCACGGGGTAAAAAATTAAGAAAGTATACTCACTACACAAAATTAATATTTTGGTTTTCCCTGTGTCCCCAGTGTCCCTCGTGGTTTTTTAATATTTTCTTGGTGTTCTTCGTGTCCTTGGTGGCTAATATTACTTCTTTACCCGGCCGACGTATTCTCCTGTCCGCGTATCCACTTTAATCATCTCACCTTCATCTAAAAACAAGGGAACACGAACAACGGCACCGGTACTCAGTGTTGCAGGTTTACCACCACCACCACTGGTATCACCACGTAAACCAGGGTCAGTCTCTGTTACTTCCAACTCGACAAAGTTAGGTGGAGTAATTGCAATAGGAACATCATTCCACAAGGTCACTTCATACATATCTTGTTCTTTAAGCCATTTAATATTTTCACCAATGGCCGTTTCATCTGCTCCAACTTGCTCAAAGGTTTTTGTATCCATGAAATACCATGCTTCGCCATCGTTATATAAATACTGTAAATCAGTTTCCATAACATCTGCCGCTTCAACCGATTCACCCGACTTAAAGGTTTTTTCCATTACCCGACCTGTTTTAAGATTGCGCAGTTTTACCCGGTTAAATGCCTGCCCTTTTCCCGGCTTTACAAGTTCATTTTCAATAATGCTGCATGGATAGCCATCAATCATTAATTTGAGGCCATTTTTGAATTCACTCGTGCTATAGGTTGCCATACTCGTTAATCTCTCCGGGAATTAGAATTGCCGCTAATACATAAAATGCATACTATGCTCCTATGATACCGCGAACGTCCCCTTCTTGTCAGGCTGATGATACTCAGTTAAAGCATACTGATTGCCCTCCAACTCATTGGCAAAGGGCGTTATCGAATGCGCTTAGGGATCCGGCTGAATTACTTGAATATTTAAATTTGCCAGCATCATTATTAGAGGGTGCCATTGCCGCAAATCAGTCTTTTGCCTTGCGTGTACCTCGAGGATATTGCCAGAACATCGAAAAAGGTAATCCAGACGATCCCTTGTTACGCCAAATACTCCCACTCGATGCGGAGTTAATTCATGATGCGGAATTTATACTTGATCCCGTTGCCGATTTGGCTGCGATTGAAGTACCTGGCCTGTTACACAAATACCATGGCCGGGTATTGATCATTACCACCGCTGCATGTGCTGTACATTGTCGTTATTGTTTTCGCCGTCACTTCCCTTACCAGGAAAATCGTACCGATCAAAACTGGCAAGAAACCGTTGATTATATTCGTGCTCATGTAGATATCCATGAGGTTATATTAAGCGGCGGAGACCCATTGAGCTTAACTGAAGGCCGACTTAAAAATTTAACCGACAAACTTATTAATATTCCTCACATCAAGACATTACGTCTGCATACACGTCAGCCTATCGTATTACCTGAGCGAGTGAACAATGAGTTGTTAAGCTGGCTGGACTCTCTGCCCTGGAAAATCATTATAGTTCTGCATTGTAATCATGCTAATGAAATTAGCTTTGATGTTGCTTCTGCTATGGAAAAATTACACCAGCAGCATGTGACTTTGCTCAACCAGTCTGTGTTACTCGCAGGAGTAAATGATAACTCTGCTGCACTGGTTAATTTGAGTAAGAAGCTCTTTGAGCATAATGTCTTACCGTATTACTTACATATGCTCGACAAGGTGCAAGGAGCAAAACATTTTTATGTTGCTCATGATAAAGCCTGCCAATTAATTGAAGAGATACGTCATCAATTACCGGGTTACCTTGTTCCCAGATTGGTTGAAGAAAAAGCGGGCGAAAAGTCAAAAACAGCCGTTTTTTGACTCATATTTTGTCCTCTCTAAAGGATATATTAACAATTTATAATATACCTACCTTCAATTTCATCATTTTGCACCATTTTTCCTTAAAAAATCTACGAAAACACTGCTAAATGCTAAGAAAATAGTCATAAATCACTACTTTATGCCATAATTAACGGAAAATAAGCGACTTTTACCTTAGTAGCTTTCTCTTCTATCATTGAAGAGGATAGAACCCGCAAATTACTGAAATAACATGGAGTTAGTCAACGTGGGCAAAAATATTGGCCTTGATGTGCCGAACCGAACATTGCCAGATAATACGGCTTTTAATATACGGCCTAGAAAACTGGCTGTCTGGATTAATGCTCTGCCCCGTGCAAATCTGGGTGAAACTGCCAAGCAAATTTATACTGTCTTAAACCAAACCAACCAGCTTGCGTACCCTTATCAGGATCGAATTCGCTTTCTCGAAACATTGCGTGAGCCTCTTGAGTACGTAACACGTTCAATGAAAAAACACTTCATTGGGATTAGCTTACCCTTACCGGAAAAAAGTCAGAAAATTGCCGCCATTACCAAAGAGCTGTTTTCCAGCATGGCAACCGGATACAAAATTGCTCTTGAAGATATGCTTGCAAATAACCTAATGATTTTTGATAAGAAACCGTTGGCCATGTTAACCCATCGTAGTATTAATTATATGGGACAGAGCTTTTTAACATACTATCAGTCCTATTCCCCTTTCCCTGATACTGCATGGACAGAGTTGCATAAACTCTACAGTTTTTCAGAAAAGCGGAAATTACTTAAAACTCAAATTCGTGATGAGATACGAGCTTATGGCACTAAAAGTTCTGTCTCGACCGAATATACCCGAATTTTATTATTGTCTCTTGCCTCGCCCTATCACTTACGTCAGGGAGAATCGGGTAAGGTTTACACGGCTTTGGAACGCTGGCTGGATCAACCTATTATTCGTCCTATAAATGCTGATGATAAAGATACAAATAAATTTGTAGATAATCTTGCGAAGTCATGTCCTCCATCGGCATTATCGTTAGCAATAACCGCGGGCATTGATGATGCGAGCACCGTACGAATTATTGATACGTATGAAATTGCTGAAAAACTGGAATATGAGCTTAAAAATACTAAAGATGTTGGACTTTCTACCATAACAAGCATCGATAATATTCGTCCCGATCTGGCTCATAATTTACTGCAACGGCTGTTAATAGCATGGGGAATGGCGAGTAAGCGACATTTCCCGCGAAGCAATAAAAATGAACAAGTCAAAATCACAATTGGTTTAAGTGCTGCACATCAATTTATTACTCAGAAAGCCCAGAGTGTCGACAACGGGAAGTTCAGTAATAAATACAATGATCGTGCACATTTTGAAAGTACAGAAATCAAACTCAACTTGAATGATTCTAACGCCACATCTGATGATGTCTGGGGACTCATTTACCCATCGGACTCAAAAGGATTAGAACCCCTGGTTGAACAAGAACTGAGCTTACAAAACAAAAATCGTATTAATATTGATGAAATAAAAACGGAAGAGAAACAATACCAGACAGACAATTGGCTCATTGTTAATGAAGGCGCCAAAGGTTTGATGATTAACCAAAAAGATGAGTTAAAAAATAAGGCTCAGGTGGGTGAGCTGGTGAGTATTCGTCGTAAAATGAATGGTCATGCTGAACGCTGGAGCATTGGTGTTATTCGCTGGTTAAAATTCAACCACGATAAGACATTACAAATGGGAATTGAAACGCTTAATCCTAATGCTGCTGCAATCGGTATCAGAGCGACAAGTACACCTAATGCCCCGCTACAACGTGTTTTAATGTTGCCAGAGTTAAAGAACCTTAAACAACCCGCCTGTTTAATTACTAATCCCGTGCCCTGGCGTGAAGGCAATAAGATCACTATCAATATGCTGGGTAAAGAAATACCTGCTACTTTGACCAAATCGATACAAAATACAGGTTTGTTTGCCCAGTTTGAATTTGAAATTATTCAGCAACACACGCCTGTCAAAAAAGTTAAAAAAGGTGAAAAAGAGCAAGACTTTAGTAATATCTGGTCTTCCATTTAATCCTGAATTTAAACCCAATATTTATCAAAAATTCATTTAAGTCAAAGAGTTGCATGCCGATATGTTTTATAAGCATAATAGCCGCTTAAATAAGCGTTTAAGCAACAACATAAGGAATGCAAGTGAGTAACGAAAAACTGTTACGTGTTTTAACCATATTTGACTCATCGGAAGAAGCTGAAGTTCTGGTAAATATCTTGCGCAAAGCGGGCTATATTATTCGTGATATTCGTGTTGAAGATGGTGAAGACATGGAAACAGCTATCGAAGAAAATCCTCTTGATATCATTCTTGCTAAACAAACCACTCCGTTATTTACTGCAAAACAAGCCATCAAACGCATAGTCACTTCTGGACGAGATATACCTCTGATTATTATTACTCCTAAAAACCAGGAATCTACTGCAATTGAAGCCTTGAACATGGGTGCTCGAGATGCTGTTGCCAGCGATCAAGGTGATCGCCTTAAATTTGTAGTACAACGTGAACTCGCTGACTTACAAAATCGTCGTACATTAAGACGAAATGAAAAACTCTTACATGAAACAGAAAAGCGCACCCGAAACTTAATAGATAGTTCGCGTGATGCCATCGCCTACGTACACGATGGTGCCCACATATATGCAAACAATGCCTACTTGGAAATGTTTGGTTATGCCGATCTTGAAGATATAGAAGGCATGCCAATACTCGACATGGTGGCGAGTGATCAACATGTAAAACTAAAAGAGTTTTTGCGCGGCTATGCTAAAGGACAAATTACTGATGATAATCTCGATGTTGTAGGTCAGCATACCGAGGGAAAAACATTCAATATAACAATGGAATTCTCCAATGCAAGTATGGAAGGTGAGTCTTGCAGCCAGATTATCATAAGAGATCAAGCGCAAAGTAAAGAGCTCGAAAAACAACTTAACGTACTAAGTAAACAGGATCTGTTAACGGGTTTATACAATCATACCTATTTCATAGAACAAGCCGACAAAATGATTTCGCGCGCTGTTGATGGGCAAGTTAAAGGTGCCTTACTTTATATTATGCTCGATAAGTATGAAGAAATTAAAAGCAACGTTGGCATATCAGGCCGAGATCTTGTTCTAACAGATGTGGCTACTGTACTTAAAGAAAAAGTTTCTAACCTTGGCTTGCTTGCACGTTTTGAAGGCGCAGTGTTTACCTTGTTACTAAACAATGCAGATCAAGCCCAGGCAGAGAAAGTAGCAGGTGGAATTTGTAAATTAGTTCATAACCATATATCAGAAGTAAATAATAAATCAGTTACTACTACCAGTAGTATCGGTGTCACCAATATTAATGAGACAACCAGCAATTTAAACGACATTCTAACTCGTGCAGAAAAAGGTGCGCTTGCCGCAGAAAAAGCAGGTGGAGATCAATTTAGTATATTTAATCCCGCTATTGAAGAGCTTGCAGAGAAAGAACAAAATAGTGTTTGGGCAACAAAAATTAAAGTTGCACTAAAAGAAAATAAATTCCATTTGCTTTATCAACCGGTAGTGAGTTTACGTGGTGAAGCTGGCGCTCATTATGAAGTTCTGGTTAGAATGAAAGATGATGATGGTTCAGAAATTTTGCCTGATGAATTTTTACCTGCGGCTGAGGAAATGGGCTTAATAAATTTCGTTGACCGCTGGATTATAGCGCACGTATTTATGTTACTCGCAGAGCGAATGAAGCACGGTACCAGTACTCGTTTCTTTATCAAACTATCCGCAGGCTCTTTAACAGACCATGAGTTTTTACCCTGGATTACAGAACGTATGAAATCATTACGTCTTGATGCCGATAGTCTTGTATTTACGCTTAATGAAGCAACTGCACTTAATTATCTTAAACAAGCAAAAGTAACCTTTCAGGGTTTACGTTCAATTAATTGTCGTGTTGGTCTGGAAAACTTTGGCACAGAACAAAATACCTTCCAGTCATTAAAACACCTTGATGTTAACTATCTTAAAATTGATTCATCACTGGCATTAAATCTAAAAGATAGTATTGAAGCACAGGAAAAATTAAAAGAGATTGCCGAAGAAGCAAACGAAAGAGGTGTTATGGCAATTGCGGCATTTGTTGAAGATGCCAATAGCATGGCGTTATTGTGGCAAAGCAGTGTTGCCTTTATTCAGGGGCACTTCCTGCAGCAGCCAGATTCGGAACTCAAATACGATTTCGATGAATAGACATATTGGCCACCAAGTACACAAAGAACACCAAGTAAAAGATTAAGATTTAAAAGCACAATATTTTATCCCTGCGTTCCCCGTGTTTTTTTAATTTTATGTTTTCTTGGTGTTCTTTGTGTCCTTGGTGGCTAATTTTTTTTAATCCAAAACATGCGACACCAAACCATCCGCCAACTTTGGTTCAAACCAGGTAGATTTTGGTGGCATGACTTCATTGGCATCTGCAACGTCCATTAACTGCGAGAGACTTGTTGGGTATATAGCAAAGGCAACTTGCATTTCACCAGAGTTCACTCGTTTTTCCAGCTCTTCTAAACCACGAATACCGCCAACAAAATCAATGCGCTTATCACGACGGGGATCACTGACGCCCAATAAAGGTTCAATTAAATTATTTTGCAATAAGCTAATATCTAAAGCACCGACAGGATCATTTTTCGGAATCAGATCAGCATTTGCTTGTAACTTATACCATTGGCCTTTCAGGTACATAGAAAATTCTGTACGCTTTTGTGGTTTATATAGCGCGTCTACCGCCTCTATTGAAAAACTTTTTTTAATTTTTGTAATTAATTCATCTTCAGATAACCCATTAAGATCTTTAATTACACGATTGTAATCGAGAATTTGCATTTGATTATCCGGAAAGATCACTGATAAAAAATAATCATGTGCAGAATTGCCTATGTCTTTACTACTACCATTACGTGAAGCAGCAATACGTGAAGCCGACGCAGAACGATGATGACCATCCGCTATATATAAACAATCCATCGCATCGAACGTTGATGTTAATGTATTTATATCTTCATCCTCAGAAACAACCCATATAGTATGTTTAACTCCATCATCTGCCGTTAAATCATAAGTTGGTGCATTTTTAGAAACTTTAGTTGTAATATCTTCAACAACTTTATTATTTCGATATGTTAAAAATACTGGTCCGGTCTGTGCATTTAGAGCATCTATTTGGCGAACTCGATCATCTTCCTTGTCTGGTCGTGTGTATTCATGTTTACGTATACGGTTCGTATCATAATCTGCAACAGAAGCCGACACGACTAAACCCGTTTGCTGGTGCTCTCCCATCACTAACCTGTAAACATAATAACAAGCCTTGTCATCACGTATTAAAACTTTATCATCAATTAATTTCTGTAAATTTTCAGCACCTTTTGCATAAACTTCAGCAGCATAAGGATCTGTTCCTTCAGGCAAATCAATTTCCGGTTTTGAAATATGTAAAAAACTTAAGGGGTGACCTTTAACACGCTCGCGTGCTTCAGCGGTATTTAAAACATCATAAGGTGGTGCAACAACATCAATTGCTTTATCGCTAACAGGACGTAAACCACGAAAAGGTTGTACTAATGGCATATCTTTTAATCCTTCTATTTTTTATTCGAGACCATGTTTTTGAATGACGTGAATTCTTTTATATAATGGCGGATGACTACTAAAAATAGTTTTATACTTTCCTATGTCACCAACTAATCCTTCTAATACTGCAGACGTGAGACCAAATGCAGTTATCTGTTTTAAAAATAAAGGATGTTGATTACTATTCGATAAACGTTGCAATGCTGAAATCATTTTTTCGCCACCATTGAGCAGAGCACTTGTTTTATCTGCTGAGTATTCACGCTGCCGGCTAAACCACATGACAATAAAGTGTGGCAGTAAACCCATTAACAACATACAAAACCAATACACACTGAGATAAGCGATACCGCCCTGACTGCGTCCACGAAAAATAAACGAATCAATAATAAAACCAAATAAGCGTGCCGGTAACTCCGTTAAACTGACAATAATACCTTGTGATATAGCCAGTGAAACCATATCACCATTTTCTATGTGCGCTAACTCATGGCCGATAACAGCTTCAAGTTCATCCTGATCTAAACTTTCAAGTAAACCACTGCTCACCGCAAACATTGCATGGCGCTGTCCCCGGCCAGTAGTAAAAGCATTTAAGTCTGACGCATAAAAAACACCAATTTGTGGCATGACAATGCCCAGTTGACGGGATTGTCGTTCAACGGAAGTGAAAAGCCATTTTTCTAAATAAGTGGATGGCAGTTTAATCAGTGTGACACCCAGCATAAAGCAGGCAATCATTTCAGAAAAGATAAATGAAATTGCAGCACCCAGAATTGCCACTAAGATAATAAGACTAATAAACAGTTCGACACTGACATCAAAGAGTTTTAAAAAAGACCCTAAATCCAGAATATACAGTGCCACGCCCAGATTTAGCAGCAATGCCAACAAGGTCACGAAAACCAGATAAAATGTCGTCTTTTTATTCATCATTTCGCTGCATCTAATTATATTGAACACAAATCGCATATAATGGAGCCAACACTAGTTAAAGAATACCCTGTTTTTTCTTTAAAATCATACCCCCATTCAAAGAATGGACAAAGTATATTGATTAATTACTTTTAAGGGTATAAAACTTTTTACGTTATTAAACGTAATCTGATACTAAAATGACAAACAGGCATGGTAATATCTACGGCATATAATAAAAGTAAAATATATTAGCCAGGAAACCTTCAATGGTTAAGTTACGAAGAATATTAACATTTTGCTACTCCCCCATAGCAAGGTTGAAAGCCTTTCTTCGTGCTCGTTTAGTACCGAAACATTTTCCGATCGCCTATAAACTCGCCATCATTATGACCCTGCTCATTAGTACCGGCATGATTATCCTGGGTATGGTAATTGTTAATAATCAGACTCAATTATTACACAAACAAATGAATCATTTTGCAGATACCGTGGTTGAACAACTTGCGGATAACTCAAAAGAACTCGTTATGTCTGACGACATACTTAGTTTAATGGTTGTTATCAGCAACCTGGGGGCGCAGGATAATATTCTAGGTGCTGTGATTTATGCTGATGATGGACAAATACTTGCCTCATCCGGCGTAATTCCAGGTGATGAAATTTATCGTTTATATAATCACTCTAAAGAAGATGAAAATAAAAAAGACCACTTTCAACTGCAGTGGAAAACTAACTTAGCCACAGGTCAGTTTGTTAGTGCAATATCATATATATCCCCCATAAAATTCCAAAACATTATTGCAGGACATGCTTTAGTTACTTTCAGCACATCCGAAATTGAACAAACAATTTTGGAAATGGTTCAGGCTATCGTTACTGCAACAATTATTATGATTTTAGTAGGCGTGTTTGTTTCATTACACATGGGCCGCCGCATTACAAAACCTCTGCATTCACTAATGAATGCAAGTCGTGAAATATCAAGTGGTAATTATAAATATCAAATTAAAGAACGCCGTAATGATGAACTTGGAAATTTAACCGAAGCTCTTAATCGCATGGCGGATGGCTTGCTTGAAAAAACACAGGTTGAAAATGCTTTCTCCCGTTATGTTTCCAAGGGTGTTGCCAAGGAAATAATGGGTAATCTCGAACATATTCAGCTTGGTGGTCAGCATGTCGAAGGCAGTGTAATTTTTGCTGATATAGTTGGTTTCACCCAGTTGTCTGAAAGACACTCAGCTGAAAAAATCACTGGTGTTTTAAATGATTATTTTTCATATATATCACTCGCCAGTAAAATGTATATGGGTGCTATCGATAAATACATGGGTGATTGTGCAATGATTGTTTTCGGCGCACCTGAAGAAGATAAACTACATAAAATGCACGCAGTATACTGCGCTGTAATGATTCAAAAACTGGTTGAACGTATCAATGTTATTCGTAGAAACAATGACAAACTTGCTGTTTCATTCCGCATCGGTATAAATAGCGGCAGCATGCTTGCTGGAAATTTAGGTTCAACTGAAAGAATGCAATACACCGTTGTTGGTGAATCCGTTAACCTTGCGTCACGCTTACAGCATATTGCCGAAGAAAATCAAATTATCGTCAGCCGGGAATTTTATAATGATCCTGATATTCAATGGCGACTAAAAGCAAAAAAATATAAGTCTATTCATCTTCGGGGCATCAAGGAAAAAGTATCTACCTATGTCGTCACTGATGTTATTGCTCTTTACCAGGATAAAATTAATGAGCAAATTGATGAGATTTTGCAAATTAAACCTGCCGCCTGATGAAATTACGAATTCTTTTCATATTCCTGGCGGTCTCCTTTAGTGGTTGTTCGCTTATTTATTCTTATAGTGGCAACCTTCCTCAACGTATAGACCAATGGATTGCAGAAAAAAAATATAACATTGCATTAGATACCATTAGTCATATCAAACCAACACACAAAGACTACCGTGTAATTCAACGTAAAAAAAACATCATCTTAAAGAAGATCGTTTCGTATGAAAACATGGCAATTGAAAAATCCACTAAACTTTCTAACCAGGGCAATTGGATTTTAGCTCTAAAATTACTTGATGACGTTGAAAGTAATATTATTGATACAAAGAGAATAAAGAAACAGCGAGTTAAACTCTTAAAAAAACGCAACAAACTAATTACAACTTACGAAGATGATGTTTTAAATAGCCAGGCAAAAGATCTGCTGAATAAAATGGAACTTTATGAAAAAATAAAAAAAACAGTTTCTGAAAATGAGAGCAATAAACTCGATATTTCAAGATTTGATGATTCACGACAAGAAACAAGTATAAGACTTGCAAAACGAAGCAAGCAAGAATATCAAAAAGGCCAATATAACAAAGCATTTAGTACTATTAAACTTGCCTTAAAGCTAAAACCCGATGAAGATATTGTTTCACACTTAAAAATAATAAAACAACGTATCCAAAGAAAAATCAGACGTAAAAAACAATCTTACGTTAAAGATGCAAAAGAATTGTTAGCTAAACTATCACAAGGTTATAGTTACGAGATATTAAAAGAAACAAAAGATAAAGTTAACTGGCTGAATAAAATAAAAAACAATGAAAAGGTTTATTTAGAATTAATAGCCAAACTTAAAAAACACCTTAAAGCCGGTGAAAAACAACACTTTGAAGCAGCAAGAAAATTATACAGCGAAGGTAAAACACAAGAGGCTTTAAGCATCTGGCTTGAACTTGAAAAGTTAAACCCTGAAAATACCAAACTCAAGTCACATATCAAACGAGCAGAAAAAGTATTAAATAAACTTGAGGAATTGAGTAATAAGCCGCAGCCAGAAAATAAAAAATAAAACTATGTTTTATTTTGTCCGGGGCCGTCCGGACAGCCGACTAGTTCGTCATTCCGGCCTTGAGCTGGAATCAATATTTTTGTTTATTTGTAGGTCAGACTTCATTCTGACATGTTTGATGTCACTGCGTGGCTGGATCTTATGTCCGGTCTTGTCCGGACGGCCGCGTCGGTGGCGGCACCCCAAGGGCATTTCCTCATATTGTTTTCAACAATATTCAGGGCACCGGTAGCAAGTATCTTTCTTTTGCTTGTCCAAAAGAAAGGTACCAAAGAAAAAGACACCCGAAGACTTGTTGGTATTTTCAATCCCAATTCCCTCACATCAAAAGAAAAACAGGCACTCGCGAACTCGCACGGTGCTAGTCGGAAAACCACTACGTGTTTCATTCGACATGCCCTGCACGCTCTGCGTTCTGGTCACGCATTTTCCGCCCTCAAACATGCGCTCACTATGATCCTGTTTTAATTTCAATGCTCGGCTTCGTCTCACGGGGATGAATTTAAAACATACATTAGTGGTTTATATTAGTTTACTCTCCCTATATAGTGTTCACATATAAACATATAGAAATGTTATATATTAGGAAGTATTGTGTTCTGATAGAGATTATTTTAAACAATGCCTAAAAAAAAGAATCAACATTTAGTACCTGCATGTTACTTGCGTTATTTTGAAGCTGATATATCAGAGATAAAGAAGATAAATCCAAAATTTTGCGGTGGGATCTATATCAACAACAATAAACTTTCAGAAACATGGAAACTAAAGTCTGTTACACATCAATCACTTACAAAAACATATTTTTACAATCTTCCTGAAGATGATCCTAAACAACCACAGATAGAGAATTACTTATCATTGATTGAGGGGGAATATGCTAAGTATATAAAGGAAATTTTAAAAGGTAAGGTGGATAACGAAAATCTATCATTTTTGTCCTATTTTGTTACTCTCCAATTTATGCGAGTTGAGGCATTTATTGATATGTTTCAGGGAGCATGGGATAAAGTGGCGGGTTGGGTTGACGAATTTGAAGGAAAAGATAATTATAAAACTGCTTTAAAAGATATTTCTAAACGTCAGTTGGCTACGCTAGATCTTGGCAATATAATTCATCCCTATGCAGCCATAATTTACAATGAAACAAACTTTCCATTTATAACATCGGATAATCCAGTAGTCAGTAGACAAATCAATATATCGGACGCTTTAAAGATAATACCTAGAAAGTATCTTTCAGAAAACATAAATGAAAGTATTGAATTCGCATATTTTTTCCTGCCGTTAAGTCCAAAAGTTGCTTATGTGTCATGCGAGCTAATAAATCACTCAGGTAATTTATTTTATTCTGAAAGTGAATTGGAGAACATTTTCTATCTGAATTATTTTTCAATAGTAAACTCACACAAGAAGGTGTTTTCATCCGTAATTGAACCTATCAAAGGTGAGGGTGATTTAGTCAAACACTTGGCCACGAGAAATCAAACCATTGTAAAAATATACACAGAAACGAAACGAGTTATAAGCAGTGGCTCAATTGAAGAGAATACGGAATTTAAAATATCGCTTAAGCTTGACGATATTCAACAGGCTAATCTCATAAAAGACGGTGAGGAAGTTAAACTTGTTGAAGTTATTGAAGATGGCCATAGTGTTAGAGGTATGAGGGAGTGTAAAGTATCCTCAATCGATTATGAGAATGGTCTAGTTACAATTGAGTCAAAATTACGGTTTGCCAAGCTCAGGAAGTGAATGAATCTCGTTAGACGCAGCCGAGCATAAAAATAAAAACAGGATCATAGTGAGCGTTTGTTTGAAGGCGAGAAATGCGGAGCATCGCCCGAGTTCGCGAAACGCCTGTTTTTCTTTTTATGTGAGGGAATTTGGATTGGAAATCCCAACAAGTTTTCGAGCGGCCTTCTTTTTGGTTACTTTTTCTTGGCCGCGCAAGAAAAAGTGACTTGCTGTCGGTCAACCACCGACTCGGCTGTCCGGCGAGGCCAGAACGTATGGAATACGTTGGGTTAAATTAAGTGGGGTCAGTACACAGATTTCGCTAATATTAGAAATAACTGTGTCTGCCCCTACTTATTTGGGTTATATCATCCAAAGAGCCTTGCCAATAATTACAAGCAATACACCAAATGCTAATGCTATATAGTGAATCAACTCAAATCGATCAATTCTAAAATCTTTCCAGGTTCCTGTGATAATAAAAAAGTGCTTTATTAGGTTTTTTTGTTTTTTCATAAATAGAAATGGGGCGGCTGCAAAAATAAAGAGTAACCCAATTGCTATTATTAATTTAAGTGTTAAAAGTTTGCCAAAGTCTGTAGTTATTAAAGCATCGAAGCTACCATAACTTTCAATATAAAAACTATACATATAAAAACCTGTAATATATATTGGTAGCACTCCTACCCAGTAGGTTCTTTTAATTCTCCTGAAAAGATAAAATTCAACTTTCTGAAAAGTTTCTTCACCTATATATTTTTTTATAGGTTCAAGTACTATTACCTCTAGTGCTAGAGCACCTACAAAAAGTACCGCGCCTATTAAATGAATTAAAACTATTATTTGATATTCCATTGTTGTCTCTTAATGTAATCATTACATTTTTGGCTTAAGAACTGGTAGTAATCACCGTTGGAAAGTAATTTTTTCTAATATTAGCATAATCTGTATTATGCTGGCTCTTACGCTTCTTAGTTTGCCTGGGTATTATATTTAAAAAATAAAATCCCTCTAGGTCAAGTCTGACAAATCACACATATTTAAGAGCTGCCCCTGTAGAGCACAAACATACCATCTAAGTGAATAAACCTCGTTAGATGCAGCGAGCATCAAAAGGAAAACAGGATTATAGCGAGCTTTTGTTTGAGCGTGACCAGAACGCAACGCGTGCAGGGCATGTCGGATGAAACACGTAGTGGTTCTGCGACTAGCACAGCGCGAGTTAGCGAGTGCCTGTTTTTCTTTTTGATGTGAGGGAATTGGGATTGAAAATCCCAACAAGTTTCCGAGTGTCTTTTTCTTTGGTACCTTTCTTTTGCACCACCGACTCGGCTATCCGGGCGTGGCCAGAACGTATGGAATACGTTGGGTTATGCTCGATGAAACACAGCAGGTGGTTCCTAAGTGAAAACGAACATAACTCCAGCCACGCAGTGACAATACAAACATGTCGGCCTGAAGAGCCGACCTACAAAAATCAGAGGATGAAATAATAATGTTGTCAGACTGAAGTCTGACCTACAATAAACATCAGATTGCCGCAGTCACTGTGTTCCTTCGCAATGACAAAATAAGGCAACCTATTCTTCTTTTCTTAAGAAATCCACATCTCGTAAAGAAGGCGGTAGCTTCTTACCACGCTGTCCACGTTCGCCTTCATAAGGTTCCATATCGGCAGACTTCAGTACTTTAGTTGACTTAGTTGAACGAATAAATAAATTATCATTTTCATTAATAACCGTCATTGCAGTAGCAGACTCTTCACCCGTCTTTAACTTCGCAGAAGGAATATTAATGATCTTAATACCTTTGCCTTTTGGCATTTGCGGTAACTCAGAAATATGGTGGAACAATAAATGTCCATCACTTGAGGTCATTGCAACCCAATCTGTTTCCATATCATTCACTGGTGCTGGTGGTAATATCTTTGCACCGAGTGGCACTTTAACAATGCCTTTACCTTTTTTGTTCTTGGTGATGAAATCTTCCATCTTACCGATGAAACCATAACCATGAGATGTCGCTAATAAGAACAGCTGATCATTGTCACCGGTCATTACACCGCAGAAGGTTGCGCCTGGTGGTGCATTTAAACGGCCTACTAATGGCTCACCTAAGCCACGTGCTGATGGTAGGGTATGAATGGGTAGTGCATAGGTTCGACCTGTTGAGTCGATGGCAACAACCTGCTCATTCGTCTTAGCTCTTGTATAGGACAGCAACCTATCACCGGCTTTAAACGGCATGGTCTCAGGATCAACTTCATGGCCTTTTGCTGCTCTTATCCAACCATTTTCAGATAAAACGACTGTTACTGGATCAGAAGCGATTAAATCTGTTTCAGCCATAGCTGTTGCGATTTCACGTTCTTTAATTGGAGTGCGACGTACATCGCCATGCTCAACAGCAATTTCTTCTAACTCTGTACGAATCAGCGTTTTCATTTTTGTTTTAGAACCAAGAACCGCTTCAATTTCATCACGTTCTGTTGCAAGTCCTTTTTTCTCTTTCTTCATCGTCATTTCTTCTAACTTAGCTAAATGACGAAGTTTTAAATCTAAAATAGCTTCTGCTTGAATATCAGAAAGCTTGAAGCGCTTCATTAATACCGGTTTAGGTTTATCATTCTCACGAATAATTTGAATGACTTCATCAATATTCAAATACGCTTTGATCAAGCCATCTAAAATATGAATACGCGCTAAGATTTTTTCTAAACGGAAGTTTAAGCGTTTAGTGACGGTTCCCGTTCTATAGGTTAACCATTCAGTAAGTATCGTATGTAAATTCTTAACGCCTGGACGTTCGTTCATACCAATCATGTTCATATTGACGCGATAGGTACGTTCAAGATCTGTTGTTGCAAATAAATGCGTCATCAACTCATCTATATCAGTATCTTTTGACTTAGGTACGATGACTAAACGCGTTGGATTTTCATGATCTGACTCATCACGTAAATCTACAACCAATGGTAGTTTCTTCGCATTCATTTGTGCGGCAATTTGCTCAAGAATTTTTGCTGGTGAAGTTTGATGCGGCAATGCAGTAACAATAATGTCGCTGCCTTCTTTTTCATACTTCGCACGCATACGGATAGAGCCTTTACCCGTTTTATAAATTGCTTTGATATCTGAGCGGGGTGAAATAATTTCAGCATCAGTTGGATAGTCAGGCCCTTTAACGAACTTCATGAGTTCAGCTAACGTTGCTTTAGGACTCTTTAATAAGTGAATACACGCATGTAACACTTCACGCATGTTGTGCGGTGGAATATCGGTGGTCATACCGACAGCAATACCCATGGTGCCGTTAAGCAGAATATGAGGTACTCGTGCAGGTAAAATTTCAGGTTCTTTTAATGAACCATCAAAATTCGGTAACCAGTTAACCGTACCCAAACCAATTTCAGAAAGTAATAAGTCTGCATTGGTTGATAAACGTGATTCGGTATAACGCATAGCGGCGAATGACTTGGGATCATCTGGTGAACCCCAGTTACCCTGGCCTTGCAATAATGGATAGCGGTAAG